>NZ_SMKI01000590.1 GCF_004348415.1 Streptomyces hainanensis
CGCCGCCGCCGACCGCAGCACGAACCCGGCCAACGCCCCCCACGGCTCGTCGTCCCTGGCCAGCGCCTCCCGCGCCCTGGCCGTCAACCGCTGCGTCTCCTCCTCGGCGATGTACCGGACCAACGCCTCCTTGTTCGGAAACCGCCGGTACACCGTGCCCACGCCGACCCGGGCCCGCCGGGCCACCTCCTCCATCGGCGCCCCGTAACCCTGCTCGCCGAACACATCCCGTGCCGCGCTCAGGACATGCCGCAGATTGCGCTGGGCGTCCACCCGCAGCGGCGCCGACTTCCCCTCGGAGCTCGCCGCCTCCGGAGCCTCGGATCCCTGCATTGGCATATCGAAATCCCCCGGTTCAAGGGACGGAGTGACCGCCCCTGACTGTGAGTACGAACATAGTTGAGGGCACTGACACCGAGGAAGGACCAAGTAGCCCCAAGAGCCCCGAAGAGCCCCCTACAGCGCCAAGACGCCCCATAAGCCGAAGAAGCCAGACAAACGCAACGGGCGAAGGACCGGAGGAGACGCGCCCCACGCGCCCCCGGCCCCCGAACGGAGCAGGACCCCGTCCGACCTGTGGACAAAAGCGTGCCCCCGGGTGCCTCATGGACGGGTGACAAAGCAACCCGCGCACATCGTCGTGATCGGTGGGGGCTATGTCGGTCTCTACACCGCGCATCGCCTCCAGCGCAGGCTCCGACGCGAGCTCAGGCGCGGCGACGTCGTGAT
Source organism: Streptomyces hainanensis (assembly GCF_004348415.1). Classification (GTDB taxonomy): domain Bacteria; phylum Actinomycetota; class Actinomycetes; order Streptomycetales; family Streptomycetaceae; genus Streptomyces; species Streptomyces hainanensis. The sequence goes on from NZ_SMKI01000590.1 coordinate 730, forward strand.
CACCATGGTCAGCCCCGAGCCGTACATGACCTACCAGCCCTTCCTTCCCGAAGCGGCCGCCGGCTCGATCTCCCCACGACACGTCGTCGTTCCCCTGCGTCGAGTTCTCGCCCGCTGCCGCTTTGTCCCCGGAGAGGCCATCGCCGTCGACCCCGCCCGCCGCACGGTCACCGTGCGCACGCTCGCCGCGCAGGAGTCCGACGGAGAACCACTCCGATTGACCTACGACGAACTCGTCGTCGCCCCCGGTTCCATCTCGCGCACACTTCCCATCCCCGGTCTCGCCGAGCACGGCATCGGCTTCAAGGCCGTCGAGGAGGCCATCGGCCTGCGCAACCACGTCCTCGAGCAACTCGACATCGCCTCCTCGACCCGCGACACCGCGGTCCGGGACGCCGCCCTCACCTTCGTCTTCGTCGGAGGCGGCTACGCGGGCGTCGAGGCCCTCGCCGAGCTGGAGGACATGGGACGTTTCGCGTGCCGTTACTACCACAACATCCGACCGGACGAGCAGAAGTGGATCCTGGTCGAGGCAACCGACAGGATCCTCCCCGAGGTGGGTGAGCAGATGGGCGTGCACGCCCTGCGCGAGCTGCGCGGCCGCAACATCGACGTGCGCCTCGCCACCCGGCTGGAATCCTGCGAGGACCGCGTCGCCACCCTCAGCGACGGCACCCGCCACCCCACCCGCACCCTCGTCTGGACCGCCGGCGCCAAGCCCAACCCCGTGCTCCGCGAGTTCGGCGTCCCCCTCGACGAGCACGGCCGGGTCCGCTGCACCGCCGCCCTCCGCGTCGAGGGCGTCGACCACGTCTGGTCCGCCGGCGACGCCGCCGCGGTCCCCGACCTCACCGCGGCCGACCCGGGGGCCACCTGCTCGCCCAACGCCCAGCACGCCGTGCGGCAGGCCCGCCGCCTCGCCGAGAACCTCGTCGCCCGCCTGCGCGGCAAGCCCCCCACCGACTACCGGCACAGCTACGCCGGATCGGTGGCCTCGCTCGGCCTGCACAAGGGCGTCGCGCGGATCTACGGAAGGAACCTCAAGGGCTACCCGGCCTGGTTCGTGCACCGCGTCTACCACCTCAGCCGCGTCCCCACCACGAACCGCAAGGCACGCGTGCTCGCCGAATGGACCCTTGCGGGACTGTTCAAACGTGAGATCGTCTCCCTCGGCTCCCTGGAACACCCGCGAGCCGAGTTCGAGCTCGCCGCGGGCACCGGGCGCCACCCCGAGGACACCTGATCCGCCGCCCGCATGTGACCATGGGTGGGCTGCCGCTCAGCGCCCTGTAGAACACGAAGACGCACAGAGACCCACGAAGACCCGCACCCGCACACGTACACCACGGAACGCACAGAGCAGAACGAGCAGAACGATTCGGATCGGAACGCTGTGAATTTGACGCGCTGGGGTATCCGGCTGCCCGGAACACAGCGGCGCCACGCCCCCACCGGAACCGAGACCGGCTCCACCGGCGGCGTACCGGCCGCCCGCGGCGAGCAGCAGAGCACCGCCCCCCACGACAGGCCGGGCCCCGGCCGCGGCGTGGACGCCCTCGCCGTCCACGAACTGCTGGGCCAGGTCCCTGCCCCGGTGGCCGTCGTCCAGGGCGGCGACCACCGCGTCGCCTACGTGAACGAGGCGTACGCCGCCCGCTTCGGCCGCCGGACCGCCGGCGAGCCGGCCCGCGAGTCGCTCACCGAGCTCGTCGAGCTCGGCCTGCTCCCCCTCATGGACCAGGTGAGACGCAGCGGCACCCCGCGCACCCTCAAGTCACGACGCGTCCCCGGCCGCGGCCGCGACAGCTACTTCACCTTCACCTGCACCCCCGTCCAGCTCGCCACCCCGGACGGCCCGGCGGCCCGCGGGGTGCTGGTGTTCGCCTCGGACGTCACCGACCAGGTGGTCTCGGCCGAGCGGCTGCGGGAGAGCGAGAGCCAGCAGCGCGCCGCCGCCGTCACCCTCCAGCACAGCCTGCTCCCCCAGGAGCTCGAACAGCCCGACGACCTCAGGGCCGCCGCCACCTACCAGCCGGGCGGCATCGACGCGGCGGTCGGCGGCGACTGGTACGACGTGATCACCCTCGGCGCCGGCCGCACCGCGGTCGTCATCGGCGACGTCATGGGCCGCGGCATGCGCGCCGCGGCGATCATGGGCCAGCTGCGCACCGCCGTGCGCGCCTACGCCCGCCTCGACCTGCCGCCGCACGAGGTCATCCAGCTTCTCGACGGCCTCGCCTCCGACATCGACCCGAGCCAGATCGCCACCTGCGTCTACGCCGTCTACGACCCGAACGAGGGCACCCTCACCTACGCCTCGGCCGGCCACCTGCCGATCCTCATCCAGGAGCGGGACGGCAGCATCACCCGGGCCACCGAGCCGACCGGCCCGCCGCTCGGCACCGGCGGCTGGATCCACGCCTCGGGCAGCGTCCCGTTCGGCCCGGGCGCCAACGCCGTCCTCTATACCGACGGACTGGTCGAGCGCCGGGACGCCGACATCGACGAGGGCATCGACGCCCTGGAGCGCGCCCTGACCGGCAGCGGCAGCGGCGGCGGCCCCGAGATCATCTGCGGCCGGCTGCTGCGCACCCTGGGCATCACGGAGGAACACGACGACGACGTCGCCGTCCTGGTCCTGTCCTGCCCCGAACGGGAGGGCGAGGAGGCCGACCTGTTCAGGGGGGCCGCACTCGACCTGCTCGGCGGGATCGAGGCGGCCCCGCGCGCCCGCGCCTTCGCGGACGGCGTGCTGGCCAGCTGGCGGTTCCCCGAGGAACTGCGCGAGCTGGGCGTGCTGGCGGCCAGCGAACTGGTCGCCAACTCCCTCAAGCACGGCCGCGCCCCGATGGGGTTGCGGCTGCGGCGCACCGACCGCCGGCTGATCGTCGAGGTGACGGACGGCGACGAGCACCTGCCGCGCCGCCAACAGGCCGCGCCCGCCGACGAGGCGGGCCGCGGAATCGCCGTGGTGGCCACCATCGCGGCCGAGTGGGGCGCCCGTCGGCTGCCCGAGGGCGGCAAGGCGGTGTGGGCCGAGTTCGCGCTCCCCGAGGCGAGTTGAACCCGAGTTGACGCCGTTGGGGTGAAGGCGTAACGTTGCCCAAGCGCTCGTGAAGGGCGCAAATCCACTTCTTTGAACGCTCTGCCCGCGAGGGTCTGTTTCGGCTTGCCTGAAATAGCTTCTCCGGGGCCGGATTTGGAATTCGGCGGGGGTTGGTTCTAAAGTAGTGAACACCGAAGGGAAGCCCGGAGGAACCCGAGAGGGAGCCGAAGGAAGCGTCCGTTCCTTGAGAACTCAACAGTGTGCCAAATAGTCAATGCCAGATTTTTTGAAGTTGGATCCAAGATCCAAGCTTTCAGTGAAGCATTCACGGAGAGTTTG
>NZ_SMKI01000591.1 GCF_004348415.1 Streptomyces hainanensis
CTACGACCCGGCGCCGCCGACCGACCCCCGCGCCTCGCACGCCACCCACCACGACGCGCCGCCCACCACCGACCCACGGGCCGCCGCGGCGCCCGGTGGCGCCGGCTGCCCGGTGTGCGGTAATGGGTACGTGGACGCCGACGGCCGGTGCACCGGGTGCGGGCACGGACCCGCGAACGCCCGGGACCATGTGGAACGGGAGCTCGGCGGGGTGGCCGCCGTGAGCGACGTCGGGCTGCGCCACCACCGCAACGAGGACGCGTTCGCCATCGACGTCGTCACGCTGCCGGACGGCCAGCCGGCCGTGGTCGCCGTCGTCTGCGACGGGGTCTCCTCCTCCACCCGCCCGGACGAGGCGTCGGCCGCGGCGGCCGAGACCGCCCGCGACTTCCTGCGGGGCGCGCTGCCCCACGGCGTCTCCGGGCCGCAGGCCATGCACGACGCGCTGCTGTCCGCCGGCAACGCGGTGGCCGCGCTGGCGCACGGCACCGAGCCGGAGCCGGGCCGCAACTCCCCCGCCTGCACGATCGTCAGCGCCGTCACCGTGGGACCCACCCTCACGGTGGGCTGGATCGGGGACAGCCGCGCCTACTGGGTGCCCGAGGAGCCGGGCGCGGCGGCCGCCCGGCTCACCGAGGACGACTCGTGGGCCGCCCAGATGGTGGCCGCCGGGCTGCTCACCGAGGCCGAGGCGATGGCCGACCACCGCGCGCACGCCATCACCGCCTGGCTGGGCGCCGACGCCCAGGAGATCGACCCGCACACCGCGTCGTTCAAGCCGGACCGCCCCGGGGTGGTCGTCGTGTGCACCGACGGCCTGTGGAACTACGCGGAGACCGGCCAGCAGATGGCGCGTCTGGTGTCGGAGCACGCCCGGCAGGCCCCGCTCGCGGCCGCCAGGCAGCTCGTGCGGCACGCGATCGACTCCGGCGGGCACGACAACGTGACGGTGGCCGTGATCCCCTTCCCGCCCGCCGCGCCCCGGTAGCCGACCCGGCCGCGGCGGAATCGGACACTAGACGTACCGGGCACGACGGCGGGTACTGTTCGTCTGAGGAGGAACGCCCGAAGACGGAAGTCCCGCCCGGCCTGGCGGACGACGACGTGAGTAGACGTGAGTAACTGGAGGCAGTCACATGCCGACTTGCCCTAACGGCCATCATTCGATGGCCGAGGACTGGTGCGAGGTGTGCGGTCATCGCATGCTCGCGCCCGCCGTCGCCGCGCCGCCGCCCCCCGTCGGCTACCCGGGCGCTCCGCAGGGGCCCGGCGGCCAGCAGCTGCCGCCGCCCCCGCCGTCGAGCGGCTACGGCTTCCCGCCCCAGCAGGGTCCGCCCCAGCCGCCGCAGGCTCCCGGCGGTTATCCCGGCGGGCCGGCCACCGCGCCGATGCCGCATCTCACGCCCACCGAGCTGTGCCCGCAGTGCCGCACGCCGCGGGAGGCGCAGGCGCCGTTCTGCGAGGAGTGCCGGTACAACTTCCTGACCAACTCGCCGACCACCTACATACCGCCTGCCGCGCCCGGCGGGCCCCCGCAGTACCCGGGGCAGCACGACCCGTACGGCCACCAGGCCGCCGCGCCCAGCGCCCCGCCGATGCCGCAGCAACCACAGCAGCAGCTCCAGCAGCAGCCTCCCCAGCAGCCCCCGCCGCAGGGCGACTGGATGCTGCCGCCGCCCGGCGGCCCAGGCGGCCCCGGCATGCCGGGCCAGTACCAGCAGCAGCCCCCGCCACCGGCCTACCCGGGCCAGCAGCAGCCTCCCCAGCAGGCGCAGCGGCCCCCGCAGCCCGGGCGTTGGCTGGTGACCATCGGCCCCGACCCCGAGTACTTCCAGGCCATGATGCGTCGCTCGGGGCCCGAGGCCCACGAGTTGCAGCTCCCGGCGTACGCGCCCGAGCAGCAGGTGCCGCTCACCGGCCAGGAGATCAGCATCGGCCGCCGGCGGCAGTCGACGGGCGAGTCCCCCGACATCGACCTGTCGCGCCCCCCGGAGGACCCGGGCGTCTCGCACCGGCACGCGATGCTCGTCCAACAGGTCGACGGCGGCTGGGCGGTGGTCGACCAGGACTCGACCAACGGCACCACCGTCAACATGGCCGAGGACCCGATCCAGCCCTTCGTCCCGGTGCCGCTCCAGGAGGGTGACCGGGTGCACATCGGGGCCTGGACCACCCTCACCCTCTACCGGGGCTGACCACCGACAGCGCGTTCGAGGCCCGGCACTACCATCGACCGGGTGACAGAAGACACGGCCGCGATCAGGGTCGACGGGATACGCAAGCGCTACGGCGACGTCCAGGCCGTCGACGGGGTGACCTTCGAGGTCGGCCGTGGCGAGTTCTACGGCATCCTCGGCCCCAACGGGGCGGGCAAGACGACCACGATGGAGATCGTCGAGGGGCTGCGGGAGCCCGACGAGGGCACCGCGACGCTCCTCGGCGAGCCCTCCTGGCCGCGTAACCCGAAGCTGCTCTCGCGGATCGGCGTGCAGCTCCAGGCGTCGGCGTTCTTCGAGAAGCTGACCGCCCGCGAACAGATCCACACCTTCGCCTCCCTCTACGGCGTGTCCGCCACGCGGGCCGACGAGATGCTGGAGAGCGTCGGCCTCACGGAGAAGGGCGACGTCCGCGACGACAAGCTCTCCGGCGGCCAGGCCCAGCGGCTCTCCATCGCCTGCGCCCTGGTCCACGACCCCGAGCTGGTCTTCCTCGACGAGCCGACCACCGGCCTCGACCCGCAGGCCAGGCGCAACCTCTGGGACCTGCTGCGGGGGATCAACTCGGCCGGTCGCACGGTCGTGTTGACCACCCACTACCTGGACGAGGCCGAGATCCTCTGCGACCGGGTCGCCATCATGGACGCCGGCCGGATCCTGCGAATCGGCACCCCCGCCGACCTGATCGCGGAGACCGGCGTCGACACCCTCGAGGACGTCTTCCTCCACCTCACCGGACGGGAGTTCCGCGAATGAGCGCGTTCCGAAGCCTCTCGCGGGCCATGGTCCTCGGCCTGCTCCGCGACCGCACCGCGGTGTTCTTCACCCTGGTCTTCCCGCTGATGTTCCTGGCCCTCTTCGGCGCGCTGCTGCGCGACTCGGGCCCGGCCAGCAGCACCATCGTCCAGATCGGCGCCGTCGACGTGCTCGACGACATGCCGGCCGATCAGCGCTCCGCGCTCTCCGACGCCCTCACGATCATCGAGTCGGGCGACCGCGACCAGGCCCTGGAGGACGTCCGCGAGGGCGACGTCGACGCGGCGGTCTGGCAGGACGCCGACGGCCGGGTCGAGCTGCGCTACTCGGCCGCCGACGCCACCGTCGCCGGCACCGTGCAGGGCCTGATGCAGTCCATCGTGCAGGGCGCCAACGTGGCCGCGACCGGCCAGCCGCCGGCGTTCACGCTGGCCACCGACCAGGTCGAGGACAACTCCATCAAGCCGATCCAGCAGCTGACCCCGGGCCTGCTGGGCTGGGCGATAGCCACCGGCGCCGCCTACATGTCGGCGTTCACGCTGGTCAACTGGCGGAAGAAGCGGATCCTGCGCCGGCTCTGGCTGGCCCCCATCCGGCCCTCGACGGTGATCGGCGCCCGGGTCGGCGTCAGCCTGGCGATGGCGTTCCTCCAGTTCGCCATCTTCATCGGCGTCGCCACCATCCCCTACTACGGGCTCTCCCTCAGCGGCAGTTGGTGGCTCTCACTCCCGCTGGTCGCCTGCGGCACGCTGGCCTTCATGTCGATCGGCCTGCTGATAGGCGCCTGGGCCAAGACGGAGGAGGCCGCGAACGGCGCCCTGCAGATCGTCGTCCTCCCGATGGCCTTCCTGTCCGGCTCCTTCTTCCCGACCGACGGCATGCCGTCGTGGCTGCGGGCCGTCTCCAACGTGCTGCCGCTGAAGCACCTCAACGAGTCCATGCAGGACGTCCTCACCCGCGGCGCGAGCTACGGCGCGGCCCTGCCGGCGATGGCCGGCCTCCTGGTCTTCGCCGCCGTGCTCACCGCGGTCTCGGCCCGCCTCTTCCGCTGGGACAACGCGTGACCGGCCTGCCGGCCTGAGCGGCTCGAAGGTTCCGTTCCCCCCACCCACCCACGCCGGCGGGGGCCCGACC
>NZ_SMKI01000592.1 GCF_004348415.1 Streptomyces hainanensis
CCGCCACGGTCGGACTCCCCGCCGCCCAGCCCGCCGCCCCGGCGGGCGAGGACGGAGCGCCGGAAACCGAAGTACGACAGGAGAACCCGCGATGACACACCCCTTCGAGATCGAGCTGGAGACCACCCTGCCGGCGAGTCCGGACCAGGTCTGGGACGCGATCGCCACCGGGCCCGGCATCGACTCGTGGTTCATGGGACGCAACGAGGTGGAGCCACGCGAGGGCGGCACCACCGCCATGGACATCGGGGGCAACCGGGAGGAGGCGGTGGTCACGGCCTACGAGCCCGGCAAGCGCCTCGCCACCCGCACCGACACCGCCGACGACGGCCGGTTCATGGCCTTCGAGTACCTGGTCGAGGGGCGCGGAGGCGGCAGTACCGTGCTCCGCATCGTGCAGAGCGGCATGCTCGGCGACGACTGGCAGGACGAGTACGACGCGCTGCGCCGCGGCTGGCCGTTCCACCTCCACACGCTCCGCGAGTACCTGGCGCACTTCCCCGGGCGCACCGGCGTCCCCGTCTTCGCGATGGCCCCCGTGGGCGAGCGGCCTGTGGAGCAGATCCGGGCGGCCCTCACCCGCGTGCTGTCACTACCCGGCCAGGTCGCCGTGGGCGATCGGGCACACGCCGTGCCGGCCGACCTGCCGCCGCTGGACGGCGAGGTGACCTGGTCGGACGACGAACGCATCGCGGTCCGCACCGACGACGGGCTCTACACCTTCCACCACTTCCCCGGCGTGGTCCTGACGTTCCACCACCTCTTCGGCCCGAACACGGACGGCACCGCCGCCGAGGCCGCGTGGCAGCGCTGGCTGTCCGGCCTACTGGCCTGACCCACCCACCACCTGTGCGAGACGACGATCGAGGAGAAACCCATGCGCACGCTGATCAGTACCGCCTTCCTGTCGCTCGACGGCGTCATGGAGGCGCCGGGCGGCGAGCCCGGCTACCGGAACTCCGGATGGACCTTCAAGGACGTCGAGTTCCTTCCCGAGGCGTTCGAGATCAAGGGCCGGGAACAGCAGGAGTCCACCGCGGTCCTGCTGGGCCGGGCCAGCTACCAGGCGTTCAGCCCGGTGTGGCCCGACATGGCGGAGTTCGCGGACTACAAGACGATGCCGAAGTACGTCGTCTCCACCTCCCTCACCGAAGGCCAACTGGTCTCCGGCTGGGGTGAGACCACCATCCTGCGGTCCCTCGACGAGGTCGCCGCACTGAAGGAGACCGAGGGAGGCCCGATCATCGTCCACGGCAGCGCCACCCTGAACCAGGGCCTCTCGGACGCGGGCCTGATCGACCGTTACCACCTGCTCGTCTACCCGCTGCTGCTCGGCGCCGGCAAGCGGCTGTTCAGCGCCACGGACAAGGACACCCAGAAGTTGCGGCTGGTGGAGCACGAGGCATACGGCAACGGCCTGCAGAAGCAGATCTTCGACGTCGTCCGCTGACGGCACCCGGGAGACGTCGTCTCGCCGACAACGCGGTCGCCGGTTGTAGTTGTGGCCTCACTAGACTGGTGGGAGTGGAGTTAAGCCCGGGCGCGGTGGAGGGGGCGTTGGCGTGGGGGACTTCGAGGACTACACGCACGAGCAACTGGTGGCGATGCTGGCCGGGGCGAATCCCGAGCAGTTGACGACCCGGGCGGACGTACTGCTGTCGATGGCCGAGGCGTTGAACGGCACGGACAAGCAGATCTTCCTGCGGATGTCACAGGTGGAGTGGCAGGGCGAGGGCGCCGACGCCTTCCGGGAGTGGGGCCGGCACCTGGTGGAGGAGTCGGTCTCGCTGGCGGCCTACGCGCGTACGGTCGGGAACGCGTTGCAGGACGCCGGCCAGGCACTTGTTGAGGCACGGGCGACGATGCCGGCTGTGCCGGAGCGGCCGGCGCCGCTCGCCGACACGGCGCTCCCCACGGTGGCCGAGGAGTTGGAGCGGCAGGAGGCCATCCTCGTACTGGAACGGCTGTCGTCCAACTACCGCACGGCGGCGGACGACCTGGCGGCGGCGGACGAACCGCAGTACAGACCGCTGCATGGTGTCGTCGATCCCGACGGTGACAAGTGGCCTGAATCCACGCCCCAACCGTTCGGGTCAGCCGACTCCGGTCCATGGACGGCACGACAGTTTGGGAATGTTCCGTCCGAAGGGGAGAGAACCGAAGCAAGTCGGAGAGGTTATACGGGTGACCACGTCATCACCCGAGATGGCGGAGAACACCTCACTGACCTGGCCGAGCTGCCCACTGCCGTCACTGATGGGCAGGTCATCACCTCCCTGGACTCGATGGCACCGGTTGTCGATCGAGTGCTCCCACCCGGGGAGCAGGGACCTCTTCTGGAAGGTCCGAGTCACGTCAGGAACGGGACGGCCGAGTCGCCCGAGCGCATGCCACCACATGGAGTACCCACACCGCTTCAGCAGCGGCGCGACGGTCACTGGGGGCGGGTTCCCGACCCAGGGCGGCAGAACAGCGGGGCAGGCGGCGGTAACTCGGAAACGCCGCGCTCTCCGGCCGGATACCCGCAGGCGCGCCCTGGCATCTCCGGGCTGGCCGGGCCCGGTGAGGCACCCGCCCAGGGAACCGGTGCGGTTCGGCCACCCGTGCACGGTGGCGCGGGTCTCCCGACGCACGCGCCGTCCCGTGGGGTGTCGGCGCCAAGCGGGGTGGTCGGCGGGATCGCTCGGCCACCGCTCGCCGCTGGGCGTGGTCTGCCCGTGAGCGTGGCGATAGGAGCTCAGGACTCGTTCGCCTACCGAGACCCCGCTACCGGGCTTGTCCGAGGCCCCGGTGGCACTCCGGTGATGAAGCGCGCGGGGCAGACGGGCGATCGTCCGCCGGCGCAGAGTGGTCGCCCCGCGCGGTCGACGCGGAAGCGTCGCGGCCGGAAGAACGATGGTGAGCGCGACGAGACGCAGAAGAGGAACGACTGAGCTGATGGTGTCGAACACCGACCGCGCACGCTCACGACGGCGTTGGGGACTATTCCGCTGGCCCCTCGCGATGGCTCTGTGGTCCCAGGGGTTCGTGGCGTCCAGCGCCAGCGCGGACGAGGTAGCTGGTGACTGGTATCTGGATGCCCTGCGCGCCGAGGAGATCTGGCAGCAGACCCGGGGCGAAGGAGTCACCGTGGCCGTCATCGACAGCGGAGTCGACGGTTCGATTCCAGAACTGCGTGACCGGGTACTCGAAGGCGCCGACCTGACCTTCGACGCCCAGGGTGCGAACTCCGACGAGCATGGTCACGGCACGGACATGGCGTCCCTCATCGCCGGTACCGGGGCGGAGGCAGGGGTCAGCGGGATCGCGCCAGGTGCCACCATCCTTCCCGTCCGGCTGTACGAGACGCCCGACACCCTCGATTTCGGGATCGAGGAGCGGTGGGCCGAGGCGGTCACCTACGCCGTCGAGTCCGGTGCGCAGGTCATCAGCATCTCGCTCGGCATGCAGGAACCGGCGTTCGGGAACGAGGAGATCGAAGCAGCCCTGGCGGAGGCGGCGCGTCAGGACGTACTGATCTTCGCGTCCACGGGAAACGCGGGTGAGGAAGGCAACCTCTCCACTTTCCCCGGCAACCGCGAGGGGGCCGTCGGAGTCGCGGCCGTCGATCCTGACGGCGAGCGCGCCGCCTACTCGACCCACGGCCCGCAGGTGGCCCTGGCCGCCCCTGGTACCGACATTCGCCTACGGTGCCAACTCGGCAGCTCGGAGATGTGCACCGGATACGGCACCAGCAACGCCACCGCCCTCGCGTCCGCGTCCGCCGCGCTCATCTGGTCGGCCAATCCCGACTGGACCAAGAACCAGGTGTTGCGGGCCATGATCGGGACCGCCGACGGTGGCGGTGAGCGGGACGAGTACGTCGGGTACGGGATGGTGCAGCCGGCTCGGGTCATCGTCGACGGGGAGGGGGATCCGGGGGATCCGAACGTCAACCCGTTGTTCGAGGAGTTCGAGGCCCGGCGCGCCCCACACCACCTTGTCCGCCGGCAGCGTGCCGCCGTCCGCCGACTCGACACCGCCGGCCCGGCCGTCCCTGGCCAGGATCCGGGTGACCTCCGTGTCGAAGACGAACTCCAC
>NZ_SMKI01000593.1 GCF_004348415.1 Streptomyces hainanensis
GTCCGGAACCGGGGGGAAGGGCGAACCGCCGGCCCCCGGCCGGGGGATGGACCCGGTGGTGTCGGAGATCCTGGGCATCGGCCCCGTGGCCTCGGAGATCCGGGGCATCGGGCCCGTGCTGTCCGTGATCCGCGGCATCGGCCCGGTGTCCGAGATCCGCGGCATGGGCCCGGTCGCGGCCAGCACGTCGGAGGGCGGCGGGGGCGGGAACGGGCCGCCGAGGTCCATGGTGGAGCCGTCCGGCTCCTCGTCGGCGTGCGGGCCGCCGATCGGCTCGCGCGTCGGCAGCGGCATGGTGCCGGTCATCGGGCCCACGGTGGGGCCCGCCGGGCCGCCGGTGGAGACCGGGCGGGGCGGCAGCTGCGGGATGCCGCCGGCCGGGGTGTCGGTGCGCTGCGGCACCCGCGCCCAGCCGGCGCCCGGCTCCCCGCCGGGGACGCTTCCCTGGCCCGGATGCCCGACCACGCCCGGCATGCCGGACGGCGGGGTCTCGGTGACGACCGGATGTCCGCCGGACGGCGTGGGGTCCCCCGCGGAACCGGCCCTGACCGGCGGCGTCTTGCGCGGCTCGAACCAGGAACTGGTCTTCTTGGCCGCGGGCTTCGCGCCTGCCACGGCGTCCCCCGGGGCCGCCGGCTCGGCGGCGCTCGACGGGGCGGACGCGGGCGGGGACGCGGCGCGCATGGCCGACTCGTTGACGGGCTCCCGCACCACGATGGGCGGAATCGGCCGGGATCCTGGGATGTTGATCCTGGCGCGGGTCGTCATCGTCGTCTCGGTCTTCTTGTCCTCCGCCTGCGGGGCTCCCGGGCGGGCGTCGCCATCCCCCCCCAGAGGACTGGGGGATGGGCTGTCAGTTTCTCGACTCAAGGCAGGATCTCCCGGTTGGCCATCGCCGTCCGTCCCGGGCGGACCGGGCGCGGGCGACTGGCCCCACGATACTGGGGACGGAGCCGGGGGACGGCCCCACCACAGGATTGGCACATCCGTACACGGGCTGGCGGCCCGGACGGTTCACCACCGACCCACTCCGACGAGGGTCAACGACGTTGGTCCGGGGGCGACTTGTCCCTGTTGTGCCCGATCCTACCGTGCTCCGGACGCCGGGCCGTGGGGTCGGGTGCGAACAGGAACAGCGGCCGGTCGCTCGGCGCGAGGGCGGCGGAGGCGACGGCCAGCGTCATCCCGCCGAGCAGGAACAGGTAGCTGCCGGTGTCGGCGGCGAAGACGAAGTCGCCCTGCGGCCGGTTGACGGTGAGCAGCAGCACGGCCACCGCCCAGCCGACGGCCGGGGCGGCGGCGCCGACCCGGGTGCGGGTGAGAAGGGCGCCGCCCCAGAAGAGCCCGGCGGAGCCGCCGAGGGCGAGCAGCAGGCCGAGTGGCGTCCAGCCGCCCTGGGCCAGTGAGCCGGCCACGCCGGCCAGCACGCCCAGCACGCCGAGCCCCAGGTACGCCAGGATCCTCACGCGCCCTCCCCCGTGGTCGGGTCCGACCCGCCGAGCCCGGCGAGGAGGTGGGTGGCGCCCGCCGGGAGCGGCGCTCCGGCGGCCAGCCGGTAGTACTCGACCGCCCACAGGGGCTGGGCGAGGCCGTTGGAGAGGGCGAAGACGTCGCCCTCGACCTCGACCTGGGTGGCGTGCGCGGCCATGGCGGCCCGTTTGGCGGCCAGCGACCCGGGGGTGGGCGGGACGGCGAGCGCCACCTGGTCCTCGGGGACGACGCCCGGGACGTCGGAGACCTCGGCGACGCCGGCGAAGCGGCCGGGGCCCGTGGCGCGCAGCGCGGCGAGCGCGGTCTCGGCCACGCCGCGCGGCACGCAGTTCCACAGCACCCGGTCGACGCGGTGGGCGGCGGTCTCGGCGCCGCGCATGGCGACCCGGTGGGCCTGGATGTGGTCGGGGTGGCCGTAGCCGCCGTGCGGGTCGTAGGTGACGAGGACGCGGGGGCGCACCTCGTCGATCACCGCGGCGAGGGCGGTGGCTGCCTCGGCGAGGTCGGCGCGCCAGAAGGCGTCGGGGTGGTCGTTCTGGGGGAGGCCGAGCATCCCGGAGTCGCGCCAGCGGCCCGCGCCGCCGAGCAGCCGGTGGTCGGCGACGCCGAGGGCGCGCATCGCGGCGGCGAGCTCGCCGGCCCGGTGCGGGCCGAGCGCGTCGTCCCGGTCGGCGGCGAGGTGTGCCAGTGCGGGCGGGATGACCTCGCCCTCCTCGCCGAGCGTGCAGGTGACCAGCGTCACGGGGACGCCGGCGGCCGCGCAGGCGGCCATGGTCGCGCCGTTGTTGATCGACTCGTCGTCGGGGTGCGCGTGGACCAGCAGCACACCCGCCTGGCCGGAACTCATGCGGGCGAGCTTACGTCCCCGGCCGGAGGCCGCCCGCTGGGGTGGGGCGGCCGGTGGCTGGCGGTCGGCCTCAGAAACTGAGGGAACTGATCATGTCGGCGATGCCGTTGGTGAAGTCGTTGATGGTCGGTGCCATGTTCGAGCTCGAGAGGTAGAAGCCGAACAGCACGCAGACGATCGCATGCATGATGTTCAGGCCGGCCCTCCTGACCAGCAGTACGACAATGACCGCGAGTAGGAGCACCGCGGAGACGGAGAGCGCCACCCAAGATCACCTCCATGAAGTCGTGCCCGGGTTCAGGGCAGGCCAGCGACGCGTCCGTTCTTGCTTGGAAGTGTCTTACCCACCACGCGCGATGGATCATAACGATCATCTCGGTGAGCATGTCGCGGTGCACGGGAGCAGAGGAGGGGCGCACGCCCCCCGCGTGGGGATGATCATCCCGTGGTTCGGGGCGCGACCGCCGGGGCGTCTGAGGCCGGAGCGGCCGCCGTCGTGCCCTCCTCGGGGAAGTGGCAGGCGGTGAGGTGGCCTTCGGCGTCGCCCGACAGCCGGACCAGCGGCGGTTCCTCGGTGGCGCACTTCGCGGCGGCCTTCCAGCATCGGGTGCGGAAGCGGCAGCCGGAGGGCGGGTCGGACGGCGAGGGCACGTCGCCCTCGAGCCGGATGCGCTCGCGCGCCGGGGGCGGCTCCTCGCCCTCCTCGGGGGCGAGCCGCACCTCGGGCACGGCGGAGAGCAGGGCGTGGGTGTACGGGTGCCTGGGGCGCTCGTAGATCGCCTCGCGGTCGCCGAGCTCGACGATCTTGCCGAGGTACATGACGGCGACCCGCTGTGAGAAGTGTCGCACCACGGCGAGGTCGTGGGCGATGAACAGGAAGGCGATGCCCAGGTCGCGCTGGACCCGTCGCAGCAGGTTGACCACCTGGGCCTGGATGGAGACGTCGAGGGCCGAGACGGGCTCGTCGGCGATGATCAGCTTGGGTTCGAGCGCCAACGCCCGTGCCACGCCGATGCGTTGCCGCTGGCCGCCGGAGAACTCGTGTGGGAAGCGGTTGTAGTGCTCGGGGTTGAGGCCGACGGTCTCGAGCAGTTCGCGGACCCGCCGCTCCCGGCCGCCGGGCGGGTCGATCCCGTTGATCTCCATCGGGCCGCCGATGATCGTGCCCACGGTCTGCCGGGGGTTGAGCGACGAGTAGGGGTCCTGGAAGATCATCTGGATCTCGGAGCGGATCGGCGCCATCGCGCGGCGTCCGGCCCGCGTGATGTCCTGGCCGCGGTACACGATGCTGCCGCCGGTGGGGTCGATGAGCCGCGCGAGCAGCCGGCCGGTGGTCGACTTCCCGCAGCCCGACTCGCCGACCAGACCGAAGCTCTCGCCCTCGCGCACGGTGAGGTCGAGCCCGTCGACGGCCTTGACGGCGCCCACGGTCCGCCGGATGGGGAAGCCGCCGCGGACCGGGAAGTACTTGGTGAGGCCGCTCACGGTCATGAGCTCGGTGGTCATCGGTCAGTCCGTCCTTCTGGGTGCTCGGTTCGCGCCACGTCAGCGCAGTCGGGGCCGGATCCGCGTCGTGAAGAGCTCGTGCCGCCGCTCGCCCGTCAGGTGGCAGGCGGCGCCGCGGCCCTCGGGCAGCTCGGGCCGGTCGGTGGCGCAGCCGAGCGGTCCCGTCACCTCGTCGGTGAAGCCGCAGCGGGGCTCGAAGGGGCAGCCGGGCGGCGGGGAGAGCAGGCTGGG
>NZ_SMKI01000594.1 GCF_004348415.1 Streptomyces hainanensis
CGTCATGGAGGGCCTGCGCCAACGCACCGAGGAGACGATCCACCTGGTCGTCCCCGAGCAGGACCGGGTCGTCCTGATCGAGCGCCTGGAGACGTCCAACCCGCTGCGCATCAGCATGGCGCTCGGGATGGTCATGGCGGTCCGTTCTCCCTTCTCACGCGGTGCGCAGGACGTCGAGGGCGGCCTGGAGGCCGGTGGGCTCGACGGCGACGCCGGCCAGTTCGAGGCCGAGTTGGACGCCGGCGAGGGTGCCGGCGAGCGTCAGGTCGTTGAGGTCGCCGAGGTGTCCGATCCGGAACACCCGGCCGGCGAGCCGGCCGAGGCCGGTGCCGAGCGACATGTCGAAGCGGTCGAGGACGACGCGGCGGACCCGGTCGGCGTCGTGTTCCTCGGGCAGCAGCACGGCGGTGAGGGAGCCGGAGTACTCGCGCGGGTCGGCGCACAGCACCTGCAGGCCCCAGCCGCGCACGGCGGCCCTGGTGGCCTCGGCGTGGCGCGCGTGGCGCGCGAACACCCGGGGCAGGCCCTCGGCTTCGAGCAGGGTCAGTGCCTCCCGCAGGCCGTAGAGGAGGTTGGTGGGCGGGGTGTAGGGGTAGAAGCCGCGTTCGTTGGCCTCGATGACGGGGGCCCAGTCCCAGTACGACCTGGGCAGCCGCGCCGTCCCGGCGGCGGCGAGCGCCTTGGGGCCGACCGCGTTGAAGCCGAGGCCGGGGGGGAGCATCAGCCCCTTCTGCGAGCAGCCGACGGTGACGTCGACGCCCCACTCGTCGTGCCGGTAGTCGAGGGAGGCCAGCGAGGAGATCGTGTCGACCAGCAGGAGCGCGGGGTGCTCGGCCGCGTCGATGGCGGCCCTGATCTCGGGCACCCGGCTGGTGACCCCGGTCGAGGTCTCGTTGTGCACGACCAGGACGGCGGCGATGCCGTGTTCCCGGTCGGCGGCGAGCCGTTCGGCGACGGCGGCCGGGTCGACGCCGCGCCGCCAGTCGCCGGGGACGAAGTCGACGACCAGGCCGAGGCTCTCGGCCATCTCCCGCCAGAGGGTGGCGAAGTGGCCGGTCTCGAAGGCCAGCACCCGGTCGCCGGGCGAGAGCGTGTTGACCAGGGCGGCCTCCCAGGCCCCGGTGCCGGAGGACGGGTAGACGACGACCGGTCCCGTGGTGCCGAACACCGCGCGGACCCGGGGCAGCAGGTCGAGCGTGAACGCGGCGAAGTCCGCTCCGCGGTGGTCGATCGTGGGTTGTGCGATGGCCCGCAACACGCGGTCCGGGACGTTGGTCGGTCCGGGGATCTGTAGGAAATGGCGTCCGCTGTGCGCGGTCATTCACCCAACCTCTCTCCTGTGCCAGAGGGCCGCGCCACCCAGGACCGTGCCGTGAGGTGGTACGCTGTGCCGCCACGAAGCACGGGGAGGCTAGGGGCGGGTGAAGGGGGAGTCAAGGGAATGCGCAACGTCCTGAACACGCTGCGGGTGCTGGAGGAGGTCGCCACGCGGCAGCCGATCGGCGTCGGCGAGTTGGCCCGCGCGCTGGACATGCCCAAGAGCTCGGTGCAGCGGGCGCTGGTCACCCTGGACGAGGCCGGGTGGATCCGCCCCGCCGCCGGGGAGTTGCGGCGGTGGGTGGTGACGACCAAGGCGCTCGCGGTCGGCGCGCGCGCCAGCGGGGAACTCGGCCTGCGCGACGCGGCGGTGCCCGTCATGGAGGGCCTGCGCCAACGCACCGAGGAGACGATCCACCTGGTCGTCCCCGAGCAGGACCGGGTCGTCCTGATCGAGCGCCTGGAGACGTCCAACCCGCTGCGCATCAGCATGGCGCTCGGGCACGCGCTCCCGCTGCACGCCTCCGCCAACGGCAAGGCGGTCCTCGCCAACGGCGGCCCCGAACTCCTCGACCGGCTGCTGGCCGACGAGTTGCCGCGCTACACGGAGCACACGATCGTCGATCCCGACCGGTTGCGCGCCGAGTTGGCGCTGGTCAGGGAGCGCGGCTACGCCCTCAACCACGGGGAGTGGCGGACCGACGTCGGCTCGGTCGCCGCGGCCGTCCTCGAGGCGCCGGGGCGGCCGGTCGCCAGCCTCAGCGTGAACATCCCGATGAGCCGTCTGACGCGGGAGAACGAGGCGGTCTTCGGCGTCGCGGTGTGCCGGGCGGCCGGGGAGATCGGCGCCCGGCTCGGCTACGGAGGGGCGGCGCGGGACGCCGGTTGACGACCCGCCGCCCGGTGACGGCGGGGCGTTGACCGATGGTTGGTGGTGTCGATACCCTTCGAGGCGTTCCGATTTCGTGGAATCAGTTTTCCACATAGTGAAATAGTCGAGGTGTCGCGGTGGATCCCACCCGGTTTGAGGTCAACCTCTCGATCCTGTTCACCGAACTGCCCCTGCTGGACCGACCCGCGGCGGCCAGGGCCGCCGGGTTCGACGCCGTGGAGTTCTGGTGGCCGTTCCCCGAGGCGGTGCCCGCCGACCGCGACGTGGACCGGTTCACGCGGGCCGTCACCGACGCCGGGGTCGCCCTGGTCGGCCTGAACTTCTTCGCGGGGGACATGCCGGCCGGCGAGCGTGGCGTGCTCTCCGACCCCGGCCGCGCCGGTGAGTTCGCCGACAACGTCGACGTGGTCGTCGGCATCGGCGAGCGGCTCGGTTGCCGCGCCTTCAACGCCCTGCACGGCAACCGGATCGACGGCGTCGCCCCGGCCGCACAGGACGAGGCCGCCACGGAGAGCCTGGTCCACGCGGCGAAGGCGACGGCGCGGATCGGCGGCACGGTGCTCGTCGAGCCGGTCAGCGGTGTGCCCGCCTACCCGCTGAAGACCGCCGCCCACGCCCTCGCGGTGATCGACCGGGCGCGCGAGGCGGGCGGCGTGGACAATCTGCGGCTGCTGTTCGACCTGTACCACCTGACGGTCAACGGCGACGACCTCGACGCCGTCCTCGACCGGCACGCGGCCGCCATCGGCCACGTGCAGATCGCCGACGCGCCCGGCCGCAACGAACCGGGCACCGGCGACATCGACTTCGCCCACTACTTCGCCAGGCTCGACGCGGCCGGCTACACCGGCCACGTCGGCCTCGAGTACAAACCGAGCGGGGCCAGCGCCGACAGTTTCGGCTGGATCTCCACCGGATCGAGCGCCGAGCGCGCGTGAGCACGGAGGTACCGCACAGCATGAGCAGGATCGGATTCGTCGGACTCGGCATCATGGGCGGCCCGATGGCGGCCAACCTGGTCAGGGCCGGTCACCGGGTCGCCGGTTACAACCGCGGCCCGGCCAAGGTCGAACGACTGGTGGCCGCCGGGGGCGTCGGGGCGTCGAGCGTCGCGGAGGCCGTCCGCGACGCCGAGTTCGTCTTCACCATGCTGCCCGACTCCCCCGACGTCGAGGCCGTGGTGCTCGGCGAGGACGGGGTACTGGCCCACGCCGCGCCGGGCACGCTCCTCGTCGACTGCAGCACCATCCGGCCCGACGTCGCCCGCCGGGTCGCCGAGGCCGCGGCGGCGCGGGGGGTGCGCGCGCTCGACGCGCCGGTCAGCGGCGGCGAGCCCAAGGCGGTCGACGGCACCCTGTCCATCATGGTCGGCGGCGAGGCGGAGGCGTTCGCCGCGGCCCGGGAGGTGCTCGGCGCGGTCGGCACCACCGTCGTGCACGTCGGCGCCTCCGGCGCGGGACAGACCGTCAAGGCGGCCAACCAGCTCGTCGTCGCCGGCACCATCGGCCTGGTCGCCGAGGCGCTGGTGTTCCTGGAGGCGCACGGGGTGGACACCGAGGCCGGCCTCACCGTGCTCGGCGGCGGACTGGCCGGAAGCACCGTGCTGGACGCCAAGGGCCGGAAGATGCGGGAGCGCGAGTTCGCCCCCGGCTTCCGCCTCGAACTGCACCACAAGGACCTGGGCATCGTGCAGAGCGCGGCCCGCGAGGCCGGCCTGTCGATCCCGCTCGGCGGGCTGGTCGCACAGCTGGTCGCCGCGGCCGTCGCGCAGGGCGACGGCACGCTCGACCACTCCGCGCTGCTGCGGCAGATCACCCGGCTCAACGGCCGCGACTGACACGCCGGCCCACCCCCGCC
>NZ_SMKI01000595.1 GCF_004348415.1 Streptomyces hainanensis
GTATAAGAGACAGGTGGGGATACCACACCGGGGGAGAGGAATGGAGGTTTCCGTTTTTCTTGGCGGAGGCTTGCTTGGAGTGCACTCCAAGCTCTTAGCGTTCGGGTATGACCCTGACGCAGCGACTGACACCACCGGGACCTGGCGACGAGCACGTCGGCGACGCCGCCCAGGACGACTCCTGTGTGTCCGTGGAAAGCGCGCACCCCAGGCCGGACGGGCAGGACCGCTACACCATCAGCGAGGTGGTCGCGCACACCGGGCTCAGTGCCCACACGCTCCGCTGGTACGAACGCATCGGCCTGATGCCGCACATCGACCGTTCACACACCGGTCAGCGGCGATACAGCAACCGTGACCTGGAGTGGCTGGCGTTCGTCGGTAAGCTCCGGCTCACCGGCATGGCGGTCGCCGACATGGTCCGCTACGCCGAGCTCGTCCGGGAGGGGGACCACACCTACGACGAGCGGCGCGCGCTGCTCTGCGCCACCAGGGAGAACGTTCAGGCCAGGATCAGCGAGCTGCGGGATACGCTCGCCGTACTCAACTTCAAGATCGAGTTCTACGCAGAGGCCACCGCGGTATCGGAAAGGGCGCTTCACCCAGCATGAGTGACACCACGATCGACACTGTACGTCTCGGCGAGGGCGGCCCGGAGGTGGGCGTCCAGGGCCTGGGCTGCATGGGCATGAGCTTCGCCTACGGCCCCACCGACACGGACGAGGCGCGCGCCACGCTCGAGCGCGCGCTCGAGCTCGGCGTCACCTTCTACGACACGGCCGACTTCTACGGCCTGGGCGAGAACGAGAAGTTCCTCGCCCCGTTCGTCCGCGCGCACCGCGACGAGATCACCGTCGCCACCAAGTTCGCGTTGCAACTCGACCCGGCCGACCCGACCAAGCGGCTGATCAGGAACGACCGGCCCTACATCCGGCAGGCCGTCGAGGACAGCCTCAAGCGCCTGGAGGTCGACGTGATCGACCTCTACTACATGCACCGCAGGGACCCGGCGGTGCCGATCGAGGAGACCGTCGGCGCCATGGCCGAGCTGGTCGCCGAGGGCAAGGTGCGGTGGCTCGGGCTGAGCGAGGTCACCGGCGCCGAGCTGCGGGCGGCCCACGCGGTCCACCCGATCGCGGCCGTGCAGTCCGAGTGGTCCCTGTTCTCCCGGGACGTGGAGCGGACGGCGGTCCCGGCGGCCCGCGACCTCGGCGTGGCCTTCGTGCCGTACTCGCCGCTCGGCCGCGGCTTCCTGACCGGCTCGTTCACCGACGCCACCAAGGAGCTCGGGGCGGACGACTTCCGCCGCCAGCAGCCGCGCTTCGTCGGCGACAACGCCACCGCCAACCGCGCCCTGCTGGAGCCGATCCGCCGGATCGCGGAGGCCCACGACGCCACCCTCGGGCAGGTCGCGCTGGCCTGGGTGCAGCGGCAGGCCGACGTGTGGGCCCTGCCGGTCGTGCCGATCCCCGGCACCCGCCGCCCGACCCGGGTGACCGAGAACGCGGCGGCGACGCGGCTCGGCCTCTCCTCCGAGGAGCTCGCCGAGCTGGACGAGATCGCGGGCCGGGTGGCGGGCGACCGTTACGCGGACATGACCTTCTCGTCCGCCTCGCGCGACTGACCCACCCCGACCGGCGCCGGCCGCCTCCCCCGCGAGACGGGGGGAGGCGGCCGGCGCGGTGTCTTGGGGTCAGAGCTCGGCGAGCAGCTCCGTCTTCTTCGTGGTGAACTCCTTGTCGGTCAGCAGCCCGGCCGAGTGCAGCTCGCCGAGGTGCCGGATGCGGTCCGCGATGTCCGCCGGGTCGGCCCGGTGGTTGCGGTGGGCGGGCGCGTCCGACGACTCGGCCGCGCGGACGGCCTCCAGGACCGCGGCGGCCAGCGGCAGCGACTCGTGGACCAGGCCGTAGCCGAGGCCGAAGACGACGGCCGCCGGGTCCTGGTCCGCCGCCTCGGTGCCCTCCACCGGCTTGCCGTCCTTGCCGCGCCGCAGCAGCCGCAGGTGGCCGCCGGCTATCTCCGGGGAACGCCACTCCACCTCGGCCAGCTCCGTCACCGCGAACGACTGGTCCCCCGCCTTCCACTTGGCCGACGACGCGCCCGTCCAGAACCAGCGGAAGGAGACCACCGCGCCGTCGAAGGACACCTTCCCGTCGTACGCCTTGAAGTTCAGCGGCGCCGGCGGAGCGGCCACCAGGTACTCGCCGGCCTCCTCGTCGGCCCGGGGGCCGAGGGCGGAGCGCAGCTCGCTCGCGTAGTAGTCGGCGAGCAGTTCGCGCTCGACCGGTAGCAACAGCCGGTACGGGTCGGCGGAGGCCCGCAGCTGCCCCGCCGCGACGTCGAGCAGTGGATCGGCCCCGAGGCGCGGGACGGCGTGCAGCACCACCGTCCCCTTGCGGGGGCCACGCACCAGGTCTACCGAGCTCAACGCCTCGTAGGGGATGCGGCGCTCGCCGAGCACCTGGAGCAGCCTTGGTGTGCGCATTCCCCGTTCGAAGCGGATGAGCACGGAGTCGGTGTCGAACTCCCATGTGGAGTGGATTCCGGCCAGCACATCACCCATGCGGGTCATCGTAAGCTCCGGGGCTGACGAAACGGCTTCCCCCGGATGGGTGTGTTCCTGTCACATTCTGTCGGTCATGTGGCGTGGGAGGCGCACGGGTCAAGCGGGGCGCACGACAGCACGCCGGGGGCGCACGTCACGTCGTTCACCTCGCCGGTGCCGACGAGGGCCAGATTGGTCAGGCTCGTCTCGCCCGGGGTGAAGTAGCCGCTGTGCCCCTCGGCCCCACCAGCACTGAGCAGCCGGGCGCCGAAGTCCGGCGTCACCGGGTCCTGGCCGAAGCCGATCGGGCCGATCTCCATGTGCGGAACGTCCTCGATCCAGTCGTCGTTCGCCCTTATCGCCCAGACCCGGGCCGTGGTGCCCAGGTCACCCACGTCGGAGGCGCGCATGCCGGGGCTGCCGGCCACCGCGATGTCGCTCACCCGGCCCGGCAGCTCGGCCGCGGCCACCCCGCACACCACGGAGCCGTAGGAGTGGCAGAAGAGCGCCACCCGCGCGTCGCCCGGCAGGGCCCCGACCGCGTCCACCAGCCGGTCGGCGCCGGCGGTGGCGAGCTCGGCGGTGGCCGCCGACATGGCGATGCTGGGCGGCGCGTCGTAGTCGGCCCACGCGATCACGGCGGTCGACTCCCCGTCGGCCACCGCCCGCTCCTCGTCGTAGAGCGCCTGCGCCATGCCGACGGGGGCGCTGTACCTGCCGGCGGTGCGCTCGAAGTTCAGCAGGCCGCTGTCGACGCCGGGCACGACGACGGAGATCCGGTCGGCCGACTCCAGATCCCCCATCACCTCGGCGGCCCGGCCGCGCCCCGTCGGGTCGAAGGCGAGGATCTGCCGGCCCTCGGACAGCATCGACTCGTAACGGTGCATCCGCCGGCCGGCCTCCCGCTGCCCGGTCGGCGACAGCCGCTCGTCGTTCATCCGGGCCCGCTCGGCGACGACGGCCTCCGCGAGCCCGTACCGGTTGGCGAGGTAGCGCAGCTGGACGGGGGCGCCGTCGAGGTTTCCGACCACCAGCGGGTACCGCTCGGCCAGCCGCCGCTGCTGGGCGACGGACAGCCCGGCGAAGAAGTCGGTGAGGCGGGCGGGGGACGCGTCCGGATCCGGCAGCGGACCGCCGGCGACGTGACCGTCCTCCCAGGCGCCGAGCTCCTGCTCGTACACGTCGGGCCTGGGCTCGGCGCGGCTGGACAGCCAGCCGGCGGTTACCAGCACAACGAACACCACCGCCAGCGGGAGCAGAACGCGCCGTGCGGTGGTCGGGAGAAGGCCGGACTTACCTCGTGGAACGGGACGAAATTTCAGCACTGCGTCGTCATCATACGGGGCGGGCGTGGCCGCCCTCCCCGGCTGGCCGTGGTTTCTCCCACCCACGAGACCTTTCCCGGCCTCCGGCGGGCGCCCGGCGCCGCCGCCCCATGCCCCGACGGGGCCGGAGCTTCACATAGCCCAGTTCGATGCGCCCCAGCACCGGATGGTCGAACAACCGCACCG
>NZ_SMKI01000596.1 GCF_004348415.1 Streptomyces hainanensis
CCCCAAGCCTCCGCAGCCCAACCCGAACCCCAAGCCCCGCTGATTCACCGCTGGTTCACCGGCATCGGAACCCGGCTCGACTCCCCCGCGCGGACGCCCGGGGTCGAGGCATGGACTGGCACAGCTGGCATGACGCGTATACCGGCGAGCCGGGTCGACTGGCGCCCGGCGAGCGGATGTCCGGGTTCGTGGAGTACCGGACACCACGCCCCGGCCGTGCCCGACGGGGAGGCGTCGCGGCGTCGCGGCGTCGCGGCGTCGCGGCGGACATGGCGCCGACCGGTCCCGGGAGGGGAGGGCCGGGCGGCGCCGTGGCCGGCCGGGGTCAGTCGCGGTCGCGTTCCTCGAGGTCCAGCGTGCCGAGGAACGCCGCCCACGAAGCGGTGGCGAACCCGAGGCGTGACCCCGCAGGGGTCTTGGAGTCCCGGACGGCGAGGAATTCCCGCGCCGGGGACTTCACCTCGACGCAGGCACCGTTCCCCCCGGAATACGACGACTTGGTCCAGGTGTGCGTGCTGCCGTGCTCGATTGCCATGTTTTCTGCTCCGGTCGAGTTGTCGGTCGGGGTGTCGTAATGACGCCGCGACCGTACTAGTCAGGATGGCCATGAGTTGTACTGCTTCACCCGACCGGATGGTTCGTCCAAGGCTTTTCCCCACGGGCCCCAGAGTGGGGGTGTACGCTGCGCCGCCGCTACTTCCCGGCGATCGGCGAGGCGGCTAACTCCCGTACTCCTCAAGGAGCTTGGTGATCAATACGTGCGACTGCTCCGGGCTGAGCGCCTGGGCCCTGAGGTGTTCGTACATAACGCTGTAGTGCTGGACGTCGTGCGGCTTCTCCAAATAGAGATCACTGGTGCCGCCCTCCAGGTAAATGACCGTGGAATCGGTAGCCTCGGGAAACTCCAAGATCGTGTACTGGCCATTCACGCCGGGATGCGCGCCGGCGGAAAAGGGCATCACCTGGAGCGTCACGTGCGGCAGGCGCGAGCAGTCGAGCAATCGCCCCAACTGCTCCACCATGGTCGCGCGCCCCCCGACGAGCCGGCGCAGCGCCGCCTCGTCCACCACCGCCCACAGCCGCAGCGGGTTCCTGTCGTCCCAGACCCGCTGCTGACGCCGCATCCGGACCTGGACCCGGCTGGCGACCTCCTCCTCGCCGACCTCGGGCAGCGCGCCGGATATCACGGCGGAGGCGTACGCCGGCGTCTGCATGAGGCCGGGCACCACCTGGGGTTCGTAGACCCGTAACGAGGAGGCGTCGGTCTCCAGGCCGATGTACACGCTGTAGGTGGGTGACAGCTCGGCGAAGGCGTGCCACCAGCCCTGCTGGCGCGACTCCTTGGCCATCTGCATCAACGAGTCGACCAGCCGCCGGTCCTCGACCTCGTAGACCCCGCACAGGTCGCGGACGTCGCGCGGGCTGATGCTGCGGCGCCCGTTCTCCAGCCTGCTGATCTTGGACTGGGACACCAGCAGCCGGTCGGCGACCTCCTCGGCCGTCATGCCCCGGTCTTCACGGAGCCGCCGCAACTCCTGGCCGAGCCGGCGTCGCCGGACAGTCGGATTGACATTGCCCGCCACGGACTGTGCACCTCCGTCGTGATCACGTGACTTCCGTACCCAGCAGATTGCCATCCGACAGGGCGTGTGCGCGGCGTATTGGCGACAGAACGTGCCCGGAAACAGGCAAGGGGTGTGACGACGGCCGTCGTTCCTCACGGCCCTCGCCACACCCCGTGCCCGAAACGCGGCTCCCGGTAAGTCAGTGGGTGCTCGAGATACTCGAACTGTGGTGCTCAAAGGGGTGGGTGGTGCTCCTGGGGTGCTGTTACCGAGTCATGCCTCAGTGCGACAGCGAAGGACGTGGTGCGGCTCGCGTCACTCCTCTCCGCCGAATCTGCTCAGGAGCTTGGCTCGACTGCCCGACCACAGCCATGGCCGCCGGCGCCGGTGTGCGTCCCGCCTTGCGCGGCGGGGCGCTCGGCTGCGCCCGCCGTGCGGCGGCGGCCGCAACCTGTCCGGCCACACCGTTCTGCACGTCCATGACAGCGTGTGCCACGAGTCCGCCCATGGGGTCGTGCCTGATGAGGTCCCGGAGGCGGGAGCGGGAGGACCGCCCCTCGTTCCCCGGGTACAGGTGCTTGCCAAGGCCGACCGCGTGAGCCAGCGCCGCCAGGGCCGCGGTCCGCGCGTCCGGCGGGGTGCCGGTGCGGATCGCGGTGTCCAGCCGTGCCCGGATCTGCCTGCTGACCGCGGTTTCCGTCGCCTGGTACCGGGTCGTCGGCAGCACCCCGCACATCTGGCTCTCCACGGCATGGACCATGCCGCAGCGCTCCAGATGCGTGAGATAGGTTTGGCGCAGCCCAAGCCTGGGCCCGCCGATCCAGTGGACGGCCCGCACCGGGCTGCCGCGCCTGCGCAGCAACTCCAGCGCGGAGTCCAGGGTGGGATCTCCGGTCGGCCGTGGCAGTATCACGGCTATTCGGTCCCCGTCAGGGGCTATCCGTCCCGCCAGGGCCAGCTCGACGAGCTGTGCCCCGGCCAGGCCGAGGTCGAGCGACTGTGGCTGCGCTGTGGTACCCGTGGCCGGGTCCAGAGCGAGCAACAGCAACTCCTCCGGAATGGTTCTACGACTCCTGCCCATCCATGCCTCCCCGCGTGGATGAAAGACAGGGTGACGCCTCTCACATTGTTCTGTCGAGAGTGCGTGGTTGATTTGTGATGGAACCCGTAGATATGTCGTTGTCGTCCAACGGGTCAGACCGCACGTTTCCGCCACCACGGGCGTGGCGTACCGAGGTGCACAGGACCCGTCAGACTGGTAGGGCGAGCGGTTCGGATCATGGACAACGGCAGGGAGGCACGGGTGTCGGGCGAGTCCCCGGACATTTCGGGACGGGATCGGGAGCGGGAGTCATCGGAGAAGACGCCTGAGGGGCCCGAAAGGTTTCCCGACGACGCGAAGGTTCCCGAGGCCGACACGGACTCGCCTGCGGCGAGCCGGGCCACCGCCGAACCGGCGGCGGCCGAGGCCGACGGCGACGCGGGCGAAGCGGTCGACGCGCGGGAGGCGGCCGACAAGGGCGCCTCTCGCGCCACCACGCCGGCGGAGACGCCCCGCGACGACTCCGCCGCGGCGGAAGACGCGGACGACGCGGACGACGCGGGTGAGTCGGGTGAGGCGGGCGGCGGCGCGGGCGACGACGGCGTCACGAAGGAGCCCGCTGCGGCGGGCAGGACGAGCGAGGGCGGCACGGCCACCCGCGCCACCACGAAACGGGCCGGCAAGGCCCCGACGGGCACCGAGGACCCCAGAACCCGCATACCGGCCGGCGGGGACAAGCCGGCGGACGGCGACGCCGACACCGGCGACTCGGCGCCCACGGCCGGTAGAAGCGGCACGGCCGCCCGCGGCGCCGCGCCCCGGGCCGGCAAGGCAACGGCCGGGGCCGAGGACCCCAGAACCCGGATACAGGCCGGCGGCGTGACACCGGCGAGCACAGCTACCTCGGCCGAGGAGAACGACGCGGCGGCGGACGGTGAGGCCGCTTCGGGCGGCGGGGATCGGACGACCATGTTGCGGTTGCCCGAACAGGCGGACGGGACTGCCGCCGACAGGGCGACCACCTCCCTTCGGGTGCCGGACGACCCCGACGAGACCACTGACGGCAAGGCCGACGGCAAGAGCGTCGACCAGGCGACCACCTTCCTCCGCGTCCCCTCGGACCCGGCCGACGGCGGCGACGAGGAGAACGAGGAGAACGAGGGCGCGGCCGAGCCCGGCAAGGGCTCCGTGGATCAGGCGACCACCTTCCTCCGCGTTCCGGACGGCGCCGACCCCGACGACAAGAACGCCGACAAGGACGCGGACGACAAGCCCGTCGACCGCACGACGACGTTCCTCCGGCTACCGGACGACGCCGAGAAGGCCAAGGACGACACCGACGGCAAGGACGGCAAGGACGAGGGAGCCGGGTCCGGCCAGGGCCCGGCGCCGGCACCCGAACCGATCCCCGAACCGACCCCCGAACCGGTAACGCC
>NZ_SMKI01000597.1 GCF_004348415.1 Streptomyces hainanensis
GCCGGGAGGTAGGCGACGTCGGGTTCGGGTGGGATCGGTTCGCCGGTGGTGGCGTCCGTGCAGTAGGCCGCGAACACCTCGCCCGCCGTCAGCGGCCGCGGGAGCCCGCCCCGGAGGCTCCAGCCACGCACCTCCTGGTCGCCGCCGGCAGGCGGCTTCGAGCGGGCCACCAGGCCGCCTGGCTCGCCCGTGGCGAGCCCGACCGCGAGCACCGTGCAGAGGGCCAGGGCGGCGGGCTCCGGGACCCGCAGCTCGCCGCCGGCGTCGATCTCCGCCGTCAACTCGGCGGCCAGCGGCGCGGTGTCGGGCAGGACCGTGGCGACCAGGTGGTGCGCCCCCGGGCCGACCCGCTCGAGGACGGCGGCCAGCAGTTCGGCGGCCCGGCGGAAGGCGCAGCGGCTGAGCGGCGCGCCGCAGCCCCGGCAGCCGCCGGCCGCGGCCAGCAGGTCGCCGCCGAGCTCCCAGGCGTCCAGCCGCCGGCGGGCCGCCCGCAGCTCGGGGAGCAGCGCCTCGATCGGCTGCCCGGCGTAGGGCACGGTGGCGCCCTGGGCGGCGACCTCCGCCGTGTAGCGGGCGCGGCTGGCCGGGGAGTCCTGGGCCAGGCCCTCGCGCTCGCAGTAGTCGGCGAAGGCGGCCGGGTCGAACAGCGCGACGCTGGTATGGCCGTGCCGGCCCGTCAGCGAGCGCAGCAGGGCCTCGGTGGCCCGCAGATAGCCGGCGTGGTCGGCGAACCCCAGGCCTGGGCAGCGGTGCCGCAGCAGCGCGAAACCGGCCTCGTCCGCGACGACCGCGACCGTGCCGGCCGCCTCCCGCCAGCGGCCGCGCGGCGGCGCCGTCGTCCGCCGCCCCGCGCTGACCCCCTCCCCGCGGCTGTTCCTGACGCGCTTTCCGGTGTGTGCCATGCTTCCCCCTGGAATCGGAACCTCTTGGTCACCCACCGTAGTCGGCGCCACTGACAGTGGCCCGTTCCCGGCCGAGGCGCTCGAAGAAGCGGAGCAGTTCGAGGTCGTCCACGGAGCCGGGGTTCACCGTGGACTCGAGTGCCGCGCCCTGCAGCAGTCGCTTGACCGGCACTTCGAGACGTTTGCCGGTGAGCGTGTGCGGCACCCCGGGGACCTCGATCACCTCGTCCGGCACGTGGCGCGGGGAGAGCCGTTCCCTGATGGTGCGGCGGATGTCGTCACGGAGCGTGTCGTCCAGGGCGGCGCCCTCGGCCAGCCGTACGAAGAGCGGCATCCAGTAGCCGCCGTCGGGCAGTTCGACGCCGACGACCAGGGACTCGCGGATCTCCGGGAGCCGTTCGACGGCCTCGTAGATGTCGGCCGAACCCATCCGCACGCCCTGCCGGTTGAGCGTGGAGTCGGAGCGGCCGTGGATGACGACCGTGCCGCGCGAGGTGAGGGTGATCCAGTCGCCGTGCCGCCAGACGCCGGGGAACGTGTCGAAGTAGGCGTCCCGGTACCGGGCGTCGCCCTCGTCGTTCCAGAACCTGACCGGCATCGAGGGCATCGGGGCGGCCACGACCAGCTCCCCCACCTCGTCGGTCAGCGGTCGGCCGTCCTGCGCCCAGGCCCGCAGGTCGGTGCCGAGGCCCGGCGCCTGGAGTTCGCCGGTGTAGACCGGCAGGGTCGGCACGGCCCCGGCGAAGCAGCTGCACACGTCGGTGCCGCCGCTGACCGAGGCGATCCACAGGTCGGCGCCGGCCCGCTCGTGCAGCCAGCGGAACCCGTCGGGCGGCAGCGGGGACCCGGTGGTGGCCACGCAGCGGAGGGCGGAGAGGTCGAGGTCGCGGGCCGGGTGCAGGTCGGCCTTGGCGCAGGCCGTCACGTAGGCGGCCGAGGTGCCGAACAGGGTGGCCCCGGTGCGCTCGGCGACCCGCCACTGGGCGGCGGTGTCCGGGTACCCGGCGCCACCGTCGTAGAGCACCACGGTGGTCCCGGTGAGCAGCCCGGAGACCAGGAAGTTCCACATCATCCAGCCGGTCGAGGTGTACCAGAAGAACCGGTCGCCGGGGCCGAGGTCGCAGTGCAGGCCGAGTTGCTTGAGGTGTTCGAGCAGGATGCCGCCCTGGGAGTGGACGATGGCCTTGGGCAGCCCGGTGGTCCCCGACGAGTAGAGCACCCACAGCGGGTGGTCGAAGGGCACCTGGTCGAACTCGGGCTCGACGTCGGACGCGGTGAGCGCGCCCCACTCCAGGGCGCCGGCCGGCGCCGCGGTCCCGAGCAGCGGCACGTGGACGACGGCGCGGAGCGAGGGCAGCCCGGCGCGCAGTTCCTCGACGGTCGCGGCGCGGTCGTGCGTCCGGCCGCCGTAGCGGTAGCCGTCGACGGTGATCAGCACGACGGGTTCGACCTGCTGGAACCGGTCGAGGACGCTGCGGGCGCCGAAGTCGGGGGCGCACGACGTCCAGACCGCGCCGATGCCGGCGGTGGCGAGCAGCGCGACCGCGGCCTCGGGGATGTTGGGCAGGTAGCCGCTGACCCGGTCGCCGGGGCGGACCCCGAGTTCGCGCAGCGCGGCGGCCAACGAGCCCACCTGGCGGCGCAGTTCCGACCAGGTGACGGCCTCGGGTTCGTGGCGTTCGTCGACCCGCAGCAGCGCGGGCCGGTCGGCCAGGGCCGGGTCGAGCGCGGAACGGAGGGCGTGTTCCGCGTAGTTGAGGGTGGCGCCGGGGAACCAGCGGGCGCCGGGCATCCGGCGGTCCGCCAGGACGGACCGGTGGGGGGTGGCGAAGCGGACGTCGAACCAGTCGGCCACCGCCGCCCAGAACGCGTCGAGGTGGTCGACCGACCAGCGGTGCAGCGCGGCGTAGTCGGCCTCGGGGTGGTCGGACGTGGGCCGTGGCGCGCCGTGGTGGGCGGCGGCGTGGGCGTGGAAGGCGGTGAGCCGGGCGCCGGCCGCCCGATCCCGGGAGGGGCGCCACAGGGGCGCGGGCTCGGTGGGCGGCACGGCGTGCGCGGCGGTCATGGCGGCTCCCGTCAGGTGTACACAACATCGCTGTCACGTGGCACGTCTGGGCGAGACGATGCCAGGTGGGCGACGTGCGCACCAGGGTGGCGCGGCACGGGGCCGGGAGAGCCGGTGGGCGGACGACGGCGGCGGGCCGGGACCACCCCCGTCGGTTCCGGGCCGCCGCCGTCACCGAGTCCGACGCCGGGCCGCCGGCGACGGTTCTCGTCACCGGCACGTTGTCACGCTTTCGCGACGTCGGCGGAGCGCTGGGGAGATCTTCGGCACGAAGATGCCACCGCCGACCGGGGCCGGCGGCCGGGGGCGCCCGGGTTCAGAGCGTGCCGAGGTCGGGGCGCGGCGGGGTGGCGAGCAGCGGGCCGACGCGCTTGACGAGCAGCGTCAACTCGTAGGCCACCTGCCCGATGTCGGCGTCCGCCTCGGTGAACACGGCCAGGGCGCTGCGCGCACCGGCGGCCGTGACCAGGAGGAACGCGTCGTCCAGCTCCACCAGGGTCTGCCGTACGTTGCCGGTCTCGAAGTGCCGGCCGACGCCTCTGGCGAGGCTGTGGAACCCGGATGCCACCGCGGCGAGTTGCTCGGCGTCCTCTCTGCCGAGCGAGCGCGAGGCGCCTCTGGGCAGGCCGTCGGCCGCCAGGATCAGTGCGTGCCGGATGCCGGGCACGCGCTCCGCCAGTTCGTCGAGGACCCGACCCAACTGCGCTGCGTCGGGTGGGGCGCCGCCGTGGGCCGCGGCCTCGGGTGCGGTCATCGGTCCTGCCTTACGGTGCTCTCGCGGTGATCTCGCCGCTTATGGGCTTACGACGTCTCGGGGGTGGGGCCCGGTGGCGCGGCGCTCGGCCGGTCGCCGGACTGCTCGCGGCCGCGTTGCCAGCCGCGTTGGAGGGAGGCCATCCGGGCGCGGACCTCGTCCGCGTCCACGTCGGGCGGCACGTCGCCTTCGGGGTGGTCGCCGGGCAGGCCGCCGCCGGGGCCCGCGCCGCCGCCCTGGGGGGCGGGGCGGCGCACCCGCCGGGGCAGGCCGGTGCTGGTGCGCTCCTCGGTGGTCTGGGGG
>NZ_SMKI01000598.1 GCF_004348415.1 Streptomyces hainanensis
GGGCGGAGGTACCCGCCTAACGGCTGGCCGATCGCCGGTCTGGGCGGGGGGTGTCGCGCCATGCGCGTTGGATGACGCGGTAGTCGATGACGGTGATCCCCTCCCGGCGGATCAGGTCGCGTGCCTCGGGGGAGGTCAGGAACGCGTGGTCGGCGTCGCGCACCCGCCAGCCCTCGGGCTCGGCCGCGCGCCACTGAGGCGTGTCGAGTGCCGGGTGCACCGCCCACTCGCTCAGGCCGGGTGGCAGGGCGCGGAGCAGCGCGGCGTAGTGGGCGTGCTTGTCCTCGGTGGGCAGCGCGAAGCTGTCCAGGAACAGGTGGTCGACGACCGGCAGCCCGCGCTCGCGGAGCCTCCGGCGCGCCGGCTCCAGCCAGATCCGGACGGCGAGCCCGTACTCGGCGGCCAGCGCCACCGTCAGGTCGAGGATGTCGTCGCGCCCGCCGTCCGCGAGGCAGTGGAAGTCGAGGTGGGTCGGCGACCGGCCGACGTCCTTCGCGGCGTCGATCTGGGCCCGGAACTCCCGCTCGACCTCGTCCACCCGCGCCTGGCCGAGGAGCCGGGCCCGGTCGCCCGGCGAGTTGGTGAGGAAGCGACCGTCCGGGTCGAGGAGCGAGGGCACCAGCGCCGGATCGGCCAGCGGCCCCCACGGCGCGCGCTCGGTGTCACGGACCAGGGTGAGGTGGATGCCGAACGGCACGGCGAGGCGGTCGCGCAGCAGCCGGATCGCGTCGGGTGCGCCGGGGCACGGCGTCATCAGGCTGCAGGAGCTCACGACACCGTTCTCGACGGCGTCGAGGATGCCGGCGTTGACCGCCTCGTGCATGCCCAGGTCGTCGGCGTTGAGGAGCAGCACCCGGGCGTCCGGTGGAAAGCCGAGCAACTCGGTGGCGAGTGGCGTGGGTTGGCGCATCGGCCCAGCATGCCGGAGCGCGGCGCGGCCGGCTCGGGTTTTCCGGCCCCGGGGGTCCCGTCCCGGGCAGCGGTCAGCGGTCCGCGTCGAGCACCGACGGCGTCCGCTGGAGGGCCGCCAGGCTGGCGCCCGCCACGACGCCGGCGGCGAGGAAGGCGCTCCGCGAGCGCCAGGAGAGCACGGACCAGCGCGACTGGGCGGAGAGCACGGAGCCGACACTCAGCCAGGA
Source organism: Streptomyces hainanensis (assembly GCF_004348415.1). Taxonomy (GTDB): domain Bacteria; phylum Actinomycetota; class Actinomycetes; order Streptomycetales; family Streptomycetaceae; genus Streptomyces; species Streptomyces hainanensis. The sequence continues at coordinate 1,140 of NZ_SMKI01000598.1, forward strand.
ACCGGCCGAGAGCAGCGAGAGCGCCGAGCCGATCGACGCCACCGACAGGGTGCTGCCGACCGATCCGACGGAGAGCGCGGAGCCGACCGACCCGATGGAGAGCACCGAACCGGTGGAGGCGATGGACAGCACCGAGTCCTCGGAGCAGAGCGACAGACGGGAACCTTTGGAGGAGGCCATGCGCCCCATCCTGCCGCGCCACGGCGGAACCCGCACCCGGGTCCCCGGTCCTGGCCCGGGCCGGGCGAATCCGACTACCGTCGCGGGCATGGATCGCCTGTCCGAGATCACGTTCCGGCTGCCCGCCACGCCCGCATCGCGGGCCTTCCTCGGCGAGTTGGCCACGCTGTGGGCCGACGTGCCGTACGCCGGCGGCGACGCGGACGGCGGCCTGTGCCTCACCCCGCCACACCCGGCCGGCGCCCACCCGGTGACGACGTTCCGGCTGGCCGACGTGCCCACGCCGGAGGTCGTGTTCTCCACGGGCCACGCCATCGGCGTCTGGGAGTCCGCCGAGCCGCCGGAGGATCACGTCCACCCCGCCCCGGTCGAGCTCGCCGACCTCACCCGCCGCCTCGCCGGCCAGGTGCGGCGGATCGACCACACGGGCGTGAACGTGCCCTCGCGCTTCGTCCCGCCCGAGGGGTGGCGCGACCTGGTATCCGGGCTCGCCGCGTCGTCCGCCCTGTACCGCTACCCCACGGGCGAGGAGTGGCCGTTCGTGCTGCCCTCGACGCCGGACGAACTCGCCGACGACATCCGCGACTTCGTCGTCGGCCGCGAGCCGCGGTTCGAGCTGGTCCACGAGACGCGGCAGACGCGGACGCTCTGGCAGTTCGCGCTCTGGACCGACCTCACCCGCGCGGAGCTCCAGCGGCTGTTCCCGGAACCGGAGGGCTTCACGTTCCCCGAGTTGGCGGACGTCTTCCGGGTCGTCCCCGTCGCCTCCCCCTGGCCGGACCTGGGCCTCAGGTTCGACCTCTGCTACCGCGTCGACGCGGGCCCGACCGACTGGGAGACCGGCGAATGGCTCGTCACGGAGGGCGGCCGCGTTCGCTGAACCCGTCGAGGCCCGCGGCCAGCCTGCCGGTGTGTGCCGACCGATGAGTTTCTCGCCGGGTTCGGGTCGGCAGAGGCAGGACGTGACACGTACCGGAGGGTGCCCGTTGGCCGGGCACGCCCCATTGAGGATGTGACAGGGTGGACAGCGAACCGGATGCGGTGCTGGGGCCGTTCTCGTCTCCAGGCGCGCGGGCCACGCCGTGGGCGTCGGTGTTGACGGTCCTCGGTGAGGCGGAGGTGTTCTGGCTTTCCACGGTGCGGCCTGACGGGCGACCGCACGTGACGCCCCTGTTGGCGGCCTGGAGTCTGGGGGGCATGTGCTTCACCACGGGTGGTCAGGAGCGCAAGGCGCGTAACCTCGATCGCCATCCCCACTGCGCGCTGACGACCGGCACGAGTGCCCTGACCGGTGTGGACGTCGTCATCGAGGGCGTCGCGTCCGTGGTGGACGGGCGCTCCGAGCGGCAACAGGCCGTCGCGGACTTCGAGCGGAAGTACGGTCCGCATCTGACCAGCCCCGAGGGTTCCTGGTACGGGTTGGGCGAGGCCGTCGTCGCGGGCGGCGTCAGGCTGTATCGCGTCGCGCCGACCGTCGGCTTCGCGTTCGGAAAGCTGCCGACGTCCAGCCAGACCCGCTACACGTGGCCGAGCCCGTGACGATGGCGTCCTCGCTACAGCACAAGGTCCAAGGCGTCCTCGACGAACTCGTCGACACCGGAGCCGAGACCGGCCTGCAGGTCGCCGTCCACCACCGGGGTGTTCTCGTAGTCGACGCCGTCGCCGGTGTCGCCGACGGCCGGACCGGGCGCGGGGCGACCCCGGAGACTCCGTTCTTCGGCTTCTCCGCCGGGAAGGCCATGACGTCGCTGATCGCCCATCTGCTCGTCAGGACCGGTGCGGTCGGATACGACACCCGGGTGGTCGATGTGTGGCCGGAGTTCGGTGCCCACGGCAAGGCGACGGCGACGCTTCGGCACGTGCTGACGCACTCGGTCGGCGTGCCGGCGATGCCTCGTGGCATCGGCCCTGCCGACCTGCCCGACTGGGCTCGGGTCTGCGCCGCGATCGCCGGCGCCGAACCGCGGTGGCGGCCCGGTGCCGAGACGGGGTACCACTCGTTCACGTACGGCTTCCTGGTCGGGGAGATCGCACGCCGGGCCACGGGCCAACCGATGCGGCACCTCCTGCGCGAGTGGGTCTCCGTGCCACTCGGTATCGAGGGCGGCCTGTACTTCGGTGTGCCCCGGACCGAGCTGGCCCGGCTGGCACGCCTCGAAGACGCCGCGCCGCCCCCGGTCGCCCCGCCGGACGGCGATGCCGTACTCGCGCCCTGGGAGACGCGGCCGACCGCGGGGATGGGCAACAGCCACGAGATCCTGCGAGCGGACATCCCGTCGGTCGGCACCTTCACCGCGCGGGCGATGGCCGCCATGAACGCCGCGGTTCTCGACGGCCGGCTCGTCGGCTCGCGCCAGCTCGGGGAGTTGACGGCGGTGGCCTTCGAGGGCACCGACCAGGTCTTCGGCAACCCCGCACGGCTGGCCCTGGGCTATCCGCTCGGCCGCATCGGTACCCGGCCGGACGAGACGCCCACCACGTTCGGCTGTGTCGGAGGCGGCGGCAGCTACGTCTACGCCGACACCGCCACCGGCACCTCCTTCGCGATGGCCAAGACCCGTCTGACCCCTCACTTCGACACCGCGCGACGCCTCGCGGACCTGGTCGCGGCCGAGACCGACCCGCGTGCCTGAGTATCGACACCAGGGGTCGTTCCGCCGGGGCTGTCTCTTATACANAACT
>NZ_SMKI01000599.1 GCF_004348415.1 Streptomyces hainanensis
CGCCACCCCCGCCGCCGTCCGCCGAACCGCCACCCATCCCGCAGGCCCCGAGCACCGGGGCCAGCACCAACACCCCGCAGGTCACACGCGTTCTTCGCATCGCACTCACCCATTCGATGACGGCCGGAGCCGCAGCTCCCGCCCCGCCTCGTGGTCGGCTGTTGTGAGGCAGCACGTTAGGAGCGTCAACTGCCTCTTGTCTACAATCTTTCGTAAACAAGAGATTGCCTGTGGTGGCGCACAGCCGACCGCCCCCGGTGCTCGCCGGGGCGAGCACCGGGGGCGGTGCCTTGCTGAGCTGGGAGAACGCCGGCCGCGGCCGGCCCGGATCAGACGAAGTCGCTCTTGTAGAAGACCGTGGCCTGCCGGACGTCGCGCGAGTTCGAGTGGAAGCCGAACGCCAACCTGGGCCGGCCCGCGACGATCCAGACGGCCATGCCCTGCGGCTCACGCCCGGGGAGCGACTGCCCGGCGTCGGTGACGAACCGGTCCACCACGGTGGACTCTCCCGCGCCGTTGAGGTCGAGCGTGGTCAGGCAGGCGGGGCCGCCGACCGGCCCCTCGATCAGGTACGCGTAACGACCGCAGGCGGCGAACCCCTGGAACGGGTGCTCCCCGCCCCAGGCGCCGCGCGACGGCAGCGCCCGCTCGGCCAGCCGGTGTTCGCTGCCCAGCCGCCCGGCGCGCGCGTCGTCGAGGTCGAAGACCACGATCCTGGGCCGGTCGGGGGCCACCTTGTAACGCACCAGCAAACGGTTGGTCCACGGGTCGATCGCCGGCTGCGGCTCGATCATCGGGCCGCCGACCGACGGGGTGCGGTCCTCGATCGAGGGGTCGTCGGCGGTGAGCGTGGCCCCGTTGACGAACCGGAACCGGCCGATCCTGGTGCCGTATCCGCTGGGCCCGGTGCGCCACTCCGTCCACAGGTGGACCTCGCCCCGGTAGGGCTCCACGCCGATGCCCACGCCGTGCCCGAAGCCGTGCAGCGCCATCGCGCCCAACTGGTTCCCCGTGATGTCGGTCCTGGTCACCCACAGGTCGCCGACCCGGCCGGGGTCGGTGTTGGTCGAGTCGTACTGCGCGAAGTAGATGTGCTGCCGCTCGTTGTCGTAAGCGAACGACTGCAACACCCAGTTGGCGTGCAGCGACCGGCGCCAGAACGGGTTGCCGCCGGCGCCCGCCAACCGGAACCGCGGCGAGTCGGGCACCGCGGCCGCCGCCCGGCTCCCGCCGAGCATGCCCGTCGACCCGGCCATCGCGGCGGCGGCGAGCAGGCCGCCGCCGGCCCGGTGGAACCGCCTGCGGCTGAGGGGAGCGGAGGGCGCGAGAGGCAAAACGGCTCCGTCATCTCGGTTGGGTAACGGTCGAGTCCCCATCCGATCACGGAACCTGCCTCGGTCACAAGACGGGGCCCCGAAGTCCCGTGCGCCCCACGCGTCGCTCAGCCGGCGGCGGCCGCCGCCGCCAACGCGCGGCGCGCCTTGCGGCGGGTGACGAGCAGCCCGACGAGGGACAGCGCCCAGAACGGGTACTGCACCAGCCACGCGAGCCGGAACGCGTCGAAGGTGAACCCGCCCGCCGCGTCGAGCACCAGGCCCATCGCCACCAGCACGGCCAGCGAGGCCGTGAAGCCGCCCAGGTTCACCATGCTCTGCGCCACGCCCAGTTGGCCCGCAGGGTTGGACGTCCTCGCGATGTCGAAGCCCACCACCGAGCCGGGGCCGCCGGCCGACAGCACCACGATCAACACCACGAGCAGCCAGAACGGCGCCCGGCCGGGCAGCGCGAGCACCACCGTCCACACGGCCACCGTCGTCCCGAGCACCCCGAGCAGCAGCCAGGAGCGGCGCATCGGGTGCCGCGTCGTCAGCACCCCCAGCACCGGGCCGACGACGATGGTGCCCAGCACGAACAGGACCAGCAGCCCGCTGGCCGTCGACTGTGAGAGGCCCTGCGCCGACACCAGGTAGGGCACACCCCACAGCAGCGAGAACGCCATCATCGAGAACTGGGTCGCCATGTGCCCGAAGAAGCCGAGACGGGTGCCGGGTCGGCGCCAGATGGTGCCCAACTGGCCCAGGACCTCCCGGGCCGACACCCGGTTGCGCACCGGCCGCGAGCCGGGCGGCGCGTTCCGCAGCACGGCGAGCGCCAGCACCGCGCCGAGCAGGCTCAGCGACGCGGCCGAGCCGAACGCCCAGGACCAGCCCGCCCCGCGGAGCAGCGCGAGGAACGGCAGCGCGGACAGGATCTGCCCCAACTGCCCCAGGATCGTCGTCAGCTGGGTGACCAGCGGAACCCGGTGGGCCGGGAACCAGCGCGGCAGCAGGGCCAGCACCGAGACGAACATCAGCCCGTCGCCCACGCCCACGACCACCCGGGCCAGGATCGCCGTGGTCAGGTCGGTCGCGAAGGCCAGCAGGAACTGGCCGGCGGCCGCCACGACACCGCTGGCGCAGACCGTGAGCCGCGCGCCCCACCTGTCGACCAGCAGCCCGGCCGGTATCTGCATCGAGACGTAGACGATGACCTGCACGAAGACGAACGTCGACAGCTGGGCGGGGGAGACCGCGAAGTGCTCGGCCGCCTCGAGACCCGACACCCCGAGCGTGGTGCGCTGCATGATGGAGAACGCGTAGGCCAGCACGCCGACGGCCCAGATGGCGTACGAGCGTCTGGTGGGGAGGGCGGCCCCGGACCTCGTCGCTCCGATCCGCTCCGCCGCCCCCGCCCGCACCGTCTCCACGGGCGTCAGGATCCCAGTCCGCGTCGCCGGCGGACAAATCACCCCGGAGCGAACCGGCCCGCCGGTCCGCTGCCGAGGCGCTCGCCCTGACCTGCGGTTTCGCCCCGCGAACCGAGGTGGAGTCGGCCCTTGGCCGTGACCGACATCACCGCGTCGTCGGACCGATCCGCCATGATGAGGGCGGCCCCTCCCCGGAGCGGGCACGACCCGGGAGAAGACGAGAGAAAGCGCGGTGACCCGAGTGACGCCAGCAGCCGGCCCGGCCGGTCAGGCCCCCACCCTGATGGTCCTCAACGGCCCCAACCTCAACCTGCTCGGCACCCGCCAGCCCGAGATCTACGGCGCCGACACGCTGGCCGACGTGGAACTGCTGTGCGCCGAGACCGCCGCCCGGCACGGCGCGGCCGTCGACTGCCGGCAGAGCAACCACGAGGGCCAGCTGGTCGACTGGATCCACGAGGCGCGGCAGCGGCACGCCGCCATCGTGATCAACCCCGCCGCCTACTCGCACACCTCGGTGGCCCTGCTCGACGCCCTGGCCACCTGCGACGGGCTGCCCGTCATCGAGGTGCACATCTCCAACATCCACCGCCGCGAGGCGTTCCGCCACTACTCGTACGTGTCAGCGGCCGCCACCGCCGTCATCGCCGGCTGCGGAGTCCACGGCTACGCCCTGGCCGTGGAGCACGCCTGCCGGCTGCTCGCCGCCGGCTGACGGCCCGCTGAGTCCCGGCTGATTCCGTCCGCCGGGGGCGGCTCCCCGGCGCGCCGCGAGCTGTACGATCGGCGGACTTCGCCGCGCGTCCCGCTGATGGCAGTCGTGCATGGCGGAACCTTTCCGTCTGGCGATACCGTTTCCCTAGGTATGAGCGGATTCGCGACCTTCGCTGGCCTGCTCCTGACGGCGCGATGGTGAGGATGAACGGGATGGACGGACCCGGTGTCGGCAGGTCCGCCGCGGAGACGGCCTCGGCCGTGGTGGACACCGGCGGCGTCATCCGGGCCTGGAGCCCGGGTGCCCAGCGCCTCCTCGGCCACGCCGCCGCCGACCTGCTCGGCCGGCCGGCGGCCGAGCTGGTCGCCCAGGTCGTGCCGCCCGGAGTCCTCGCGGGTCCCGCGGGCTGGCACGGCCCGCTCCGCCTCCACCACCGCGAAGGCCACCCCGTCGAGGCCGAGGTGACCGCCAGCCCCCTCGACGACGGCGGCGGCGAGCCGCGCTGGCTGCTGCTCGCCACCCCGGTGGCCGCCCC
>NZ_SMKI01000059.1 GCF_004348415.1 Streptomyces hainanensis
GCCGCAGCCCGCGGCGCCCGCGCCGGCCCCCGCCCCGCCGGCGCAGCCGTCGGCACCGCAGTCGTACCCGTACGTGACCCCGCCCATGGGCTATCCGCAGCCGCAGCCCCACCACCCGTCGTATCCGTACGGGACGCCGGCGCCCGGCTACACCCCGCCGGCCGGCTCGACGGGGCCGATGCCGTATCCCGGCGTCGGCTATCCGCCGGTGGCGCACCACCCGGTGGCCCCGATGGCGGCCGTGTACATGCCGGTCGCGCCGTACGGGGTGGACGCGTACGGGCGGCCGCTCTCCCACAAGTCCCGGGTCACCGCCGGCCTGTTGCAGCTCTTCTTCGGCACCCTCGGCATCGGCCGCTTCTACCTGGGCCACGTGGGCATCGGCATCGCCCAGCTGTTCACCTGCGGCGGCTTCGGGGTCTGGGCGCTGATCGACGCCATCGTGATCCTGGTGAGCCGGAACACCACGGACGGCCAGGGCCGGATCCTGCCCTGAGGCGTCGGCCCGTCGCGCCGCCCGGGCCCGGGCCCGGGCGGCCTAACGGAAGCGGGCGCTCGGCATGGAGCCGCGGACGACGCCTTCCCCGGGCCCGGTGCCGGGCGGGGGCGGACCGAGCAGCCGCGGCCGCACCGCCGGCCGGGCCAGGCGGCGGACGGGCGGCGAGGCGAGGGCCGCCGAGGCGGCCACCGCGAACGCCACCACCGCTGCCTGGTCCAGCCAGCCGTCGACCCAGGCGAACGCGTCGGCGGCGTTCAGCGGGCGCAGCAGCAGGGCGTGCAGCAGGTAGATGTAGCTGCCGCCGGAGCCGAGGTAGGTGACGACAGGCAGCGGGCGGCGCGGCACGAGCCGCACGGCGGCCAGCACCATCGCCATGCCGCCGAGCAGCACCGCGCAGCGGACCGTCGCCGCCACCTCGACGCCGCCCGGCAGGCCGAGCTCGGCGTAGGTCAGCCGGAACTCCAACAGGTCGCGGCCGACCAGGTCGCGCCCGAACCACGCGGCGGTGAACGCCACCGCCAGCAGCGCCGCTGCCGGGGTCCGGGTGCGCGGCGCCCACAGCCATGCGTCGAGGTCGCCGCGCCGCAGCTTCCAGCCGAGCAGGAAGAAGGGGAGGAAGACCAGGGCGCGGGAGAACGCGAACGGCAGCGGGTCCAGCGGCAGGAAGCCCGCGACCAGCGCGGCGGCGAGCGAGGTCGCCAGCGGGTGGGGCAGCCGGGCCAGCCAGGGCAGCGCCAGCCGCCACAGGATCAGCGCCTGGAGGAACCACAGCGTCCAGGCGGCGTTGTGGATCTCCTTCGCCCAGAACGCGTCGGCGTGGGACATGGCCCATATCTGCAGCCATGCCAGGAGTTGGATGGTGAGGAGCGGGGCGAGCAGCGTCACCGCCAGGCCCCGGGCGCGGCGGCCGGGCAGCGGCGCGGAGCTGCTGAAGTAGCCGGCGAGCAGCGCGAAGAGCGGCACGCGTAACGCCCACGTGGCGACGTACAGCCAGTGCAGTCCGTCGCGCTCGCGCAGGGTGTCGGTGAGGTGGATGAGCAGGACGCCTGTCCCGGCGAAGTAGCGGAGGGTGTCCCAACGGGCTTCGCGCACCATCGCGTCGTGTCCTTTCAGGGCAGCGGCATACCGTGTAAGTACGCGGTATGTTCGCGTGTTGGGTGTGGTGAGGGTGGTGTGACTGGTGTGGGTGGTGTGGGTGTGCTTGCGTTACGGCGTGGCGGGCCCGGTCAGGCGGGCGTGACCAGCCGCGCCTCGTAGGCGAAGACCGCCGCCTGAGTGCGGTCACGCAGCCGCAGCTTCACCAGGACGCGGCTGACGTGCGTCTTGATCGTGGACTCGGCCACCCGCAGGTGTTCGGCGATCTCGGCGTTCGACAGGCCCTGCGCGATGAGCGCGAGCACCTCGGTCTCCCGCTCGGTCAGCTCGCCGATCCGCTCCCGCGCCGGGGGTCTCGGCATGGCGCCCATCCGGGAGAACTCGCTGATCAGCCGCCGGGTGACGGTCGGCGCCAGCAGCGCCTCCCCGGCCGCGACCACCCGCACGCCCTCCGCCAGCTGCCGGGCGGAGGCGTCCTTCAGCAGGAAGCCGGAGGCGCCGGCGCGCAGCGCCTGGTACACGTACTCGTCGAGGTCGAAGGTGGTCAGCACCAGCACCCGCGACGCCTCCGCCGCCATGATCGCCCGCGTCGCCTCGATGCCGTTGAGCACCGGCATGCGGATGTCCATCAGCACCACGTCCGGGCGCAGTTCGGCGGTCCGCTCCACCGCCTCCCGGCCGTTGACCGCCTCGCCGGCCACCTCGATGTCCGGCTGGGCGTTGAGGAGCACCGAGAACCCCTCGCGGACCATCATCTGATCGTCGGCGATCAGCACCCTGATCGTCATGTGCCGCCCCCTCGCTCGCCGTTGTCCCCCGCGTCCCCCTCGGGCGCGTGCCCTGGCACGGGTATGAAGACGGCCGTCTCGTACCCGCCGCCGTCCGCCGGCCCGGCGGTCATCTCGCCGCCGAGCATCGCCACCCGCTCCCGCATCCCCGTGATGCCGTGCCCCGCCCCCGGCGAGGGCGGCGCCTGCTCCGTCGCCGGCCCGTTCACGATGCGCAGGCCGAAGCCCCCCAGCACATAGCTGATCTCCACCCGCGCGCTCGCGCCCGGCGCGTGGCGCATGGTGTTGCTCAGCGCCTCCTGCACGATGCGGTACGCCGACAGCTCGATGCCCTGCGGCAGTTCGCGCACCGCGCCGGTGACGGCCTTCTCCACCGGCAGGCCGGCCTCGCGCACGTTGTCCAGCAGCCCGTCGAGCGCGGCCAGCGTCGGCTGCGGCGCGTCGGGCGCCTCGTAGTCCTCCGCGCGGACCACGCCCAGCACCCGCCGCAGCTCGCTCAGCGCGACCAGGGCGTTCTCCCGTATCGTCGCGAACGCCTTCGCCAGCTCCGGCGGTGGGTTCTCCACCCGGTACGGTGCCGCCTCGGCCTGGATCGCGACCACCGACATGTGGTGCGCCACCACGTCGTGCAACTCCCGCGCGATGGTGGTGCGCTCCTCGAGCAGCGTGCGCTTGGATCGCTCCCGCGCGGTGACCGCGACCTGTTCCACCACCTCCCGCCGCGTCTCCGACCAGCCGCGCACCAGGAGCACCGCGAGCAGGGCCGGGAAGGAGACGATGACCATGGCGCCGCTGGTCGAGGCGTACCAGCTGTCGCCGGTCAGCTCGAAGCCCAGGCCCAGGGCGGCCGTCAGCAGCCACATCTCGGCGGCCACCCGGGGCCGGGACCTGGCGGCGACCGTCATCATCACGGCGAGGTGGCAGACGAAGGTGCTCGGCGTCCACGGGACCGACTCGCCCCAGGTCGTGTTCGCCGCCAGGAGCCAGCTGACCGCGAACGACAGCCACCAGGCGCCCATGTGCCACTGGAGGCAGCAGAGCAGCGTGAAGCTGATGAGCAGGGCCTCGATGTTGTCGGGTTGCTGTCGCGTCCCGAAGATGTCCCACCCGCCCACCGTCGCCATCCCCAGCGCGAAGGCCAGCACCAGGATCACGCCGTGCGGCAGCCATCGCGCGGTCGCCCGCAGGCTCTCCGGCACCCGCTGGAGCTGTGGCAGCGTCTCGGGCAGCGGCCGCAGGGGCCGGGCGGCGAAGGCCCCGTCGAAGAGGTCCCGCCGCAGGGTGCGGAAGAACCCGATGGCGGTGCGGAGTTCGCCGCGGAGGCTTGCGTCGGTGGAAGGGCGCATGCTGTCGGTCACACGCAGAACCGTATAGACCGACGCTTTCGGCGACGTCACCCCAGACGGTGAATCGGCCGCGTACATCTCAAGGATGACGCGGACCCGCCGCACGACGGGCCCCCTGGGCCGATCCGGGTGGCGCGTCCGACGGGCGAGCCCCGGGCGGCGGGATCACGACATGGTCGCGACGCCCACCTGCGTGCCGCGTACCGCGTCGGCGAGCGGGGTGTCGCCGGTGACGCCGAGGCGGCCGGCCAGGACGGCGTCCTCGGTGGTCAGTTCGCCGTCGGCCAGCTCCCGGCAGGTGGCGGCGTCCAATGCGAGGCGGGCGTCCGCGTACTCCAGCGCGCCGTCGCGGTAGGCGATCCGGCCCTCGCCCAGCAGCAGGTGGAAGATCCCCTCCGGGAGCCGCACCTCGACCGCGCCCGTGTGTTCGGCGGCCAGCGGGCGCAGTCGGCGCATCAGCGGGATGGCGAACCAGTGGGCGCGCACCGCGTCGGTGGGCCGGCGCTCGCCCAGCGCCGGGCCGCCCCAGCCGGCCAGCGCGCTCAGCACCGGCAGCAACTCGCGGCCCTGCGGCGTGAGGTCGTAGACGTACGCCACGCCGGGGGGAGCGAGCCGGCGGCGCGTGACGAGCTCGTCCCGCTCCATGTCCCTGAGGCGGGAGGCCAGCATGTCGGTGCTGACGCCCGGCAGATCGGCGTGCAGGTCCGTGTAGCGGCGCGGGCCGGCCAGCAACTCCCGCACGATCAGCAGGGTCCAGCGGTCACCGACGGTGTCGAGGGCGCGCGCGATGGCGCAGTACTGGTCGTAGCTTCGGCGAGGCATGTGCGCAGTGTAGAAAGATTTGGTTGGACTTTCCAAGTCGTCACTTGGTAGAACCAAGTGGACGCTACGCACAGGAGGTCCGTCCCATGGAGTTTCGGCAGTCGAGCAAGCTGAGCGAGGTCCTGTACGAGATCCGCGGGCCGGTGATCGAGCACGCCAACGCCCTGGAGGAGGCCGGCCACAGCGTGCTGCGCCTCAACACCGGCAACCCGGCGCTCTTCGGATTCGAGGCGCCGGAGGAGATCCTCCAGGACATCATCAGGATGCTGCCGCAGGCCCACGGCTACAGCGACTCCCGCGGCATCCTCTCCGCCCGCCGCGCCGTGGCCCAGCACTACCAGCAGCGCGGCATGCCGGACGTCGGCGTCGACGACGTCTTCCTCGGCAACGGCGTCTCCGAACTGGTCTCGATGGCGGTGCAGGCGCTGGTCGAGGACGGCGACGAGATCCTGATCCCGGCCCCCGACTTCCCGCTGTGGACGGCCGTCACCACGCTCGCCGGCGGCAAGGCCGTGCACTACCTGTGCGACGAGGCGTCCGACTGGTACCCGGACCTGGCCGACATGGCCGCGAAGATCACCGACCGCACCCGGGCCGTCGTCATCATCAACCCCAACAACCCGACGGGCGCCGTCTATCCGCGCGAGATCGTCGAGGGCATCCTCGACCTCGCCCGCCGGCACCACCTGATGGTGTTCTCGGACGAGATCTACGACAAGATCCTCTACGACGACGCCGTCCACCACAGCGCCGCGCCGCTCGCCCCCGACGTGCTCTGCCTCACCTTCTCCGGCCTCTCCAAGGCGTACCGGGTGGCCGGCTTCCGCGGCGGCTGGCTGGTGGTCTCCGGGCCGCGCCAGCACGCGAAGAACTACCTCGAAGGGCTCACCACCCTCGCCTCCATGCGGCTGTGCCCCAACACCCCGGCCCAGCACGCCATCCAGGCCGCGCTCGGCGGCCGGCAGTCCATCGAGGACCTGCTGCTGCCCGGCGGCCGGCTGCGCGAACAGCGCGACGTGGCCTGGGAGAAGCTCAACGAGATCCCCGGCGTCTCCTGCGTCAGGCCGCGCGGCGCGCTCTACGCCTTCCCCCGGATCGACCCCGAGGTCCACCCGATCGTCGACGACGAGCGGTTCGTGCTCGACCTGCTGCTCCGCGAGAAGATCCAGGTGGTCCAGGGCACCGGCTTCAACTGGCCGCGCCCCGACCACTTCCGCATCCTCACCCTGCCGCACGCCGACGTGCTGGAGTCCGCGATCAGCCGCATCGGCCGCTTCCTCGCCGGCTACCGGCAGTAGCGCCGGCTACCGGCAGTAGCGCCGGCTACCGGCATGAGACCCGGGGCCGGTCGTCAGACGAAGCGCAGGTGCGGCCGGCGGCGCAGCCGCGCCGCGGCCAGGGCCGCCGCCACCGCGAGCAGCAGCAGCGCGCTGCCGAGACCGTGCGCCAGGCCCCGCGACAGGTGGTCGACGGAGACGTCGTCCACGGCGTAGGTGGAGAGCTCCCGGCTGAACCAGAAGGGCAGCAGCCGGGCCACCGGGTCGGACGGGTCCAGGGTCATCTGGGTGCCGACCACGGTGAGCAGCACCAGGGTGCCCTCCATGTCGCGTGGCAGCAACGCGGCGACGGCGAGGCCGAAGGGCGCGGCCACCGCCACCATCAGCGCCATCGAGAGGGCGACGGCGCCGTGCCCGACGTCCGGCTGGTCGAGGCGGATCAGCAGCAGGTAGGGCGCGGAGAGCACGAGGCCGAGCAGCCAGAGCGCGGCGAGCCGGCCGAGCAGCAACTGGTGGGTGGCGTACCCGGTCAGCCGCAACCGGGGTTCGAGCGCCCGGCTCGCGGTGCCGGTGAACAGCGCGGCGGTGCTCAGGGCCCAGCCGAGCCCGAGGCAGACGAAGCGCACGGACTGCCCGAGGTGGTCGCCGCGCCGGGTGAGGTAGAAGGCCAGCGGCATCAGCAGCAGGATCAGCAGCACCCCCCGCCGGCGGGTGATCTCCCGCAGCGTCATCTCGGCGACGGTGCGGGTCCTGGTCAGCACGGAACGGCCTCCTTGGGCGTCAGGTCGAGGACGGTGTCCACCCGGTCGAGCTGGTTCAGGAGGTGGGTGACGATCACGATCGCCCGGCCGGCGTCGCGCCAGCGCCACACCTGCTGCCAGAAGTCGAGGTAGCTGCCGCGGTCGAAGCCCTGGTAGGGCTCGTCGAGGAGCAGTACGTCGGGTTCGCCGAGGCCGGCCATGACGAGGTTGAGCTTCTGCCGGGTGCCGCCGGAGAGGTGGCGGGCCTGGGTCCTGGTGGCGCCGTCCCAGTCGAGCTCGGCGGCCGCGGCCAGGCCCGCCGCGCGGGCCCGGTCACGGGGCAGCCCCCGGCCGGCGCCGACCAGCACGAAGTGCTCGTCGGGCCGCAGGAAGTCGACGGTGCCGTGGTACTGCGGGCAGTAGCCGATCGTGCCGCGCACCCGCACCCGGCCGTGGTCGGCGCCGACCAGCCCGGCACAGATGCCGAGGAACGTGCTCTTGCCGCAGCCGTTGGCGCCGACGACGGCGGCCACCTGGCCGGCCCGGACGGTCAGGTCCACGTTGTGCAGCACCCGTCGGCGGCCGTAGCCCTTGCCGATGCCGCGGGCGTCCAGGCGTATCCCGCCGGCGGGCGCGCGGGTCTCCTCGGCCCAGCGGGCCGGGCCGAGGCCCTCGGCCACCGCCGCCGCGTACTCCTCGGGCGGTCCGAAGGCGCGGAGCGGCGCCTCACCGCTCTCCCGCAGGTGGGTGGCCGCCTCGGCGACCACCGGGGCGGCGTGCTCGGCGGCGATCCCGCGCCGGTCGAGCTCGCCCGCCAGCACGGCGAGCCATCTGTCCTGGTTCACTCAGCCAATCCCTCTCGCATGATCGCCTCGACGTCGGCGACGAACGAGGCCCAGCCGGCGGCGGACTCGCGCAGCACACGCTCGCCCTCCTCGGTGAGCCGGTAGTACTTCCTGGCCGGGCCCGCGTCGCCGCCGCGCCAGTGCGCCGCGATCAGGCCGGTCCTCTGCAGGCGCAGCAGCATCGGGTAGAGCGTGCCGCCCTGCACGGGGCCGAGCCCGGCGGCGCCCAGCGACTGGGCGAGTTCGTATCCGTAGGACTCGCGGCGCGCCAGCGTGGCCAGCACGCACAGGTCGAGCACGCCCTTGAGCCACTGAGTGCGTCTCTCCTGGTGCACGGGCAGGAAGGTAGCACAACAAGCTAGCTTGCGTTGCGATCTAGTCGGGCCGCGGCCGCCCAACCGCCCTTCCACGGACGGCCTTTATCCCTGCCGTTTGTCGGGTACTGATCAAGACGTCTCGACTGCTTCGTCTCGATGAGGAGATGGGTGATGGTGCGGACGCTGACCAGACGTGCCCGGGCGACGATCGGGGTGGCGGTCGCCGCCGCCGCGCTCGCCGCCTGCGGCGGATCCGACGCGGACGGCGACGGGGGAGCCGTTCGGCTCACCATCTCCGCCAACGCGGTGCTCGACGGCAAGAACACCGAGGAGGCGGCCTGGATCGAGGACTGGGTGATCCCGGCCTTCGAGGAGGAACAGCGCGCCGCCGGGGTGGAGGTGGACGTCGAGTTCGAGCCCAGCGGCGTCGACGACGAGCAGTTCAAGACGCGCCTCGCGCTCGACCTCCAGGCCGGCTCGGGCCCCGACATCATGACGCTCGACGGCATCTGGGTCGGCGAGTTCGCGCAGGCCGGCTACCTGGAGCCGCTGCCCGCGTCGGCACAGCCCGGCGGCTGGGACGGCTGGGAGCAGATCCCCGAGGCCGTCCAGCAACTGGCCGCCTACGACGAGCAGTTGTACGGCATCCCGTGGGGCACCGACGGCCGGGTGCTCTTCTACAACCAGGAGCTGTTCGCCCAGGCCGGGCTCCCCGCAGAGTGGCAACCCACCAGCTGGGCCGAACTCCTCGACGCCGCCGAGGCGTTGGGCGAACTCGACGGCGTCACCCCGATCCAGCTCAACGCCGGCACCGCGATGGGCGAGGCCACCACCATGCAGGGCCTGCTGCCGCTGCTCGCCGGCGCGGGCGAGCCGATCCACGACGGCACCGGGTGGACCGGCGCCAGCCAGGGACTGGTCGCCGCCCTCGGCCTCTACCAGGACGTCTACGGCGGCGGGCTCGGCGACCCCGTGCTCCAGCAGGAGACCCAGGGCCGCGACCGGTCCTTCCAGAAGTTCGCCGACGACGAGATCGGCATCCTCGTCGAAGGCGACTACTTCTGGCGCAGCGTGATCAACCCCGAGGGCGGCACGGCGCCGATGGAGGACCGCGACGACACCGTCGGCTGGGCCCTCATCCCCGCAGAGACACCCGGCGCCGGCGTCGAGGGACGCGACTTCGCCAGCATGTCGGGCGGCAGCGTGCGCGCCGTCAACCCGGCCAGCGACCAGGCCGAACTCGCCTACGAGCTGCTGACGTTCATGAACTCGGCCGAGGCCATCACCGCCGCCGCCCAGGACAGCGCGCGGATCACCGCCCGCGAGGACGTCAACGCCACGGTGCTCGCCGACGATCCGATGCTGTCCTTCATCGCCGACGAGGTGCTGCCGCTGACCACCTTCCGGCCGCCGCTCGCCGAGTACCCGCAGGTGTCGGTGCTCCTCCAGGAGGCCACCGGCGCGGTGGCGGCCGGCGACCGCACCCCGGCGGAGGCCGCCGACGAGTACGCCGCCGGCCTCGGGGAGGTCGCGGGCGGTGCCGGCTGACGCCGCCGGGCTCGGCCGGGCCCGGGCGGCCGCCTTCGTCGCGCCGGCGCTGCTGCTGATCGCCGGCTTCCTGGTCTTCCCCGCCCTGTGGACGATCTACCTCGGCATGACCGACTACCGGCTCACCGGCCTGGCCGCCGCCGAGCCCGCCTTCACCGGCCTCGACAACGTGCGACGCGCCCTGGACGAGGACCAGTTCACCCACTCCCTCGGACTGACCCTCCAGTTCGTCGTCGGCTCCGCGGTGCTCGGCCAGGCCCTGCTCGGCTTCGCCATCGCCTGGCTGCTGCGCGAGCGGCACGGCGCGCTGCGCCGGCTGGTCGAGGCGCTGGTGCTGCTGGCGTGGATCCTGCCGGGATCGGTCGTCGCCTTCCTGTGGATCGCGCTCCTCGACCGGGAGGACGGCACCCTCAACGCGCTCCTCGGCACGCCGGGCACCGCCTGGCTCGTCGAGCACCCGATGGCCGCCATCATCGTCTTCAACATCTGGCGCGGCACCGCCTTCTCGATGATGCTCTACGCCGCCGCGCTCAGCTCCGTGCCCCCGTCCCAGCTGGAGACGGCCAGGCTCGCCGGCGCCTCGTCCTGGCAACAACTGCGCGACGTCGTCCTGCCCCGCATCCGCGGCCACGTCCTGACCAACCTGCTGCTGATCAGCCTCTGGACCTTCAACGACTTCACGCCCTTCCTGCTCACCAACGGCGGCCCCGGCGACGAGACCGAGATCATGCCGGTCTTCGTCTACAAGACCGCGCTCTTCAACGGCGAACTCGGCTACGGCGCCGCGCTCTCCGTGCTGATGCTGCTGGTCAACCTGGTGATCGCGCTGGTCTACGTGCGGTTGCTGCGGGCTCGGGAGGCCGCCTCGTGAGCCCCCGGGAACTGCTCGGCCGCGTGGGCCGCTACACGCTGCTCAGCCTGGTGCTCGCGTTCTTCGCCCTGCCACTGCTGTGGCTGGCCACCGCGCCCTTCGACCGCACCCCCGAGATCGCGGCCTCCTGGCCCGAGTTCACCCTGGACAACGTCCGCGAGCTGCTGGACAACGAGAACGCGCTGCGCTCGCTGCGCAACTCCGTGCTGCTCGCCGGCGGCACCTGCGCCCTGGTGGTGACACTCAGCGCGCTGGCCGCCTACGCCCTCAGCCGGGTGCGGCTGCCGGGCCGGGACGGCCTGCTCTACGCGCTGCTGCTGCTCTCCTCCATCGTCACCGGCACCGCCGCCATGGTGCCGCTGTTCAACCTGGCCTACGAACTCGACCTGATCGACTCCCGGTTGGGCGTCATCCTGGTGCTCACCGGCGGGCTGCTGCCCAGCGCGATCTTCATCCTCAAGGACTTCACCGACGCCACCCCGGTCTCCTACGAGGAGTCCGCCCGGGTCTTCGGCGCCTCGCCGCTCCAGATCGTCCGGCACCTCGTCGTCCCGCTGATCCGCCCAGGCCTGGCCACCATCGGGGTCTGGTCCGTGGCCCAGGTGTGGGGCAACTTCCTCATCCCCTTCCTGCTGCTGCGCTCCCCGGAGAAGTCGCCGGCCGCGGTGGTGATGTACACGTTCTACACCGAGGGCGGGCAGCCGGACCTGGCCCTGATCTCCACCTTCTCGCTGCTCTACTCGCTGCCGGTGGTGCTGATGTTCCTGTTCGTCTCGTCCCGGTACGGGTTCCGCTTCCACGGAGGGATCAAGCGCTGATGGCGGCGATCGCACTCACCGGCCTCACCAAGGACTACCCGGGCGGCGTCCGCGCCCTGGACGGCCTCGAACTGGACGTCGCGGACGGCGAGTTCTTCGCCCTGCTCGGCCCGTCAGGATGCGGCAAGACCACCATCCTGCGGACCATCGCCGGCCTGGAGGAGGCCACCGCCGGCACGGTCGTCATCGGCGGCGACGACGTGACCCGGCTGCCGCCGGGACGCCGGGACGTGGCCATGGTCTTCCAGGACTACGCGCTCTTCCCGCACATGACCGTCACCGACAACGTGGCCTACCCGCTGCGGATCAGGAAGGTGCCCACCGCGGAGCGGCGCGGCCGTGCCGCCGAGACGGCGGGGCAGCTCGGCCTCACCAAGCAACTCGACCGGCGACCTGGCCAGTTGTCCGGCGGTCAGCAGCAACGCGTGGCGCTGGCACGGGCGATGGCCTGCCACCCGAGGGTCTTCCTCTTCGACGAGCCGCTCTCCAACCTGGACGCGCGGATGCGGCTCGAAGCGCGCACCTTCCTGAAGCGGCTGCAACGCGAGCTGGCCGTCACCACCGTCTTCGTCACCCACGACCAGGCGGAGGCGCTGGCGCTGGCCGACCGCATCGCCGTCCTGTCGGACGGCCGGGTCCGCCAGGTCGGCACCCCGACCGAGGTCTTCCGCCGCCCCGCCAACACCTTCGTCGCCTCCTTCATCGGCTCGACCCCGATGAACCTGCTCCCCGGCACGGTCACCGCCGGCGCCCGGGTCCTGGTCGGCGACGCGGCCCTGCCGGCCCCGGTCGGCGAGATCGCCCCCGGCACGCCGGTGGTCTACGGCATCCGCCCCGAGTACCTCCGCCTCACCCCGACCGCCGGCGAGGACACCGTCACCGGCGAGATCACGGTGGTCGAGAACCTGGGCAGCACCCAACTCCTCACCCTGGAGGGCCCGGCCGGCACCGTCCAGGTCGTCGTCCCCGAGGACAGCGAGGCCGCACCCGGTGCCCCGCTCCACGTCGTCCCCCGCGCCGACCGCGCCCTCCTCTACCGACCGGACGGGGACGGCGAACTGCTCACGAACTGCCCGACGCCAGGTGGTGCCGCCCCCGGAGCGTGAGGACCAGGGAGGCGACGATCGCCGAGAGTACGGAGCCGATGAGGACGGCGGCCTTGACGTGCTCCGCCAGGGCCGGCTGGTCGGCGAAGGCCAGCTCCGCGATCAGCAGCGAGACCGTGAAGCCGATGCCGGCCAGCATCGCCCCGCCCGCCACGTCGGCCCAGCCCAGCGTCGGGTTGAGCCGCGCCCTGGTGAACCGCGCCGTGAGGTAGGTGGCGCCGAAGACGCCGATCACCTTGCCGAGGAAGAGGCCCCCGATCACGCCGAGCGGTTCCGGCTCGGTGACCATGTCGGCCAGCACCGCGCCGGAGACCGGCACCCCGGCCGCGAACAGCGCGAACAGCGGCACGCACAGACCGGCCGAGATCGGGTGCACCAGGTGCTCCACGCGCTCCGCCGGCGACTCCTTTTCGTACTCGCCGGCCGTCACGCGGAGCAGCATGCCGATCGCCACGCCGGCGATCGTGGCGTGCACTCCGCTGTTCACCATCAGCACCCAGATCACCAGGGCCAGCGGCACGTAGAGGTACCAGCCGTGTACGTTCCGTCGGTGCAGGGCGTAGAAGACCGCGAGGCCGGCCAGGGCACCGGCCAGCGCCCACAGGTTCAACGCCGACGTGTAGAAGATCGCGATGACGAGGATGGCGATCAGGTCGTCCACGATGGCGAGGGTGAGCAGGAAGGTGCGCAGCGCCGACGGCAGGTTCCGTCCGACGACGGCCAGCACGCCGAGCGCGAAGGCGATGTCCGTGGCCATCGGTACGGCCCAGCCGTTCAGGTCGCCCCCGCCGCCGGCGGCGAACGCCGTGTAGATCAGCGCCGGCACCGCCATGCCGCCGACCGCCGCGACCACGGGGAGCAGCGCGGCCGCCGGCCGGCGCAGCTCGCCGACCACCAGCTCCCGTTTGAGCTCGATGCCGGCGACGAAGAAGAACACCGCGAGCAGCCCGTCGGAGGCCCAGTGCCCCACGGAGAGTTCGAGCCCCAGGGGTGGAATGTCCAGGTGGTGGTCGCGGAGCGAGAAGTACCAGTCGCTCGTCGGCGAGTTCGCGAGGATCAGGGCGACGGTGGCGGCGATGATCAGCATCACGCCGCCGGAGACCTCGAGCCTCAGGTACTCGGCGACGGAGCGGCGGTTGCGGGTCTCTTCCGCGTTTGACTTGAACGACGGCAGCACGAACGTGGCCTTTTCGGGTCGACGACATTGCCCGCCGACCAGACTTCCCGGCACACCTTCGACCTCGCGGGATCCGCGTCCTGACGTCGCCTTAACACCGTACCCCGGGTGGCTCGATCCTGCCCACACCCCCGGGAACCGTCCGCCGGCCGGTGCCGTCTAGCAGAGCGGGGCGCCGGGACTATCGCGTGATCGCGTTAATGTCGTATAAAGATCCTGGAGGGGAACGGGGGATCGCATGGGGGACTTCTTCGACACGGCCACACACTTTCCGGCCGTCGTGTTCACGTTTCCCTTCGTCGTGGTCCTCGCCTTCTGGCTGTTCTCGCTGGTCTTCGGCGTCGGTGCCTCCGTCGCCGACTCGGCGGAGCCGACCGCGGACGGGGCCGGTGGGGCGCTGTCCGCGATCGGGCTCGGCGGGGTGCCGGCCGCGATCTCCGTCTCGCTGGTGATCGCCGTCGGCTGGTTCGCCGCCATGGTCGGCGCCGAGTTGGTCGAGCCCGCCGTCGGGCGCGCCCTGGTGGTGCCCGCCGCGTTACTGCTCGGCTGGCTGGGCGCCCGGCTGCTGGCGCTGCTGCTGCGACCCGTCTTCATGGGCGAACGCGGCGTCTACCACGAGGACTTCGTGGGCCGGGTCTGCCTGGTGCGGACCAGCACCGTCACGGCGAGTTTCGGCCAGGCCGAGGTCACCGCCGACGACGGCGGCACCGCCGTCATCCAGGTCCGCGCCGAGGGCCCGGAGGGCGAGGAGCTGACGGCCGGCGCCCGCGCGCTGATCTTCGGCTACGAGCCGGAACGCGCGTTCTTCTGGGTCGCCCCGTACGACGCGGGGCCGGCGCAGAACCAGCCGCGCGGCTGAGCCGTCTCACCTCGCGCACCCCGGAACTCCACCGAACGACCATCGCGACACCACACGACCATCACGTGTTCCGCCCCCGGCCACCGGCGCGGCGGAACCGACATCGCAGAGAGACGAGGGGGGCCTCGCTCATCGTGGACACCATCGGAACCAGCTTCGGCGTGCTCGTCGCCGCCATCCTGATCATCGTCGTCGTCACCCTGTTCCTGCTCAGCCGGCTGTTCCGCAAGGTGGAGCAGGGCAAGGCACTCATCGTCTCCAAGGTGCGCAAGGTCGACGTCACCTTCACCGGCGCCGTCGTGCTGCCCGTGCTGCACCGGGCCGAGGTGATGGACATCTCCGTCAAGGCCATCGAGATCGGCAGGACCGGCAAGGAGGGCCTGATCTGCAAGGACAACATCAGGGCCGACATCCGGATCTCGTTCTTCGTCCGGGTCAACAAGACCGTCTCGGACGTCATCAAGGTGGCCCAGGCCATCGGCACCGAGCGGGCCAGCGACCGGGCCACCCTCCAGGAGCTGTTCAACGCCAAGTTCTCCGAGGCGCTGAAGACCGTCGGCAAGCAGCTGGAGTTCGCCGACCTCTACACCAAGCGCGACGAGTTCCGGGACCGCATCATCTCCGTGATCGGCACCGACCTCAACGGCTACAGCCTGGAGGACGCGGCCATCGACTACCTGGAGCAGACCCCGCTCGCCCAGCTCGACAAGGGCAACATCCTCGACGCCCAGGGCATCCGCAAGATCACCGAGCTCACCGCCGTGCAGAACGTCCTCACCAACGAGTTCCGGCGCACCGAGGAGAAGGAGATCACCCGGCAGAACGTCGAGGCCAGGGAGGCCGTCCTCGAACTGGAGCGGCGCCAGGCCGACGCCGAGATCCGGCAGGCCCGCGAGGTCGCGACCTCGCGGGCCCGCGAGGAGGCGGAGACCGAGCTGGTGCGGGCCGAGGAGCGGCTGCGCTCCGAGACCGCGCGGATCAGGACGGACGAGCAGCTCGGCGTCCAGGAGGAGAACCGCGAGCGCGAGGTCGTGGTGGCCCGGCTCAACCGGGACCGGGTCGTGGCGGTCGAGCAGGAGCGCATCGAGAAGGACCGCGTCCTCGAGGTGATCGTCCGCGAGCGGGAGACCGAGCTCAGCCGCATCGCCAAGGACAAGGAGCTCGAGGGCGAGAAGCGGGAGATCGCCGACGTCGTCCGGGAGCGGATCGCCGTCGAGAAGACCGTGGCGCAGCAGGAGGAGGAGATCAAGCGGCTGCGCGCCGTCGAGGAGGCCGAGCGCACCCGGCAGGCGCTGGTCATCCAGGCCGAGGCGGAGGCCCAGGAGCTGCTGGTCAAGGACATCAAGGCCGCGGAGGCCGCGGAGCAGGCCGCCGAGCACCGCGCCCGGCAGGAGCTGACGATGGCGGAGGCCCGCCGCAAGGCCGCCGACCTGGACGCGCAGTCCGCCATCCGGCTCGCCGAGGGCCGGCGGGCCGAGGTGGCCGCCGAGGGCCTGGCGGAGGCCGAGGTGCAGGAGCGGATGGCGGACGCCGTCGCCCGCACCCGGCACGTCGAGGCGGAGGCCGCCAAGGAGCTGGGGCTCGCCGAGGCCGAGGCCTCCCGCGAGCGGGGCATCGCCGAGGCGGTGGCGCTGCGCGAGCGGATGCAGGCCGAGGCCGAGGGGCTCAAGGACAAGGCCGCCTCGATGGCCGCGCTGGACGCCGCCAGCCGCGACCACGAGGAGTACCGGCTCCGCCTGGAGGCCGAGAAGGAGGTGCGGATCGCCGGCATCGACGTGCAGCGGAAGATCGCGGAGGCGCAGGCCAGCGTCGTCGCCGCCGGACTGGAGAACGCCAGGATCGACATCGTCGGCGGCGACACGGTGTTCTTCGACCGGCTGGTGGGCGCCATCTCGGCCGGCAAGAGCCTGGACGGCTTCCTCGACCGCTCCGAGCACGCGCGGGCCATGGCCGGCCCCTGGCTGGACAAGGAGGACTCCACCTTCACCCGCGACCTGTCCGCCATGGTGGCCGGGCTCGGCCCCGCCGGGATGCGCGACCTCACTCTGGCCGGGCTGCTCGGCCGGCTCGCGACCGGCGGCGGCGAGCACGCCGGCCGGTTCGCCAAGCTGCTGAAGTCCGTGCAGGCCCAGGGCCTCGGCGACACCTCGCTGGCCGAACTGGCGGGTTCGGTGCCCGTCGCCGCCACGACCGCCACGACCGCCACCAACAACGCGGTGAAGCTGGCCAAGTAGGTGCCGGCGCGGCGCCCCCTCGGGGCGCCGCGCCCGCCCACGCCAGCCGCCGACGAGAAGCGTTCACGTGAACGAGGGGGAGCCGAACGTGACGACCGCCCACCAGCCGACCGGCGCCGAGCCCGCCGCCGACCTGGACGCCGGCACCTACGAACTGCTGCGCGACCGGCTGCGGTCGGCCGCCACCGAACTCGCCGACCGCGCCGGCACGCTCAACGCGCGCCGCGTCGAGACCTTCGGCGGCCGGGACCTCACGCTGCTCGCCACCGACCGGGTGCGCACCGGGGAGCCGGCCGTCCCCCGCGAGGTCGTGGCGGTCGGCGGGCTGCTGCTGATCGGCTACCGGCCGCCCACCGACCGGCCGGTGGCCGCCGCGCCCGGCGACGTGCTCGCCCTGTACCGGGTCACCGACGAAGGGCTGACCCCCGCCCCCGAGGACGCCGTCCCCGGGCTGCTCGACGACCCGGCGTTCCGGCGGGACTTCGCCGACCTCTACCGCTACTACCGGCAGGCCAGGCTGCTGCGGCTGCGCACCGCGGGCTCGCTGCTGCTCGCCGTCTTCCAGACCGGCGAACGCGCCAGCGACATCCGGGCGTTCCGCTGGCGGCTGACCCCCGAAGGACCGCCGAGCTACCTCGACGCCCAGGGCGAGCGCGACCATGTACCGCCCCCCGCCCACGACTTCACCTGGCACGAGATCGACCGCGCCGACCACGTCCCCGGCCCCCCACCACACGCGGTCGTCGACGGCACGCTGCTGGTGTCCACCGTGGGCGGCGAGTTGAGCGTCAGGACCGCCGCCGACGCCGAGGCCGGCCGCGAAGGCTACCGCGAGCCGGTCGCCGAACCGCTCCAGTCGCTGGCCGACGCCCGGATCGCCTGGGCCAGGTTCGGCCCGCTGCTCCTGCTGCGGGTGCGGCCCTACAACGAGCCGGACCACCGCCACCTGGTGCACAACACCCGCACCGGCGAGACGGTCAGGCTCGACGGCGTCGGGCAGGCGTGCCGGGCGCTGCCCGAGGACCAGGGCCTGGTCTTCCCCGGCGGCACCTACCTGGCCGCCGCCCCGGCGGGCGCCGCGGCCCGCACCTTCGACGTCGACGCCCGCGGGCTCGCCTTCGAACGGGTCGTCCGCTCGCCCAACGGCGAGGACGTGCTCTACGTCTTCCTCGCCCCGGACAGCGGGCGCACCCTGCTGCTGCCCTACAACCTGATCGCCGGCGAGGTCGCCAACCCGCTGGTGGCCCGCGGCCACGCGCTGCTCGACGACGGCACCATGGCGCTGGTCCGCGAACCGGCCGGCGGCGACCAGCCGGGCCTCGTGCACACCGTGCAGCTGTGGCGCACCCCGTTCGTCTCCGAGACCTACGCCGCCGCCCGCCCCGCCGGCACCGGGCCGCTGGCCAGGATCGGCAACGCCGACCTGGTGCGCGGCGTCTCCGACGCCCTCACCGTCGCCCGGATGGCCACCGAACTCGCCCCTGGCACCGCCGTGTTCGAGGCCATCGTGGCCGCCTGCGACCGGCTCACCGACCAGTACCACTGGCTGCCGCTCGACGGCCTCGCCGCCCTGCACGAGCCGGTGGCCACGCTGCGGGAGACCGCCGACGCCGTCGTCGCCGAGTACGCCCGGGTCACCGAGGCCCAGCGGCAGGCCGACGAGGCGCTGGCCACCGCCGACACCGAGCTGACCGCGCTGCTGCGGCGGGCCCGCGGCGAGGCGCCGCGCGCCGCCGAGGAGTGGGTCGCGCTGCTCACCCGACTCCGCCGCGCCCGGGGCAGGTTGGAGTCGCTGCGCGAGGTGCGCCGGATCGACCCGGCCGCGCTGACCGCGCTCGGCGAGCGGGTCGCCGAGGGCCTGGCCGCCACCGGGCGGCGCGCCGTCGCCTTCCTGTCACGCCCCGACGCCTTCGACGCGACCGGCGCCGCCATCGAGGCGCTCGCCGAGGAGGCCGCGGCCCTCACCACCGCCGCCGGCGCCGAACCCCTCGCCGCCAGGATCGCCGAGCACGCCGAGGGACTGCACGCCGTCACCGACGTCGTCGGCGGCCTCGACATCGCCGACGCCGTCGTCCGCACCGCCCTGCTGGAGCGGATCGGCGCGGTGCTCGGCGCCGTCAACCGGGCTCGCGCCGTCCTCGACCGGCGCCGCGCCGAACTGGCGCACGCCGAGGGCCGCGCCGAGTTCGCCGCCGAGTACGCCCTGCTCGGCCAGGCCGTGGCCGGCGCCCTGGCCACCGCCGACACCCCGGAACAGTGCGAGGAACACCTCGGCCGGCTGCTGCTCCAGGTGGAGAACCTGGAGGCCAGGTTCGGCGCCTTCGACGACTTCCTGACCCGACTCACCGAGCAGCGCGAGGAGATCTACGAGACCTTCGCCGCCCGCAAGCAGGCGGCGCTGGACGAGCGCGCCCGACGGGGACAGCGCCTCGCCGCCTCCGCCGACCGGATCCTGGCCACCATCACCCGCCGCGCCACCCGGCTGCCCACCCTGGACGAGGTCAACGCCTACTTCGCCACCGACCCCCTGGTGACCCGCGTCCGCGCCACCGTCGACGAACTGCGCGCCCTCGACGACACCGTGCGCGCCGACGAGCTGGCCGGCCGCCTCAAGGCGGCGCGCCAGGAGGCCGGGCGGGCACTCCGCGACCACGCCGACCTGCACGCCGCCGACGGCACCGTGCGGCTCGGCCGGCACCGCTTCTCCGTCACCCCCGGCACCATCGACCTGACGCTGCTGCCGCACGACGACGGCCTCGCCTTCGCCGTCACAGGCACTGACTACCGGGCCCCGCTCGACCCCGACTCCGACGGCGAACTCTTCGCCGGCACACGCGAGTTCTGGGACCAGCCGGTGGTCTCCGAGGCCGCCGACGTCTACCGCGCCGAGACGCTCGCCGCCCGGCTGCTCACCGACCCGGGACCGGCCGCCCTCGACCGCGCCGCCGCCGACGGCAGCCTCCCGGAACTGGTGCGCGCCGCCGCCGAGGCCGCCTACGACGAGGGCTACGACCGGGGCGTCCACGACCACGACGCCACCGCCATCCTGCGCCGGCTGCTCCCCCTGCGCGCCGCCGCCGGGCTGCTCCGCTTCCCGCCCGACGTCCGCGCCGCCGCCCAGCTGTTCTGGGCGCACCACCCCGCCGCCGCGGCCCGCACCGGCTGGGCGGTCCGCGCCCAGTCGCTGGCCCGCGCCCGCGCGGCCTTCGGCGCCGGCACCCCGGCCGTCGCCGGGCTCGCCGAGGAACTCGCCACCGCCGCCCGGGAGTTCCTGCCGGCCGCCCTGGCGCCCACCGCGTCCGGGGCACCCTGGCGGCTGCTTGGCGACTACCTCTTCGAGGAACTCGCCGCCGGCGGCCCCGTGTTCGTCGCCGGCGCCCCGGCCCGCGCCCTGCTCGACGACTTCCGCGCCGCGCTCGGCTCCACCGGCGTCAAGGAACTGGCCCAGGACCTGCGCGCGCTGGACGACGACCTGGCCGCCCGCCACCAACTGCTCACCGCCTGGCTCGCCGCGTTCGCCGCGGACGCCGGCCACGCCACCGACGACCTGTCGGAGGCCGTCGCCCTCGACCTGTGCGCCGACCGGCTCGACCACCGCCCGCTCGACGCCCCGCTCACCGCCGCCGCCACCGGCCTGCTCGGCGCACACGCCCGGCTGACCGGCGGGGAACTCCCCCTCCGCCTCGACGAGTTCCTCACCCGCACCGCCGAGTTCACCGCCCACCGGATGCCCGCGCACCGCGCCTGGACCCGCCGCCGTTCCGCGCTGCTCGACGCCGAACGCGAGCGGCTGCGGCTGGCCGCCTACCGCCCGCGGGTGCTCACCACCTTCGTCCGCAACCGGCTCATCGACGAGGTGTACCTGCCGCTGATCGGCGACAGCCTCGCCAAGCAGCTCGGCACCGCGGGCGACGAACGCCGCACCGACAGCCAGGGCCTGCTCCTGCTGCTCTCCCCGCCCGGCTACGGCAAGACCACGCTCCTCGAATACGTCGCCGCCCGCCTCGGCCTCGCCCTGGTCCGCGCCGACGGCCCGGCCCTCGGGCACGGCACCACCTCCCTCGACCCGGCGGCCGCGCCGGACGCCGCGGCCCGCCGCGAGGTCGAGAAGATCAACTTCGCGCTGGAGATGGGCAACAACGTGCTGTTGCACGTCGACGACATCCAGCACGTCTCACCCGAACTGCTGCAACGTTTCATCCCGCTGACCGACGCGCAGCGCCGGGTGGACGGGGTGCGCACCGCGGACGGCCGGCCGGTCACCTACGACCTGCGCGGCAAGCGGTTCGCGATCTGCATGGCCGGCAACCCGTTCACCGAGTCGGGCACCCGGTTCCGCGTCCCCGACATGCTCGCCAACCGCGCCGACGTGTGGAACCTCGGCGACGTGCTCAGCGGCCGGGAGGAGCTGTTCGAGCTCAGCCACCTGGAGAACGCGCTGGCCGCCAACCCGGTCCTCGCCCCGCTCGCCGCCCGCGACCGGGCGGACGTCGACCTCCTGGTCCGGCTCGCCCGCGGCGACCGCACCGCCTCCGCCGACCGGCTCGTCCACCCCTACGACGCCGCCGAACTGGAGCGCGTGCTGACCGTGCTGCGACTGCTGCTGCGCGTCCAACGCACCACGCTGCGGGTCAACGCCGCGTACATCGCCTCGGCCACCCAGGAGGACACCGACCGCACCGAGCCGCCGTTCCGCCTCCAGGGCTCGTACCGGGACACCAACCGGCTGGCCGAGCAGGTGCTGCCGGTGATGACCGACGCCGAGGTGGAGGCGCTGATCGACGACCACTACCGGGCGGAGGCCCAGGCCCTCGCCAGCGGCGCCGAGGCCAACCTCCTCAAGCTGGCCGAACTGCGCGGCCGCCTGACCCCGTCGGAGGCCGAGCGCTGGGCCGAGCTCAGGCGCAGCCATCTCCGCCGGGCTGGGGCCAAGCTGTAGAGGAGCTGTGACAGAACCGCCGTAGAACCTGGCCGACCCTGGTAGGAGCATGGGTGGCACCGGGGGAGACGGTGTCACAGGTTCGTCGGTTCCGGGGGTGTTTCGGGTGTCACGGCCGTCCGACTGGAGTCCGGTCGACTTGGACTCGGACCCGACGCCCGGCGACCCCGAGGAGGTCAGGTCACTCGCCGACCAACTCCAGACGTTCGCCGACGATGTCGGCGAGGCGCTGGGCCGGGTGCGGGGGATGTCCGAGGACCGGGCGGTGCTGGACTGGGCCGGGTTGTCGGCCGAGGCGTTCCGGTCGGAGTTCGACGGGGTGCCGGGCAACCTGGAGAAGCTCCGGACCTCCTACGACCTGGCGGCGCGGGCGCTCGGCACCTACTGGCCGAAGCTGGAGACCGCGCAGGGCATGGCCGACCGGGCGTTGGACCGGGCGATCGCGGCGCAGGCCGATCTGACCTCCGCGCAGGGCGCGCTGTCGGACGCGGAGGGCTGGGTGTCGCGGGCCGGGGACGAGGCCGAGCGGCTGGAGCGCGAGGGCGAACGCGAGGACGTGGAGCCGCCGTCCGAGGCGGACGTGCGGGCCGCGACCCGGGACGCGACGGCCGCCGGGCAGGCGCGGTCCGACGCCCAGGGGCGGGTGGACTCCGCCGAGGAGGCGCTGTCCGCGGCGCGTGAACTCGCCCGCCAGGCCAAGGAGATGCGGGAGGACGCCGCCGGCACCTGCGCCTCCGACCTGGACGAGGCGTCGGACGCCGGCATTCAGAACCGCCGTTGGTGGGAGGACGCGATCCACTGGGTGTCCGAGAACTGGGACACCATCGTCGAGATCTGCAAGGTCGTCGTCGCCGTCCTCGGCATCGTCGTGATGATCATCGGCGGCCCGCTGGCCTGGGTCGTCCTCGCCGCCGCCCTGGTGGTGTTGGCCGACACCCTCTACGACTACGCCAACGGCCAGGCCACCCTCCTCGACGTCGCCTTCGCCGCCCTCGACTGCATCCCCGGCATGAAGGGCCTCACCACCCTGGGCGGGCTGGCCCGCGGCGTCCGCTCCCTGGGCTCGACCGGGCTGCGTGGTCTGCGGCAGGGCGCGCTGGGCCTGGGGCGCCGCACCCGTGGCGAGGGCATCCCGATGAACGGCCGCACCGCCTGCGGCGACCCGGTCGACATGGCCACCGGGGAGCTGTTGATGTCCGCCACGGACGTCGAACTCCCCGGCGTGCTGCCGCTCGTCATCGAACGCCACCACATCTCCTCCTACCGGCACGGCGGTTGGTTCGGCGCCTCCTGGGCCTCCACCCTCGACCAACGCCTCGTCCTCGACGACCACGGCGCCCGCCTGTTCACCGCCGACGGCATGATCCTGCTCTACCCCAGGCCCCTGCCCGACGCCCCCGTACTCCCCGTCGAAGGACCACGCTGGGAACTCGGCTGGGACGGCGCCTCCCACGGCCAACTCACCGTCCACCAACCCGAGACCGGCCACACCCTCCACTTCGGCCC
>NZ_SMKI01000005.1 GCF_004348415.1 Streptomyces hainanensis
GTGGCGCTCCGCGGCGTGTGCCGAGGTCGCTCCGCTGCCCAGTTCCCGTCGTCCGCGTCGTCCCCGTGGCTCCCCTGTTCCCCGTGTTCCCCGTGGTTCTTCCGGTACCGCTGGTGTTCGGTCTGACATGCCTGAATCCCGCTACGTCATTTTTTGCGCGCTACTCAATCACTTACTTCCCTGACGCCACCAGAGTTCCCAGGAAGTCGTGTCTGATCCGTTCCGCCGGGATGCCCGAGGAGACCAGCGCGTCCATGCTCTTCCTGATCATCTGCGGGGGCCCCGAGAGGTAGCCGTCGAAATCGCCCCAGGGGCCGAACTCCCGTACGGCTTCGGGTAGTTGCCCGGGAAAGCCGCGGGTCGCGTACTGGGCGACGACGGGCCGTACGGACAGCCACGGCAGTCGGCGCTCCAACTCCAGGAAGGAGTCGAGGTCGTAGAGGTCCGAGTCGCGGTTGGCGCCGAAGAAGACCTCGACCTGCCGGCGCACCCCGTGTTGGGCGACGTCCTGGACGAGTGCCTTGATGGGGGCTATGCCGGTGCTGCCGCCGACGCACAGCAGGCCGCGGCTGGAGTTGTGGTCGACCGTCATCGAGCCTGCGGGCGGCCCGAGTTTGATGACGTCGCCGCGCCGGGCGCGGTGCACGAGCGCGCGCGAGACCCAGCCCGCGGGCACCGCCTTGACGTGGAACGACAGCAGCCCGTCGGAGCGGGGCGAGGAGGCGAAGGAGTAGTAGCGCCAGACGCGCGGCCACCACGGCGTCTCGATGCTGGCGTACTGGCCGGCACGGTACGGGTAGGGCTGGTCGGTCCGCACGGTGACGACGGCCACCTCGCTGGTGCGCCGCTCGTGGCTGACGATCTCGGCGAACCACCAGGGCGGCGCGCGGAGTTCGTCCTCGGCCGCGGCATCTATCATGATCTGCGAGATCGCCGTGTAGGCCCGCACCCAGGCGGCCTCGGCCTCCGGGCCCCAAGTGCTCGTCGCGTAGCGCTCCAGCGACAGCATCAGGCATTCGCCGACGGCCGGGTAGTGATCGGACCGGGTGCCGTATTTCCGGTGTCCGCGGCCCAGGTTGCACAGGTAGTCCGTCAAAGTGACGGTGTCGTCGATGTGTTCCGCGGCGACCAGCAGCGCGCCGAAGAGCCGGTCGCGTTGGGCGTCCATCGCGGCGGGGAACATGTCGCGCAACTGCGGATTGTGCAGGAAGAGCAGAGCGTAGAAGTAGGCGGTGGCCTGGTCGGACACCGGCTCGATCTCCGCGAGTGTGCGGCGAATCACCACGGCGTCGGGTGACGGTCGGTCATTTCGCGGCCGGTAGCGGTTCAGATCGGACTCAGCCCCTATCTGCCCGGCGAACTGTTCCTCGGCCGGGTGGCCCGAGGGGTGTCCGCCGGATTGTGCGGGCCGATAGCCACTCTGGTAGGCGCCCTGGCCGTGGCGCGCCGAAGCCGCCTGCCCGGCGGCGTGGCCCCTGCCGGGCTCACTGCCGTATCCGGCGGTGGTAGCGCCATCGTCGGCCGATATCGCGGTCATGACCTGCCTCGCCTCGATCAACTCCCGGTCGCACAGCGTGTCAGCCTGCTCACCCGGAGCGGGTGGTTAACCGGAAACCCGGCCATCGCGCCCCTGCATCTCATAAACTGGGCGGCTTCTGGCCGCCCCCCGATGCGGGACTGACCCTACCGTTATACGGACGAGACACAACCCCCCGGCGGAAACGCGATGTTCGTGCCATTCCTCCGTTTCTTAGACTGGGGGTCATGAATATCACCATGCGGCAGGCCGCTTCCGCCGATGTGCCCGAGATCGTGGCGATGCTGGCGGACGACCCGCTTGGCGCGCGGCGTGAGAATCCCGCCGATCAGGCCCCCTATCGGGCGGCTTTCGAGCGGATAGCGGCCGACCCGAACCAGTTGCTTTTCGTCGCGGAGGACGCCGACGATCCGGCCGCCGGGATCGTGGGAACTCTCACTCTCGCCGTCCTGCACACCCTCTCCCGGCAGGGCGCGTCGCGGGCGCTGGTCGAGGCGGTCCGGGTCAGGTCGGACGCGCGCGGCGGCGGCCTCGGCACCGAGCTGATGAAGCTGGCGATCGAGGAGGCGCGGGGGCGCGGCTGCGCGCTGGTGCAGCTGACGTCCGACGTGACCCGGCTGGAGGCCCACCGCTTCTACGAGCGGCTCGGCTTCGAGGCGACCCACCTCGGGTTCAAGATGGAGCTCTGACGGGCCGCCCGCGCGCCGGGCGTCATCGCCGGCCTCCCTCGGAGGCCCCCCATGGACGGGCGCCGCCGGGCACCGGCGCCGCCGGGTCGTAGGGGGTCCTGGTGAACACGAAGGTGCCGACGTCGAGGTGGTCGACCCGGCCGTCCGCGGCGTGGCCCACCCGCAGTGTCTCGCCCGCGTAGTAGCCGGTGAGGCCGGTCCAGGTGCCGTCCGTCTCGGGCCGGAACGCCGCGCCCCGCCCCGGGCCGCCGCCGGCGGGTGTGAGGTCGAGCACCCGCCCGGGCCGCAGCCGCAGCTCGAAGGGGGCGGTTCCCCAGTACCAGGGGCCGGTGAGCGCGACGAGCGCCGGATCGGGGTCCGGGTCCGGCCGCCACGGCTCCGGCAGGGTGGGTTCGCGCTCCAGCACCTCGGCGATCAGCCGGGTGCCGAGGGCGCCGGTGGCCGCCCCGCTGGTGACGTTGGCGAACACCACCGCGGCGACGCGCTCCTCGGGGCTGGCCCAGAGGCTCGCCACGAAGCCGGGCATCGAGCCGCCGTGCCCGACCAGCAGCCGGCCGTCCTGCCGCAGCAGTTGTACGCCGAGGCCGTAGCCGCCGTTCCAGCCCTCCGGTTCGGGGGGCGCGGCGGGCCGCCGCATCTCGGCCAGGGTCCCGTCGGCCAGCACGTCGTCCCGGCCGCCGAGCGAGAGGAACGCGGCGAACCGTGCCAGGTCGGCGGTGGTCGACCACAGCTGTCCGGCCGGCGCCATCCGCCCGATGTCCTCGGTCGGCTCCGGCTGCCTGACGTCGGCGTAGGGGTGCACGGCCCAGCCGCGCGCGTGCGGCTCCTCCGGGGCGGTTCCGGTGCGGGTCATGCCGAGCGGCAGCAGCACCTCGTCGCGCAGCGCCTCGGCCCACGGCCGGCCGCGCAGCCGCTCGACGAGGGCGCCGAGCAGCGCGTAGCCGGGGTTGGAGTAGTGGAAGCGGCGGCCCTCTGGGTGCTTCCTCGGGTGCTCGCCGAAGACGTCCGCCAGTTCGGGCCGCAGCTCGCCTGGTGTGCGCTCCCACCAGGGGCCGCGGGCCTCGGCGGCGAGGCCGCCGGTGTGGGCGAGGAGCTGCGCGATCGTGGCGTCGCCGCCGTGCGGGGTGTCCACGTGGGCCCCGATCCGGTCGGCGAGGTCGAGCAGTCCCTCGTCGCGGAGCCTGAGCACCTGGACGGCGGTCAGCGTCTTGGTGATCGAGCCGATGCGGTACTGGACGTCCTCCGGTTCCACCCCCGCGGGCAGTTCGCCGCGCGCGCCCCGCCACACCACCCGCCGGTCCCGCGCCACCGCCGCCACCATGGAGGGGGCCCGCCCCGTGGCCTGCGCCGTGGCCAGCCGCCGGTCGAGCGCCCGTGCCGTCTCCGCCAACAACCCGTCTTCGTGTCCGGTCATGCGTCCCACGGATACCCGCGGCGCGGCCCCGGCGCCACCGTGTTTCGCGCGTGGCGGGCCGCGGAAGCGGGGGCTGGTCCCCGACGACCGCCAGGACAGGGACCAGGACAGGGACCAGGACAGGACCCGGGCCCTGTCCTGGCCTAGCCGAACCACCAGTCGGCGCCGGCGCCGGTCAGCGTCGTTCTGAACAGCTCGGCCGACCGCGGGTTGGTGTCGCACCGCCAGACGCCGTGCGGGCAGTAGTCGCTGATGGTGTGGTAGATCGGCCGCTGTTCCGCGATCCACTCCAGCATGCGGCGCATGTATTCCGGGTTGTCGCCGTTCCGGAAGAGGCCCCATTCCGGGAACGAGATCGGCTTGCCGTGTTCCTTCGCGAAATCCACGTGCGCCCGGAGTCCGTAGGGCTGGCTGATCTGTTCGTCGAAACTCTCGCCGGGCGGCTGGTCGTACGAGTCCATCCCGACGATGTCCACCACGTCGTCCCCCGGATAGCAGCGGTCCCAGCCGATGGCGTCCCGGCCGCGGTTCGGCGCGAAGTCGAAGCGGAATTCCTGTCCGGGAACCTCCCGCATGACGGTGACGATGCGCCGCCAGTACGTGCGCCACGCCCCGGGATTCGGGGCGCACCGGTGGCTGTAGGTGGTGCCGTTCATCTCCCAGCCGAGCACCAGCACCGTGTCCGGGATGCCGGCCGCCACCAGGCGCTCGGCCAGGGTGCGGAAGTGGTCGTCGAACCGGCCGCGCGTGCCGTCCCGCAACAGCCGGCTGACCTCGCGGTCCGACAGCCCCGCCTCGTTGCGTTCCAGCATCGGCACGTTGAGCACGAACAGCCGGTCCTCTGCCGCGCGCCGCCATTCGGCCCACGGTCGGAGGAATTCCGGGCGGCCCTCGATATTCACCCACTCGTCGCCGGGCAGATAGGTGTGGCCGACCCGTGCCTCGGTGCCGCCGAGCCAGTCCTGGAGATCGACGAGCCGTTGGATTCCTTCGGGGCCGGCGCCGACGAAGGCGCCGAAGGAATCCTCGGGAACGGGTTGTGTCGGCCCGGCGGCCATCAGCAGTCCGGTGGCGGCGGCCGCCAGTCCGAGAAGCATCGCGTGGAATTCCTTTCGGAGAGACCGGTGAGGTGACCGGGAATCAGATTAAGCACACGATCTCTCGAATGAGCCGGGAGAAGGCTTTCGCCTAGGCCGATCGAGAGAGTTCCACTGCTCGTCCGGGGTATTCGCGCGTGGGCGCGTGAAAGAACGGTTTCCATGTCTCCGCCCGTCGCCCTCGACACCCGGGTGCCCGCGCTGTTGCTGCGGCTCGACCGCAATCCGTTCCACCACGGTTCGCTGGGGGCGGTCAGGTCACTGGGGCGGGCGGGCGTCGAGGCGCACGCCTTCGTCGAGTCGCCCACGGTGCCGTTGGCGCGTTCCCGCTACCTGGCCGCCGCGCACCGCTTCCGCGGCGACCCGCGCTCCGTGGACGACGTGGCGGACGCGCTGCTGGCCGCCGCCGCCAGGATCGGTCGGCCGGCGGTGCTGATCCCGATGGACGACGCGGGCGCGCTGGCCCTCGCCGCCCTCGCCGACCGGCTCGAAGGGCACTTCCTCTTCCCCCGGCTCCCGGCCGGCCTCGCCGAGCGGGCCGCCGACAAGGCCCGACTGGCCGAGCTCTGCGCCGCGTTGGACATCCCGCACCCGCCGACCCTCGTCCCCGGCAGCCCGGAGGAGGCCGCCGCCGCGGCCCGCGAACTCGGGCTGCCGGCGGTCGCCAAGTGGAGCCGCCCGTGGCTGCTGCCGCCCGGCTCCGGGCTGCGGAGCGTCACCCTGGTGAGGAGCGCGGCCCAGGCCGCGCGGCTCCACGCCCGGAGTGGGTCGGCCGGCGGCGAGCTGCTTCTGCAACGGCTGCTGCCGGCCGGCGGCGCCGGCACCGACTGGTTCTTCCACGGCTGCTTCGCCGCCGGCGGCCGCCCGCTGCTCACCGGCACCGGCCACAAGGAGCTGTCCTGGCCGCCGCGGGCCGGCCTCACGGCGGTCGGCGGCTGGCTGCCGAACCCGGCGGTCGCCGAACTGGCCGGCCGGCTGGCCGCGGCCGTCGGCTACCACGGCGTCCTCGACCTCGACTTCCGGCGGGACGCCCGCACCGGCGTCCACCACCTGCTGGACTTCAACCCGCGCCCCGGCGCGCAGTTCCGGCTCTTCGCCGACCGCGCCACCGGCCTCGACGTGGTCCGCGCCCTGCACCTGGACCTCACCGGCCGTTCCCCCGTGGGGGTTTCGCGGCCGCGGGCGGGCCGGACGTTCGTGGTCGAGCAGTACGGGCTGCTGGCCTCGTTCGCCGCGCGCCGCGCCCACTGGCCGGGATCCGGCGGCCGCGAGGTCGAGTGGGCCTGGTCCGCCTCCGACGACCCGGCCCCCCTGCTGGCCCTCACCCGTCACTGGCTGCGTCGGGCCTCGACCCGACGCACCGGCGCGGGTCGTTTCCCGACGACGTCCGTCGAACGCACCGAACCGCCCGTGGAGAAGGAGAACGCACGATGCACGACCTGGTAGTGGTGGGCGCCGGCCCGTACGGGCTCTCGGTCGCGGCGCACGCCGCGGCCGCCGGGCTCGATCTGCGGGTGCTCGGCCGCCCGATGGCCTCCTGGCGGGACCACATGCCCGACGGCATGTACCTGAAGTCCGAGCCGTGGGCCTCCGACCTCTCCGAGCCGGTCGGCGGCGACACGCTGGCCGCCTACTGCGCCGACCGCGGGTTGCGCGCCGAGCACGGCACTCCGTTGTCGATCGGCACGTTCACCCGCTACGGCCTCTGGTTCGCCGACCGGCTGCCGGTGCCCGTCGAAGACCGCACCGTGACGTCCGTCTCGGCCGGCCCCGACGGCTTCCGCGTCGAGACGGCGGACGGCGGGGCGCTGCTCGCCAGAACGGTGGTGCTCGCGGTCGGCGTGATGCCGTTCGTCCATCTCCCGGAGACGCTCCGGGAGTTGCCGGTCGGGTTGGCCTCGCACAGCAGCGACCACCGCGACCTGACGCGGTTCAAGGACACCGACGTGACGGTCGTCGGCGCCGGCCAGGCCGCGCTGGAGACGGCGGCGTTGCTGGCCGAACAGGGCGCCCGCCCCACCGTGGTGGCGCGGGCGGGCGGCGTCCGCTGGAACACCCTGCCGCAGCCGCTGCGGCGTGGCCCGTTGGCCCGGCTGCGCGCCCCGCACAGCGGGCTCGGCACCGGCTGGTCGACGTGGGTGTGGTCGGAGTTGCCGGGCGCGGTGCGCCGGCTGCCGGCCGGCAGCCGGGCGCACATCGCGGCCACCGCGCTCGGCCCGGCCGGTGCCTGGTGGCTGCGCGACCGGCTGGAGGGCGTCGTCCCGGTGCGGCTCGGCCGCGAACTGCTGCGGGCCGAGAGCACGGACGGCGGCACGGTCCGGGTCGAGCTGGCGACGGGGGAGGCCGGGGCCGGAACCGAGGTGCTGGAGTCCGGGCACGTCATCGCCGCCACCGGCTTCGTCCCCGACCTGCGGAGGCTCGGCATCCTCGACCCGGCGCTGCGGGACGGGCTGCGCACCGTGCGCGGCACCGGGGCGCCCGAGCTGAGCGGCGGCTTCGAGTCGTCGCGGCCCGGCCTGTTCTTCGCCGGGCTGCTGACGGCGCCGTCGTTCGGCCCCTCGATGCGGTTCGTCCACGGCGCCTCGTTCACCGCGCCCCGGCTGGTGCGCGGTGTCCGGCAGCGGCTCGGCGGCCGGCGGTGGCCGGTCCGCGTGCCGCGGCCGGCGGCGCGGGCGGCCGCCGGCCGGGAGCCGGTCGCCGCCCGCGCCGAGTAGCGGGCGCCGCCGCGCTCAGGCCGCCAGCTGGGTGGCCAGGTCCGTGGCCTTGGCGCGCGCGTCGCCGTGCGCCTTGGCCACCGACTCCTCGTACAGCCCCACCAGCGAGGACATCGCCGGCACCACGGGTGCCAGGGTCAGCTCGGGAACGATGAAGGTCGCCTCCAGCTTGAGCGCGCCGGTCAGCAGCCACTCCAGGTAGGACTGGGCGAAGTCGTTGCCCTCCATCGGCGTGCCGGGGCGGTAGGAGCCGCCGCGGCTGGTGACCACGGTGACGGGCCGGCCGGCGATGGTGGTGTTCTCGCCGGCGGTGCGCTCCATGATGATCACGTGGTCGATCCACGCCTTGAGGGTGGACGGGATCGTGTAGTTGTACAGCGGCGCGCCGAGCAGCACGGCGTCCGCGGACTCCAGCTCGGAGGCGAGCTCGTCGCGCAGCGCGAACGCGGCGACCTGCTCGGGGGTGCGCTCGGGGATCGGCACGTACTGGGTGTGGTAGGCGAGGCCGTCCAGGTGGGGCAGCGGGTTGGCCGCGAGATCCCGGTAGATCACGGTGCCCTTGGGGTGCTGTTCCTCCCACGCCTCGCGGAAGGTCTTGGTGACGGCCCGCGAGACCGAGTTGTCGCCGTTGATCGACGAGTCGATGTGCAGGAGCGTGGCCATGGGGTCCCTCCGGGGATAGCTTGGTTAGGTGCTGCAAGGTAGTACGCAACTACTAATACCACAGTCACTTACTTTTCCGCAGTAGCTCTCGGAGTTCCGGTAAGGTGGACACATGCTGGAGTCGCGGGGCGAAGTGGACGAACGGACGAGGCTGGACGGCGAACAATCAACGTGCATCGAGCCTGACTCGGCGGTGCAGCGGGTCTTCAACCTGTTGGGCAAGCGCTGGACGGGGGTGCTGATCGCCTCCCTGATGGGTGGCCCGGGTCACTTCACCGACCTCAGGCGCGCCATCCCCGGCATCAGCGAGCGCATGCTCTCCGACCGCCTCAGCGAGCTCGTCGGCATGGGCCTGCTGAACCGCGAGGTCCAGGAGGGCCCGCCGCTGCGGGTCACCTACCGGCTGACCAGGGCCGGCCAGGAGCTGCGCCCCGCACTGCTCGAACTGACCACCTGGGCCCAGACGCACCTGGGCCCCGAGGAGAGCCGGAACTGCCCCAGCGAGGAGCAGCTCGATCCCGGGGCAGCGCGCCGCAGGGCCTAGGCTGTCCGTGTGGCGGATGACACGACGACCGAAGCGGAAGAAGAGGCGGCGGCGACCGCACGACTCGAGGTGGCCGTCCGGGCCGCCGAGGCCGCGCTGATCGAGTTCGAGATCGCGGTGGAGACCTTCCGGATCGAGGTGGAGAACTTCTCCCGCCTGCACGAGCAGCGCCTCGGCCCCTACTACTCCCGTCTCGAGGAGCTCGACGCGCTGATCGCCGAGGCCGTCGCGGCCCGCACCGGCGATCCGGAGGACGAGCGCCGCGCCCGCGAGGCGCGCGCCGCCGTCGCGCCGATGCCGGGGATCGCGGACCTCTTCCACGGCTGGCTCGACAGCGACGGCTTCAGCCCCGAGGCGTACGCGATGCTCACCCAGCAGCCGGTCCAGCAGCCGCCCCGGGTGCGCCCCTCGGACGAGGCCCGCAAGCTCTACCGCGAGCTGGTCCGCAAGTGCCACCCCGACCTGGCCGTCGACCAGAACGAGCGTGACCGGCGCGACGTCTTCGTCTCCCGCGTCAACCAGGCGTACGCCCGGGGTGACGAGGACGCGCTGCGCGTCCTCGCCGACGAGTGGGAGCGGGGCCCGCGCGGCGAGGAGCCGGCGTGGGAGCGGCAGGACGAGCTGTACGCCCGCCTGGAGTGGCTGGCCGAGCGCAAGGACCTGCTGGCCGACGCCGCCGCCGCGCTGGAGGACAGCGCGGTCGGCTCCATGCTGCGGATGGCGGGCGACGACCCGGACGGCATGCTGGAGGAGATCGCCGAGGGCCTGCGGCAGCGGGTCGCCGAGCGCGAGGCCGAGCTGGTCCTGCTGCGCGGCGACGGCGCCGAGTAGCCCCCCGGCCGGCCCCGACCGGGCGTCGACCGGTGCCCGGCGGCCGGCGGGTAACCTCGGGGCCATGAGCTTCGCAGCCGTGCAGAACGTGTCCCCCGACGCCGTGCCCCAAGGGGCGCCGCTGCTCGACGTCCGGGAGCCGGAGGAGTGGCTCGCCGGCCACGCCCCGGGGGCCGTGCACATCCCCATCGGCCAGGTGGTCGAGCGCCTTCCGGAGATCAGGGACGCCGCCGCCGAGCAGACCCTCTACGTGGTCTGCAAGGTCGGCGGCCGCTCCGCCCAGGTCGCCGCCTACCTCGCCCAGCAGGGCCTGGACGTGGTCAACGTCGACGGCGGTCTGCACGCCTGGCAGCACGCCGGCCGCCCGCTGGTCGCCGAGCAGGACGGCGCGGAGCCGTTCGTCCTCTGAGCCGGCCGGCCCCCCGGGGCCCGGTTCAGTCGTCCGGGGCGGCCATCGCCGTGAGGCGGGCGGCGAGGCGGGCGGCGGCCGCCCGCAGCTCCGGCGGGTCCACCAACTCCGCCTCCAGGCCCAGCATGGCGATCCGCCCGACGACCACCTCCAGGTCGTCCCCGCCGGCGACCAGCAGGCACCACCCGTCGCGGTCCTCCTCGACCCGCCCCACCGTGGGCGGCACCAGGTCCCGCACCCGCTCGGCCGTGGCGTGGAGCCGCACCCGGACCACGTGCCGGTACGGCGACTCCGTGACCGACCGCCGCACGTAGGCGACCGGGTCCGGGTGCTCCCTGGGCCTGAAGCGCCAGGTCGTCGCCGTCACCCCGCCCATCCGGTCGAGCCGGAAGGTGCGCCAGTCGCCGCGGTCGACGTCCCACGCCATCAGGTACCAGCGGCGGCCCGTGGTGACCATCCGCACCGGCTCGACCGTGCGCTCCCGCCGCCCGCCGCGCCGGTCGGCGTACCCGAACCGCACCCGCACCGCGTCGCGGCAGGCCCTGGCCAGCGTCACCAGCACCTCGGCGTCGATCTCGACGCCGGCGCCGACCATGGTGTCGGTCGCCCCGTGCACCGCCCGCACCTCGGCGCGCAGCCGGGGCGGCATCACCTGGTCGAGCTTGGCCAGCGCCCGCAGCGCCGCCTCGGCCGCGCCGGCGACCGTGCCGCCCGACGCCAGCCGCAGCGACACCGCCGTGGCGATGGCCTCCTCGTCGTCGAGGAGCAGCGGCGGCAGCCGGGCGCCCGCGCCCAGTTGGTAGCCGCCGCCGACGCCCGGCGCCGCGCGCACCGGGTAGCCGAGCGCCCGCAGCCGCTCAACGTCGCGGCGCACCGAGCGGTCGGTGACCCCCAGCTCGGCGGCCAGCTCCGTGGCGGTCCACGACGCCCGGCGCTGCAACAGCGCCAGCAGCCGGAGCACCCGTTCGGTCGTCGTCTCGACGGTCATCTGGTCATCGTTCCACGCATCACGGAACGATCCTGTCCGGAATATGCGGGAGGCTGGCGCCATGACCGACCAGACCTGGAGCCGGACCTGGAACCCGCTGCTCCGCGATCAGCTCGACTGGCACTGGACGCACCAGCTGCGCAAGCGACTCGACGGACTCACCGACGACGAGTACTTCTGGGAGCCGGTACCCGACTGCTGGAACGTGCGCCCGCGCGGCACCGGAACCGCGCCGGTGCTGGCCGGTTCCGGCACGATGACCATCGACTTCGCGATGCCGGAGCCCAGCCCGCCGCCCCTCACCACCATCTCGTGGCGGCTCGCCCACGTGATCGTCGGCGTACTCGCGATGCGCAACGCCTCGCACTTCGGCCGGGTGCCGACCGACTACCAGTCGTTCGCGTACGCCCCGACCGCCGCCGAGGCGCTGGCCCAACTCGACGCCGAGTACGCCGCGTGGCAGGCCGGCGTCGAGTCCCTCGGCGAGGCCGGTCTGGCCCGCCCGTGCGGCGAGGCGGAGGGGCCGTACGCCGAACGACCGATGGCGGAGCTGGTGTTGCACATCAACCGGGAGGTCGTCCACCACCTCTCCGAGGTGTGCCTGCTCCGC
This sequence comes from Streptomyces hainanensis, assembly GCF_004348415.1. Classification (GTDB taxonomy): domain Bacteria; phylum Actinomycetota; class Actinomycetes; order Streptomycetales; family Streptomycetaceae; genus Streptomyces; species Streptomyces hainanensis. The sequence goes on from NZ_SMKI01000005.1 coordinate 11,497, forward strand.
GACCTGTACCTGCACACTCCACGAAAGGCGAGCTGAGATGGCCCGCGACGTTCAGATCACGTTCGACTGCGCCGACCCGGCGGCGCTCTCCGCCTTCTGGGCCGAGGCCCTCGACTACCGGCTCCAGGACTCGCCGCCCGGCTTCGCGTCCTGGGACCAGGCCCTGGACGCGATGGGCGTGCCGCCCGAGCGCCGCAACGACCGCTCGGCGGTGGTCGATCCGGAGGGGGCGGGCCCGCGGCTGTTCTTCCAGCGGGTGCCGGAGGGCAAGGCGGCCAAGAACCGGGTGCACCTCGACGTGCGCGCCGCCCCGGGGCTGGCCGGCGACGCGCGGATGGCGGCCCTGGAGGCGGCGGCCGAACGGCTCGTGGCGCTCGGCGCCACCCGGCTCGAACGGCACGAGCCCGCGCCGCCGCTCGGCGGCGGCCACCTCGTGCTGGCCGACCCCGAGGGCAACGAGTTCTGCCTCGACTGACCCCTGCCTCGACTGACCCCTGCCACCCCGCCCGTCAACGGCCGTCCGCGCAGAGGGCGGTGTCGACGGTCTCCTGGAGGTGGGTGCGGGTGTCGCCCGGCATGGCCATGGTGGTCGTGTAGACCGTCACCGTCCGGGAGCCGGCGGCGCGGGAGCCTGGCAGGTGGCCGCCGAGCACCGTGTCGCCCGGCAGGTCGCCGCCGTGGCCGTAGTAGCGGCCGCCGCAGCTCAGCGGGAAGCTCGCGATGCCGTACCCGTACCGGGTGTCCTCCGGGTGGACCCCGTCGCCGCCGACGGTGGACGCGTCGTGCGTCATCAGCCAGACCGCCCAGCGCGGCAGGAGCTCGCCGTCGAACAGCGCCTCCCAGAAGGCGTTCAGGTCCTCCGGGGTGGACACCAGGCCGCCCGCGGCGCCGAAGAGGTGGCCGGGCAGCTCGGTCAGGTCGGTGGGGCCGGCCTCCGGGTCGGCCGGGCTCACACCGTAGTTGTGGGCGTGCGGCCCCCGGAGGGCCGTCTCGCCCGGCTCCGGCCAGTAGGTGGCGTCGAGACCCAGCGGCTCGATGACGGTGTCCTCGACGTACGTGCGGAAGTCGTCGCCCGTCACGCTCTCGATGATCATGCCGAGGACCAGGTAGTTGGTGTTGGAGTAGGCCCAGTCGGTGCCGGGCTCGAACAGCGGCTCCTGGGAGAGCGCGAGCGCCAGGTGGTCCTCGGGCGTCGAGTCGACGGCCGTCCAGTCCATCAGGCCGACGTACTCCGGCAGGCCGCTGCGCTGCGCCAGCAACTCCCGCACGGTGACCTCGCTCCCGGCGAGCCGCGGCACGTACGCGCCGGCCCGGTCGCCGAGGCCCAGCCGCCCGTCGAGGATCAGCCGCATGACCGCCACCGACGTGAACGACTTGCTGTTGCTGGCGATCCGCACCCGGCCGTCGGCGCCGACCATCGGCCGGTCGGTGCCGGACTCCGCGGTGCCCGCCCGGTAGGTCGCGTCGCCGGTGAACGCCAGCGCGCCCGGCACACCGTCCTGCTCCACCAGCCGGTCCACCTGCTCCCGCACCGGGTCCGTGTCCCGACCGCCGGCCGCGGCGACCGGGGCCGCCACCCCCACCAGGGTGGCGGCGAACAGGGCGGCGGCGGTGAGGCGGCGGCGAATCATCAGGAGCTCCCTGGGTGTTGTGCCGGTGGTTCCGATCGACTGCCCCAAGCCTCTCGGCCGACCGGCCGCCGGGCACTGGCCGCAGACACCCGACGTGACGGTGTACCCAGCACCACCCGTCAGGTGGGCTCGGGGAGTGCGCCGAGCCGCGCCGCGACCCGCTCGCGCAACAGCAGGTACTCCGCCCAGCGCCGCGGCAGCGGCCCCGGCGGACGCTCCACGACGCGCGCCGCCGTGACGTCCTGCCCGCGCTGGAACTGCTCGCGCGTCAGGTCGAGTTCGACTCCGCTGGACAGCCGGTTCCACCAGTGGAAGCCGTGCTGGACCCCGTCGAGATACACCTCCCCCACCACGAGGTCGCCCCCGAAGACGTCGTTGACGACCAGCGCCGTGACATCGCAGTGCCCCCAGGCCGGGTTCTCCGGCCCCCACTCGGCCTGGTTGTCGGGCGAACACGTGTCGGCGGCCCAACTCGCGCGCAACGCCCGGTCGAGGCCCACCAGGTTCCAAGGAGTCATGGCCCCAGCATCACAGTCGCCACTGACACCGCCGTGCTGCGCGCGGTGTGGAGGGTGTCACCAGCGGGGTGTCACCAGCCCCCCTGTGAACACGGGTCACAGGGCCATGGGTCGGAGCGGAGAACTTTTCTAGCGTTCTTCCCGTCGGAACACGACGAACCGAAGTGTGAAGCAACTCGTTGGAGGAAAGTCCCATGGCCCGCAAGAAGTTCGGAACGGCCGCCGCGATCGCGCTCTGCACCGCCCTGGCAGGTGTGACGCTCGTCGGCTGCTCCGACTCCGACCCGGACGCGGAGTCGGCCCCGGAGACGGAGGCGACCACCGAGGCCCCCGCCGGGGACGCGGACGAGGAACTGCTCACCGGCCCCCGGACGATCACGGTCGGGGAGTACTCGGTCAACGTCTCCTGCTCCGGCACCCCGGTCGACGGCCGGCCGACCGTCGTCCTGCTGCACGGCGGTGGCGACGACCTGTTGACCATGGCCGACTTCCAGGAGGCGCTGAGCGCGGAAGGCCGGGTCTGTTCCTACGACCGGCTGGGCGCCGGCGGCAGCGACCAGCCCGCCGGGCCGCAGGACTTCGACGACACCAGCGAGGTGCTGGACGGCGTGCTGGCCCAGGTCGCAGGCGACGAGGGCGCGGTGCTGGCCGGCCACTCGATGGGTGGGCTGATCGCCGCCCGCTACGCCCCCGACCACCAGGACCGGGTCGCCGGCCTGGTGCTGCTGGACGCCACCCCGCCCACCCAGGTCGGTGACCTCACCAACCGGATCCCGGAGTCGGCCACCGGCCCGGCCGCCGAGGTGCGCGCCCAGACCCTCGCCATCTTCGAGGGCCAGAACCCGGAGCAGCTGGTCTTCACCGACGGCGAGGTCCGCTCGGCCGGCGACATCCCGGTGCGGGTCGTCCAGCACGGCGTGCAGTACCTCGGCGAGGTCCCCGAGTACGGGGCCGGCCTGGAGGAGGACTGGACCGCGGGCCAGGAGCAGTGGCTGGCGCTGTCCAGCGACAGCGAGCTCAGCACCGCCGAGAACAGCGGCCACTACATCCACGTCGAGGCACCCGACGTGGCCGCCGACGCCGTCAACGAGGTCGCCGGCCTGGCCACCGCCGGCTGAGCACCCGACCCGACCCGGCCCGGCAGCCCCCCGGCTGCCGGGCCTTCGGCGTGCGCGCCGCGCGTCAGGCCACCGCGCCGGCCACTCCGCTGCGGCCGGCCGGGACGCCCGCGATCGTCACGATGACCTGCTCGCGGACGGCCTCGCCGAGCACGTCGACCACGGCCTCGGTGGCGTTGGCGACCAGGCGGGCCGGGGCGTCCGGGATCTGCGGCAGGTGGTAGGCGGCCTCGCGCATGCTGAGGGTGACGAGCGGCGCGACGAGGTCGGTCGGGGCGCCGCCGATGCCCCGGCGGTGCGCCGGGATGCCGATCAGGTCCACCCCGACGAGGCGGCGGAACTCCTCGCCGTAGACGGCGCCCACCGCGTCGGTCAGGGCGCCGATCAGCTTCGGTTCTACCGTTCCGTCGAGGGCGTCCTCGCGGATGTGCACGCTGAAGTGCGGCATGGTGGGATCTCCGTTCAGGCCGGTACATAGGATGGAGGGAAGCTGGCTTTGCCAGCAAAGCATCTTTGATGACAAAGATAAAACGGGAGAGGGGTGCGATGTCAAGGCCCGAGCCGCGCGGTGACGTGGCGGCGGCTGCCGCGAGCGGGGTCGACGACACCGTCAGGGACCTGCTGCTGCTGATGCCCCGGATGGTGGGCCGGGTCAAGAAGATCCCGGTGCCCGAGGCGCTGCGGTCCCTCGCGCTGGCCCCGCGACACCTCTCGCTGCTGTCCTACCTGCTCTTCGACGGGGCGATGACCGTCAACGAACTGGCCGCCCGACTCCAGGTCGCGCCGACGACGGTGAGCCTGCTGATCGGCGACCTGAGCCGGAAGGGCATCCTGGAGCGGCACGAGGACCCGGCCGACCGGCGGCGGCGGATCATCCGCATCGCGGCCGACCAGCAACCCGCGATCGCCGCCTGGCTCGCCCCCGGCGCGGCCGCGTGGCGCGAGGCGTTGGCACCCCTGACGCCCGAGCAGCGGCGGCTGTTCGTCGACACGTTGCTCGCGTACGAGGCCGCGGTCAGCCGCGAGGGGTCGAACCAGGAGCCGGCGCCGGGGCGTTGACGAGCAGTTCGACCAGGGCGCGGGCCCGCCGGGCCGGCGTCCTCCTGTCCGGCGTCGAGGTCGCGAGCCGCGCACCTTCGAGGAGTGGGCCCGCGCCCACGCCCGCGAGTTCCCCCAGGAACCGTCCGGGGGCCGGACCGTCGGTCAGCTCAGCCGGGCGTCGGCGTAGACGGCCATGGCGTCGCGCTGGTAGGCGGCCAGTCCCTCGGCGATCCGGTCGAAGTTCGCACGGAACCCGGGGTCGTCGAGGTAGGTCTGGCCGAGCCCCCGGTACGCGGCCGCGCACGGGGTCCAGAACCGGCACACGCCCTGGTAGTGGGCGTCCACCTCGGCCTGCACCGCGGGGTCGGCGACGGGTGTGCCGGCCACCATGAACTCCGCCATGCGGATCAGCTGCGCCGTCGCCTCACGCTGCCACCGCTCCATGCCGTCGGCGGTCATCCCCGCGACGGCTTGCCGGGACTGCTCCCACTGCTCCGGCCAGCGCTCGCGCGCCTCCGCCTCGTGGTGGCCGGGCTCGAACCCCTCGAACAGGTTCTCCGGCCTGTTGATCCTCGCCATGTCGCTGTCGTCCCTGCCTTCCTCCAGTGCGGCGATGGTGCGGCCGACCGTGCGGGCGAGCGTCTCCAGCCGGTCGCGTTCCGCGAGCAGTCGTCGGTGGTGTTCGCGGAGCGCGGCCAGTTGATCCACCTGGTTGTCCAGGACCTCCTGGATCTCGCGCAGTCCCAGGCCCAGTTCCCGCATCAGCAGGATCTGCTGGAGCCGCAGCAGGTCGGCCTCCTCGTAGTGGCGGTGCCCGTTGCTCCCGATCCACGCCGGTGGCAGCAGGCCGATCTCGTCGTAGTGCCGCAGCGTCCGGGACGTCACCCCGGACATCCGCGCCACATCCGCGATCGACCACGCCATTGCCCCGCCTCCCGTCGCCTGGCCGGTCTCTCCGGCCACACCGACGACGGTAGGAGTTGACGTAGCGGAAACCGCAAGTCGGCGGCGCGGCGTCAGCCCGCGAGCTGCCTCCGCAGGTCCTCGGCGTCGTGGAGGGCGGACATGTGCAGGAACCTGCCGTCGCGGATGCGGTAGATGGCGTACTCGACGATCTCGATCGACCTGCCGGTCGGCGCCGCCCCGAGCCATTCCCTGGTGGGGGTACCGGTGTTGAGCAGGCGGGCGGCGAGTCGGTCGCCGTCGACGGCGATCTCCTGGGTCTCCCAGTGGAAGTCGGGGACCGCGTCGACGATGCTTTTCAGCTGCGCGACGACGGCCGCTCGGGAGCTCGGCTCGCTGTGCAGGACGACGGACTCGTGGACGAACTCGTCCATGCGGTCGAACTCGTGGGCGTTGAGGGCCTCGATGTAGCGCTTGTAGAAGTCGCGCAGGTCGGTGTCGGGCATGAGCTTTCCCTTTCTGTCGCCCGGGACCGGATCGGGGCCGGGCCGGGGCCGAGCGGAATCTCGCGGTGGGGCCTGCCTGTTGACGGCGTCCCGATCAACGGGAACCGGAGCCTCGCGAGTTCTATTCCGATCGGTACAGAAGTGGGGTCACGCCCCGGGGTTCAGCGTGGTCGCCGCTGCACGACGTCGGCGAGCACCGTGGTCACCAGCCGGTTGACGGTCGCGGTGGTCGGCGGGCCCGGGTCGTCGCGGTCGGCGAACAGCAGGTGCCCGCCCCCGACCAGGGAGAGGGTGAGTGAGTCGATGTCGGCGTCGGCCGAGATGCGGCCCCGCGCGCGCTCGTCGGCCAGGTAGGCGGAGACCGCGGTCGCGACCTGGGCGAGGATCGCGATGCCGCCGCCGGGCCTGGCCTGCCGCAGCCGTGCGCGCAACTCGTCCCGGAAGGTGATGAGCGGGATGATCGCCACGGGAACCGGCCCGAACAGGGTGGTCAGCGCCTCGGTGAGGTTGTCGGCCACGGTGCCGGTGCCGACGGTCTCGCGCAGCGCGTGCGCCTGCGTCTCCAACCGCGCGGCCCGGTCCAGCACCAGCTCGGTGAGGAAGGCGTCGAAGTCGGCGAAGTGCCGGTGCAGGACGCCCTTGGCGCAGGCTGCCTCGTCGGTGACGGCCCGGCTGGTCAGCCCGTTCGGGCCGTCTCGCAGCAGCACGCGCTCGGCGGCGTCGAACAACTGCTGCCGCGCGTCGCGAAGGTGTACCCCGGTCGGCACTCCCCGCTCCTCCCTGTTGGCGTGTGGGCGCTTGCCCACTATGGTGGGCGCATGCCCACTCTATCGCGGGAGCACCCCGAACCGGCGCGGCCGCATCAGGCCCGAGGGACGGCCGAGTCGTTCGGCACGGACGCGCGACGCTACGACCAGGCCCGCCCCGACTACCCCGACGACCTGGTGGCGCGCGTCGTCGCCGGCAGCCCGGGGCGTGACGTGCTCGACGTCGGCTGCGGCACCGGCATCGCGGCCCGCCAGTTCCAGGCCGCCGGCTGCGCCGTGCTCGGCGTCGAACCGGACGCGCGGATGGCCGACTTCGCGCGGGCCGGCGGCCTGCGGGTCGAGGTCGCGACCTTCGAGACCTGGGAGCCGGCCGGCCGCGTCTTCGACGCGCTGGTCGCCGCCCAGTCCTGGCACTGGGTGGACCCGGCCGCCGGCGCCGTGAAGGCGGCCCGGGTGCTCCGTCCGCACGGACGCCTGGCGATCTTCGGGCACGTCTTCGAACCGCCCGCCGAGGTGGCCGAGCCGTTCGCCGCGGCCTTCCGGCGGGTGGCGCCCGACTCCCCGTTCGCCGGCCAGCCGGCGCGACGTCCCCTGGAGACCTACCAGGCCGGGTACGCGAGGATCGCCGACCGGATCCGCGAGACCGGGCGCTTCGACGACCCGGAACAGTGGCGGTTCGACTGGGAGCGGTCCTACACGCGCGACCAGTGGCTGGACCTGCTCCCCACCACCGGCGGCCTCACCCGACTCCGACCCGACCAACTGGCCGAGATCCTGGGCGCGGTCGGCCAGGCCGTCGACGCGCTGGGCGGCCGCTTCACGATGCGCTACACCACACTGGCGACCACCGCCGTGCGCGCCGGCACCCGCCGGCCGGCCGGGGCGACGCGGCCGTGAGCCAGTACGTCGACCTGGGGCAGCGGACCCTCTGGAACCCGTCCAACGGCGCGGCCCGGCTGTTTCTCCGGCAGGCCGCCGTCTTCGAGGCCGAACTCGGCCTGCCCTCCGGCTTCGGTGAGATGAGCGACGACGAGTGCCAGATCGACCCCGCGGCCCTGAAGAGATTCGTCGAAGCCCTGCTGGAGCACCACCTCCGCACGAACCACGCGGTCGTGAGCGCCCTCTCCGAAGGCTTCCTGGCGACCGTGCTCGTGCTGGCCGAACGGGCCGGCATCGAACTCGGCCGGCCGCCCGAGGACCGGATCCGGGACGCGTCCCGCGAGCTGAGCCGTGCCATGGCCCGCTGAGCGGGCACGCCTCGCCGGTCAGAGCGTCCGGCCACGGAGCCGCCGCGAAAACCGGTTGGCGGACCACGACGACCACGGCTACCTTGCCGGAGGCCGTGCGAGAGAACGAGGAGGTGGTACCCGTGAACGCAGTATCGACATGGGTGCTCCCCTCCGGGGTCACGGTCGGGCGATAGGTCGTCGTCCGGGAGCGCCGTTCACGAGCACTCCCGAAAGGCACGACCATGCGATTCACCTCCGAGCAGCGCCTCGACGACGGCGTCCTCGAACGCGAATTCACCCTCGACGAGATCCCCGGCTTCCTGTGGACGCCCCGATCCGCGTCCGTATCCGCACCGGTGCCGCTGATCCTGCTCGGCCACCCCCCGCTCGGGCTGCGCAGGATGTATCCCCGACTGGTGGACCGGGCCCTGCGCGCCGCGGCGGACGGCTTCGCCACAGCCACCATCGAACTCCCCGGGAGCGGCGACCGGCCGCGTCGGGCCGACGCCGACCAGGCCCGCGCCGACCTGCGCCGGGCCGTGGAAGCGGGTGAGCCGGTCGACGACGAGATCGTGGACCGGCTCGTCCTCCCGCTGGTCGACGAGGCGGTCCCGGAATGGCGGGCCGCCCTCGACGCCGTCCTCTCGGTGCCCGGGATCGGTGGCCCGGTCGGGTACTCGGGGGGAGTGATCTCCCTCGGGATCCGGCTGGCGGTGGTCGAGCCGCGCATCGCGGCCGCCGTCCTGTTCGCCGGGAGTTTCGTGCCGCGCGCCCTGTTCGAGGAGGCCCGGCAGGTCACCGTTCCGCTGCACGTCCTGTTGCAGTGGGACGACGAGGGGAACGACCGGCAGCAGGCCCTCGACCTGTTCGACGCCTTCGGCTCCGCGGAGAAGACGCTGCACGCCACCATGGGCGGACACACCGGCGTCCCGCCGTTCGCGGGGGACGCCGCGGCCCGGTTCCTCGCCCGGCACCTGAGGTAGCGGGGCCGGGCCGGCAGGCCGGCAGCCGTACGGCCGCCCGACTGCCCCGACCGCGCCGGCAACGGCCGGTCGGGGCGGCGGCGTTCACGTGGAGGGAGTCAGTCCGCCGTGCCGGGCTCGGCGACCCGTGGTTGCCGTGCCTGGTTCCGGAACTGTGCGGGCGACGAGCCGACCACGCGGCGGAACGCGGTGCTGAACGCGCTCTCGGACTGGTAGCCCGTGGCCCGTGCGAGTTCGGAGATCGACAGGGTGTCGCGGGCGAGGGCGTCGCGCGCGAGGCTCATGCGCCACTGGATCAGGTACTCCAACGGCGGGACCCCGACATGGCTCTTGAAGGTCTGGGCGAACGCGGAACGCGACATGTGGCTGATCTCGGCGAGCTCCCTGAGGCTCCAGGAGTGGGCCACGTCCGCGTGCACGGCACGCAGGGCGGCACCGATGCCGTCCTCGTTGAGGGCGCCCAGCCAGCCGGTGGGCCGGTCCGTCCGACCGGCGTGCGCGCGCAGCATGTGCACGAGCAGGATCTGCGCGAGGTGGTTCTGCACCAGCGGGCCGCCGGCGGCGGCGATCCCGACCTCGGTGGCCAGGTGGTCGATCAGCTGCGCGAGCCGCGTGCCGTGCGGATCGGCCACGCGGACGACCACGAGCGGCGGCAGAAGATCGGTCAGGAGGGCCGCGTTCCGGTCGTCGAACGCGATGTGCCCGACGCAGAGGTAGAGGTCCTCCTCGGACTCCGGGCCGATCCGCACGAACGCGTCCTCGGCACCCGTCCACACCGGCCCCGCGGGGCGCGGGCTCGCGTCGAGCGCGCTGGCCAGCACGTAGGGCGGCGGGTTGCCCAGCATGAAGGTGTCACCCTCCCGCAGGAGCACCGGCTCGTGCCCTTCGAGGACCAACCAGCAGGTGCCGCGCACGAGGCCCCCGACCCGCACGTGCGGGAACGGCTCGAAGCGCAGGGCCCACTCTCCCGCGGCCCGGAGACTGGGCCCTATCACCGTGCGGGGCCGGAGCAGGCCGATCGCGTCAGCCACGGGATCCCGAAATCCGAGCACCGACGACACACCTCCTGGACGATGCGTAAAGAATGCCGGACTGTGCGCCATGGATAGTATCCCCGCTCTTCCGCAGTATCGATGGCGAACGGATCGGATCGGCATCGAGAGAGCGTGGGAGACACCCGCATGGGACTGCTGGAAGGCAAGACGTCCGTCGTCACCGGGGGCAGCACCGGTATCGGCCTGGCCACCGCCCGACGGCTGGCGGACGAGGGCGCGTACGTGTTCGTCACCGGCCGACGCGAGGCCGAACTGGAGGCCGCCGTCAAGACCATCGGAGCGGACCGGGCCACCGCGGTGGTCGGCGACATCGCGAAGCCGGCGGACCTGGACCGGCTCTACGCGGCGGTCCGCGCGCGAGGCGAGGGCGTGGACGTGCTCGTGGCGAATGCGGCGGTCGGTTCGTTCGTGACGCTGGAGCAGACCACCGAGGAGCACTTCGACCACACCTTCGCGGTCAACGTCCGGGGCACGCTGTTCACCGTGCAGAAGGCGTTGCCGGTGCTCAACGACGGAGCCTCGATCGTCCTGGTCGGTTCGACGGCCGGCGACCGTGGAGTGGAGGCGTTCGGCGCGTACGCGGCGTCGAAGGCGGCCGTCCGGTCCTTCGCGCGGACGTGGTCCAACGAGCTCAAGGGCCGTGGCATCCGGGTCAACGTGGTCTCGCCGGCCTGGATCGAGACCCCCGGTGGCACCGCCGCCTTCGGCGACGAGGAGACCGCCCGGGCCGTCAGGGAGAACGTCGCCGCGACCGTGGCCAAGGGCCGCATGGGCCAACCCGAGGAAGCCGCCGCGGTCGTGGCCTTCCTGGCCTCGGAACAGAGCAGCTACGTCGTCGGCGCGAACATCTACGTCGACGGCGGCACGAACCAGATCTGAGCGGGCCTCGCGCTGCCCGCCGATGTCGAATCGGCCTCTTCGCGGGCGAGTCGTTCCACGATGGCGTCGGCCTGACGGTCGGGGAACGCGTCCAGCAGCCAGCTGCCGCCTTCTTGCGGTGACATGACTACCGAAGGTGCGCGAGAGGAGACACGTCGCCGAGCCCGTACCGGTTGAACCGGTACGGGTCCCGTGAGGTGTTCAGCGGACGAAGCGGTCCAGCCGGGCGACGACCTGCCGCAGCACGTCGACCGATCCCGCCACGTCGTCCGGTAGTTCCAGGGCGTGGTCCGCGGCCGGCACTTCCAGGACCTCGTGCCCCGACGACGCGGCGATCCCCGCGTCCCACCAGCCGTCGGCGGTTCCGCCGACGAGCAGGGTCGACGCCTCGGCCCGCCGCAGCGCACCCGCCACGAACTCGTCGGTGAGCAACGGCGTCAGCCAGACCGCCGCGATCCGCCGATCGGCCGCGACGCCGGCGGCGAGCGTGCCGAGCGACTTGCCGACGAGCAACCGGCAGGCCCCTCCCTCGGCGTCGACGGCCTCATTCACCTGCCGCTCGACCCAGGCGATCCGCTCGCCGGCGGGCCACCGGGAGAGGCCGTCCGGGACCTGCCACCACAACTCCTGGACCGTCCACCCGTGGTGGAGCAGCACGGCGCGGGCGAAGTGCAGCAGCGGCCTGGCGGGCGTGTACCCCATGCCGGGAATGACGAGCGCGACGCGGTCACGGTCACCGTCGAAGCGGGTGGGATCAGGCATGGTCGCCAGGGTACGGGCCGGTACCGGCCGAGCCCGTACGAGTCGAGGGCCCCGCCGTACGGGATGCGACCTCGGGGGGCGTCAGAGGGACGACCGCGAAACCTGGTTGGTCTCGTCTCGCAGCCACACGGTCCCGCGCTGTACGCGCGGTGTTTCCCTAGGGCGCGGGGACCAGGCGGAGCACCGTGACGATCAGCACGGCCGCGCTGACTTCGTAACGCACGAGCGCCACCCCGCCAACCGCGGCCTCGCGGCGGTCTCGGTCGCCCCTGACCGCAGCGGATCCGCAGTCGTAGGGACGGGCCGCGATGGCACGCATGCCGTCCTCGAACGGCTTCCGGTGTTCCGGCGCGAGGGCCAGTCTGCTGGCCGCGCCCCGTCCGTGTACGCGACGCGGTAGGCCCTCACCCGGCGCTCCGCCAAGCGTCGTCGGTCTCGTCGGCGAAGGTGACGGATGAGAAGTCGCCTTCCTTCAGCCGTGCGACCAACACCTCCTCGGGGGCGTCGAGTTCGGTGGGGATGTGCATGGCCCAACGTGCGAGAACCATCAGCAGGTTCCGGGCGTCCGTCGTGCACACCTCCTGGTCGAAAGCCTCCCGTTCGCCCTCCGGCAGGGCGGCCCGGATGCCGGCGATGGTGCTTGGCACCTCCACCATCCCTCCAGGACCGGACATTCGGAAGGGCTTCGGTTCGACGGGACGAGTGTGGTTCACTTCGGACATGTCGGTCAGACCCCCAGGAGCGAGGGTGTCGGACAAGTGGGTCGTTGTCACCATGCCCCACCAACGGCGTGCCGAAGAGTTGAGGCACGGTCGTAGGCCGGTACCGGGCCGGTCGGTACGAGTCGAGGCCCCCGCCGTACGGCGGGGGCCTCGTGGTTGTCGGCGGTCAGCGGGTAGAGGCGTAGGTGAGGAACGCGGACCAGGTGGTGGGGGAGGTGCTGAACCGGGGGCCGTCCGCGAGCTTGGAGTCGCGGACGTGCACGGCGTCGGCGCACGTCGCCACCTCGACGCAGGCGCCGCCCTCGTTGTCGCTGTAGCTGGACTTGAACCAGGCGAGCTCGGACGCCTCGTTGCTCATAGTTCTCCCAGTAGCTTCTCGATCAGCTCCGTGGACTCCCGGAAGTTGAGAGCCTGTGCTCGGATACTTCCATATCGTGCCGCCATCAGACGCACCTGTTCCACGTCGCTGATCAGCCGATTGTGGCCGTGGGATTCCGTGTAGGCGAGCTGCGGCTTGCTCTTGGGAGTGAGCAGGATGAAGGGGCCGGTCAGGCCCGGATGATGTTGCTGCGCGATCGGCATGATCTGAAGCTCCGTGCCGGGGAGTTCGGCGGCGCGGAGCAGATTGAGGAGCTGACCGCGATGGACTTCGTCGCCGCCGAGCTGTCGGCGGAGGACCACTTCCTCGATGACGAAACTCGTCTTCGGCGGCGGCCAGTTGTGCAGGATCTTCTGGCGCTCGATCCGGTCAGCGACGAGTACGTCGATGTCCTCTTTGGCGTACGGCGGCTGCCGAACCCCGTACAACGCGCGCGCGTACGGCTCGGTCTGGAGTAGTCCGGGAATCACCATCGTGCTGTACTCGTGAATCTCGACCGCGCCGCCCTCAAGCTTGGCGAACTTGCGGAACCAGGACGGGTGGCGGGCCCTGGCCTTGCTGCGGGCCTTTTCGAGGTCGTCGCTGACGGCGACCAGCATGCCCTCGGCGCGGAACAGCTTGTCGGCCGCGAGGAGCATTTCGGGGGAGGCGACGCGGCGGCCGCTCTCGACCGAAGAGAGCATGTCCACACCGTAGTTGAGCGCTGCGGCCGCCTCCGGCTGGCTCAGGCCGGCCCGTTCTCGGGCGCGCTTGAACATCTTGCCGACCGCCCGGATGAAATCGCGCGCGCCGTCGTTGTCCTCGGGGAGTTCCGCCTCGGCATCTGGTTGCTCGGCCATGCCCACCATATTTCCCTGCTTCGTCGCCGTGACCACGGACTTGTGACGAGCCGTGGTCGTACCCGGACGGTGAGTACCGGGTGTTGTGGGGGTCAGCCTAGGTGGGTATGACGACCCTAGGGGCATGACAGTTGAATTTTCCGCTCAACCGCGCGTTTTCGTGCAGCACTTTGCTCCCACGCGCCGGTCTGTGCGCCTCGCACATCGACTCGCAATTCATCAACTTGGTATGTGGGGTCATTCGCCCGGGAGCCCGCTTTGTGCTGTGGCCGGGGCGATGGTCCATGAGCTGGCCGCCTTTGCCGTTTTCTCCGGCCCGGGGGTGGGCCGCGGATTCCAGCTTCGGCTTCGGCAGCCGGGTCTAGCGGGGGCACTACGCATCGAAGTACGCGACGCACGCGGCGATTTCCGTCAACCGCCGTGGACGCGTGGTCGCGGTCTGCAGCTCGTTGTGGCGCGGGCCAAGGTCTGGGGGTTCACGGATCAACGCGGCGTCGGCCGGACGTTTTGGGCCGAGTTGGAAGAGATCGAATAGACATGAGTACGCAGCAGCACGGTGGCGAGGAGCCCAGAGGGCAACAACAGGACGAGGAGTCGGGCCAGTCGGGCTCGACGCAGGAACAGGACAGCCCGACGCTGCAACGACTGCGGCAGCGGGTGCGCGAGGTCAACGCGCAGAGCGAGGCCAACGCGCTGGCGAAGGGCGGGTGGTGAGCGACGCCTTACGCACCGCTGTTCGCGTGGTACGGTCGGTGACCGATCAGCAGAAAAACTGAACCCCGGCGACGCGCCAACGTCCCGGGGTGTGGCACAAGGAGTAAGCCCTCCCGATGCAGGTTCATCGTAGCCGCCATGCGAGCGGATTCACCGTACTTCCCAACTCCCTGTTGCAGGACCGGCGGTTGTCCTACACCGCCAAGGGGCTGTTGGTCGACCTGCTCTCCCGGCCCGATGGCTGGTCGGAGGACGGTCGGCGGATGGCCGACACCAGTCCGCAGGGCCGCCTCGCGGTCGCCAGAGCGCTTCGCGAGCTCACCGCACTCGCCTACTACCGAGTTGACCGGGTCCGTCGGGACGACGGCACTCTCGTCAGCGAATCGCACGTCTTCGACACTCCGCAGCGAGAACCGGGTGTCATCCGTCCGAGTTCCGGTGGACCGACCACCGACGCGCCGGGCGGTAACCCCATAAAGAACCCAGACAGAGAACCCACCCTCCCCGAGCCGGTGATCGAGGCCGAAGTCGAGGTCGAGGTGGGAGCGGAGCACGTCGAAGCGGTCGACACGCTGTTCCGGGTGGTGCGCGCCGAACCGCGGCTGCGGCTCGGTACGGCCGAGGCGAAGGCCCTCGCGCCGCTGGTGGGCGCGTGGTTGGCGCGCGGGTTCGGCGAACGGGAGCTCACGGTCGCGTTGCTCAGCGGGTTGCCCGAACCTGTGCACTCCGCGCCGGCGTTACTGCGCGACCGACTGGTGCGGAAGCTGCCGCCCGCGCCGCCTCCCGAACGTGCGACACGGCGTTGGGTGGAGTGCGACGAGTGCGGCCGGCCGACGCCGCAGGCGGGCATCTGCCGTGCCTGTGCGGGCCTCGGAGACCGGAGCGCGGAGTACGTGCAACGAGCCGATGCCGCCATACGCGGTCTGGCGAAGGTGCGTGCCGCCCTGCGCGGAACCAGCCCTGGCGGGGTGGCTCTCGGTGTGGCACGAAGCTGACCTGGGCAGTCTCTGTCGCTCGAATGGGCGAACTTGATCCGAATGCTTGTCTTTGGGTGCGATTGAGTGCTTACCGTCCGTCTCGTGAGTGAACAACACACCCAACAGTCCCACCCGGCCGACGCGATCGACGTCAACGACTTTGTGTACGCGGCGACGGGCTCCCGCGTCCGCCGTCTGACGATGCCGGACGGCGAGCACTGGTTCCCCGCAGTGGACGTGGCCAAGGAGTTGGGCTACGCCAACACCCGCCAGGCGATCGCGTTCCACGTCGCGCCGGAGTACACCGCTCGTCTCGACGAAGTTGCACGAGGCGTCTATACAGTAGACGCTTCCTGCAAAATTGCAGGTCACGGGCTCATGAAGTCCATGCGGATGGTGAATCTCAACGGCCTCGTGGCGCTCGTCAACGGATGCACCAAGCCAGGTGCGCAGGCGTTCAAGGCGTGGGTCTCGGACGTGGTCGTCACGGTCCAGCGCGAGGGGTCCTACTCCCTGCGGAAGGCCGAGGTCCAGCCGGCCGAGCCCGGGGCACCCGTCGTCTACGCGATGCCGCAGCAGGTCGCCGACGTCATCGTGCGGCTGGAGGAGCAGAACCTTCGCATCGATCAGCGGCTGGCGGCTTCAGAGGAGGAGGCCAACCGGGCGCGATGGGAGGGGGGTCGCCGCGATCCAGTCCATCGCGCAGAGTGTGTCGCGCCTGGCGGACTCATGGGGGCAGCTGCCACGACAGTCGGTCGGCTCGCGTCACGTCTCCACCAGCGCCAGCGAGTTGCTCGCCTCCTGGCGAGCTCGGCTCACGGTCACGGAGGACGTGTGGGCGGTGGCCGTCGTATTGGCGCCGGCGTTGGCCGAGCACGGTGAGGCCCGGTACAGCATCGAGGAGATCGCCGCCAGCACCGGCCTCACGACAGCACGCGTGCATGACTGTCTCCGTTTCCTGCTGAAGAGGCAGTGCATCCGCCAGATCGGCTCGGTCCGCAACACGCCCGTCTACGGTGTGCACCACGCTTAGGGGTCCTCAGCCGGGGGGCGAGCAACTCGCAGCGCGACTGTGCGACGTCACGCTCGCAGGTAGGGGGCGAAGTGTTCGGCCACCGTCGACGCCACCGCCGCCGCGTCGAGAGTGCCGTCGACCTCGATGACGCGGATGCCGAGTCGGCGGGCCTGCCGCGCCGCGTCCTCGGCGATCAGGTGGTCACGGGCGACGCGGTTGGCCTGGGCGCGGGCTGGGTCGCTGACCGGGACGTCCAGGGCGCCGGCGCGCGGGTAGGTGCGGAGCTGGTGCCGCCGGAACTCCTCGGTGGGAACGAGGACGACCATGCGTCGCGGTGAGTCGAGCAGCGGTGCGACCAGTTCGGGGCGCAGCCCCCATCCCTCGGCGATCGCCGGGCGGCCGGTGAACAGCGCACGCAGGTCGTCCAACGCCCATGCGAAGCGGACCGGGAAGCCGGCCAGCGCCTCGGTGGCCATCTCCTCCGGACTCCGGTTCACCCAGACCTGGTCGGGGGGCGGATCCTCGACCGGCTCCCCGCGAGCGACCCGCAGCGCGATCCGGCGGTCCTGGTGGCCGCGGGCGTCGTGGTAGTCGTAGTGGTACACCGTCAACCCGTGCTCGTGGGCGACGAGTTCGGACACCGTGGTCTTGCCGGCCCACTGCGCGCCGCCGATCCACAGCATGCGGCTCAGGCTGCCGTGCGGGTCCCACATCTCGGGCATCGACATCCTCCCCTCGGCCGGCGGCGCGGTCGGCGCCACCTGGCGACGAGTCTCCTGGCTTCATCGCCGAAATCACAGTCTTGTTCTTGCGAAGTGGCTGGTAGAGAGTGGGAACGAGGGGGCACGGCGGAGTGACGGTCCCGTCAGCCGGCCAGGCGTTCCAGCAGCAGGGAGCCGCCGGTCGCGATCATCAGCGCGCCGCAGGCGCGCACGACCGCGCGGGCGGTGGAGGGGCGTGGTGGCCGAGCGGTAGCCGGCTGCCTGGCATCCCGAGGTTCGTGCGGCGGGTCTGGACAGACGTCACGGCCGATGCTGTCATGCCCACGTCTACATCGATGTAACGACACCGGACCAGCTCACGTTCACGGCACCTCGTTTCCCCCGATCCGAAAGGCCAACGTGCGCACGAAACCGATCCCCTTACGGCCCGGCACCGCAGGACTGGTCCTGGCCGCGCTGCTCGCGAGCCTGCTGCCGCTGTTCGCCGCCGTCCCGGCGGCGCACGCCGCGGAGTGGGCGCCCGGCACGCCCCCACTCACCACCCCCTGGACCGACCAGGTGTCCCCCGACAACGCCCTGCCCGAGTACCCGAGGCCGCAGCTGACCAGGCCCGACTGGCGCAACCTCAACGGCCTGTGGGAGTGGGAACCGGCGGCCGCCGGCGAAGCCCCGCCCACCGGCCGCACGTTGGAACGCGAGATCCTCGTGCCCTACCCCGTGGAGTCGGCGCTCTCCGGCATCCAGGAGGCGCACGACCGCATGTGGTACCGGCGCGACTTCACCGTGCCCGCCGACTGGTCGAACCGCCGCGTCCTGCTCAACTTCGACGCCGTCGACTGGCGCGCCGAGGTCTGGGTCAACGGCCGCGCGATCGGCGACCACGAGGGCGGCTACGACCGGTTCTCCTTCGACATCACCGACGCCCTGCGCGCCGGCGACAACGAACTCGTCGTCGGCGTGTACGACCCGACCGACACCGGCGGCCAGGCGCTCGGCAAGCAGCGGAACGACCCCTCGGGCATCTTCTACACCTCCGCCTCCGGCATCTGGCAGACGGTCTGGCTGGAACCCGTGGCCAGGGCGCACGTCACCCGCCTGGACATCACCCCCGACCTCCCGGGCGAGCGCGCCCTGGTGCGGGTGAACACGTCCGGCGCGGCCGGCACCACCGTGCGCGTCACCGCCCGGGACGGAGACACGGTGGTGGGCACCGCCACGGGGGCGCCGGGCGCCGAGATCGCCGTTCCCGTGCCCGACGCGCGGCTCTGGTCGCCCGACGACCCGTTCCTGTACGACCTGGACGTGAGCCTCACCTCGGGGAACCGGACCAGGGACGCCGTCACCGGCTACTTCGGGATGCGGTCCATCGGCAAGGCCATGGTCGACGGCGTGCTGCGACCGGTGCTCAACGGCGAGCCCGTCTTCCAGATGGGCACCCTCGACCAGGGCTACTGGCCCGACGGCATCTACACCGCCCCGACGGACGAGGCCCTGCGGTTCGACCTCCAGGCCCACGTCGACCTCGGCTTCAACACCGTCCGCAAGCACGTCAAGGTCGAGCCCGACCGCTGGTACTACTGGGCCGACCGGCTCGGCCTGATGGTGCTCCAGGACATGCCGGCGATGTCCCGCGAGCCGTCGGCCGCCGACCGCGTCCAGTACGAGCACGAGTTGCGCGAGATGGTCGACCAACACCGCAGCTTCCCGTCGGTGTTGGAGTGGATCCCGTTCAACGAGGGCTGGGGCCAGTACGACGCGGGGCGGATCGCCGACGAGGTGAAGAGCTGGGACCCGTCCCGCCTGGTGACCGCCGCGTCCGGCTGGCACGACCCGGGCAACGGCGACGTCGTCGACTCGCACATCTACGTCGGCCCCGGCCATCCCACCGGGCCGAGCGACACCCGCATCTCGGCGCTCGGCGAGTACGGCGGGCTCGGTCTGCGGGTACCCGAGCACGAGTGGAGCCCGGGCAACGGCTTCGGCTACGAGATGGTCGCCGACGCGCAGGAACTCACCGACCGCTACATCGGCCTGCTGGCCGGTGTCCAGCAACTCCAGCGCAACAACGGCCTGTCCCGCGCCATCTACACCGAGATCACCGATGTGGAGAACGAGGTCAACGGCCTGTGGACGTACGACCGCCGGGTGCGCAAGGTCGACGGTGCCCGGGTCGCCGCCGCCCACGCCGACCTGCTCGCCGGCCGGCCGATCGGCGGCCGCGCCGAACCGCCCGCCGGGACCTGGCAGTCCCTGCGCGTCACCACCCCGGGGTACACCGACCGCTACCTGCGGCACCAGGACGCCCTGGCGTTCACCGCCCAGGTCGACGCCGCCAGCCCCGAGTTGCTGCGGCGGGACGCCACCTGGCGCCTCGTGCCCGGCCTGGCGGACCCGACCTGCTACTCCGTCGAGTCCCTCAACTACCCGGGCGAGTACCTGCGCCACCGCGCGTCCCGCGTGGAAAGGACCGGCGGTGACGGGTCCCTGCTCTTCCACGAGGACGCCACCTGGTGCGCCGTGCCGGGACTGAGCGGCACCGGCGTGTCGTTCCGCTCGTACAACTACCCGCACCGCTACCTGCGGCACTACGACTCGGAACTCTGGCTCGCCGCCAACGGCGGACCGCAGCCGTACGACAACCGGCAGTCCTTCCGCGAGGACGCCAGCTGGGACATCGCGCCCCCCTGGGCCGGCTGAACCGACCCGTCGCGACGGGCACGACGCCGTGACGGCCGGCCTTCCCGGGCCGGCCGTCGCGGCCGTCGCGGCCTTCCGCAACGCGCTTCAGCGTGGCGCGGCGGCCGCGGCGTGCAGCCGGAGCACGTAGCCGATCTCGCTGACGTTCTTGGCGAGTTCGAAGTTCACCCAGGCGGCGATGTCGACCAGCCGCATGCCCTCGCCCCACGGGAGGGTCGCGGTGCGCTCGGTGGAGTCGAGGTCGGCGTCGGTGAGGGTCTGGAGCCTCGCGCGCCAGTCGTCCCTGAGCTCGCGCAGCCACGCGGTGGTGGCGGCGGCGTCGCCCGGCCAGGCGATCTCCTCGCGCTCGGGGGCGCCGTCGCCGAAGCAGTGGCCGAGGGTGGTGGTCCACCAGAAGCCGATGTGCCAGGTCAGCCACCCGATCGAGGTGGCCGGCACCGGCTCGGGCTCGGGCACCTGCCAGTCGGCGACCCAGCGGCCTGCCTCGTCCTGGCGGACGGTCCAGGAGTCGGGGTTGGGCACGAAGTGGCAGGCGGCGTCGTCGATCTGCGGCAGGTGATAGTCGAGGAGGGCCCAGACCATGTCGAGCTGGCCGGTCAGGAGGGCCACACGGGGTGTCGTCACGAGCCGCGAGCCTGACAGGGCGGCCCGAAGCGCCGCAAACGAATTCGGCGCGTCACCCTTGACGGCCGGACGGGCGGTGCGCCCAGGGTGGTCCGAGTTAGCCTGCGTGGCACGGGTGAAGTGCCCGGGCCGGGGCGAGCCCGCTCTCGTGCCGCGCTGATCAGGGCCGAAGGGAAGGGAAGCTCGCATGACGACCGCATCGGGGTTTCCAGCTGATGTGCCCCCGATCCCGCAGCCGGCCAGCACTCCCGAGGACCTGAGGGCGGCCCTTGCCGCGCTCGTACCGGAAGCACTCGGCACGTTCGACGCCGAGCGGGCCGTCGCGCTGCGGCAGGCGCGGGAGCAGGTCAGCGCCGCTCCCATGCGGCGTTTCGTCGGGCAGTGGGCCCTCCAGGTCGCGATCGAGCGTCACCCCGAGCGCGCGGCCCGGCTGCGGTTCCTGGAGGCACGGGCCGCGACGCTCGACGACCTCGAAGAGGCCCGCGCCGTGGCGGCCGAGATCGGCGCCATCATCGATGTCGCCAGAATCGAGGCGGGCATCGAACACGGGCAGGGCCCTTTGTGAGTGACAAAGCTCGGTGGCGATGGGAGTACGACCCCGACGCGGAGCACGTCCTCTCAGGTCTTCCCCACCACGTGACCAGGGAAGTCGAGCGCCTCGCGGCGAGTCGGTGGCCCTGGCCGAGGTGGGTGTCGATGTCACCGACATCGGAGCCGGTCCTTCCCACGGCGGGCCCGGTGGGCTTCGCCGTATTCCCCTTCTTGCCGACGGCTGGTTCTACGCGCTCCCGGTCCCTCGCCCGCGGTTGATCGCCGTCGTCCGCGTCATCCCGCCCTTCGCGGACATCTGACAGCCGAATTCGGCTCACCAGTCCCGCGGGGCGATCAGCTCCTCCACGTCGGCGTCGGCGAAGCCGTACGCCGTGGCGACGAACCAGATGTCGCCGCCTATCTCCTCGCGCGCCACCGTCTCGATCTCGCTGCCCGCCGCCTCCAACTCGGCCCCCAGCGCGTTGAACTCCTCGGTGGCGGCGTGCGTCAGCGCGTAGAGCGCGGGCAGGTCGGCGGGGCGCTCCGCCTCGACGCGCTCGCAGAGCCGCAGCAGGATCGCCCTCCCCTTGTCCAGCAGGTGGTCGGGGAAGTAGTCGTCCTCGTAGAGGACTTCGAGGAAGGAGCGGGCGGCGGCCTGCTCGTTGCGGAGAGCCATGCGTCGATTCTGACGCGGGCCACTGACAGTCGGTCGTCTAGCGGCTGACGTGCAGGCCGGCGAGCAGCCGGTCGAGGGCCTGCTCGGTCTGCGCCAGGGCGTCCCGGCCCGGGGTCTCGGCCAGCCAGAGGGCGGCCTCGTTGAGCGCCCCGGACAGCAGCCTGGCCAGCGGCTCCACGGGCTGTTCCGCGACGACCCCGGCGTCCACCAGGTCGGCGAGCGCGTCGACCAGGTGCCTGACGGAGGCCGCGTCGTCCATCGCCCGCCACTCCTGCCAGCCGAGCACGGTCGGGGCGTCCACCAGGAGAATCCTCCGCACCGCCGGGTCGGCGCCGGCCGCGAGGAAGGCGCGGCAGCCGGCGCGCAGCCGCTCCCAGAGGTCGTCCTGGCGGTCCGCGGTGGCCGCCACGCGCTCGCCCAACTCCTGCTGCACCTCGGCGACGACGGCCCGGAAGAGCCCGGCCTTGCTGTCGAAGTGGTGGTAGGCGGCGCCCTTGGTGACGCCGACCGCGTGGGCCACCTCGGCGAAGACGACGTCGTGGTAGCCGTCCTCGGCGAACCGCCGCCGGCCCTCGGCCAACAGCGCGCGCCGGGTCGCGGCCCGTTGTTCGGCGCGGGTCAGCACCATCCGGGGTCCGTCCTCTCGCTCGTTCACATACCGGGGGTATGTTAGCGTCCCAGTTGACATACCGAGGGTATGTCAACCGTCCGAGGGAGAGACAGCACATGACGACGACACTGCGCGGCTTCTATCCGGTGATCGCCACCCGTGACGTGGCCGCCGGGCACCGCTTCTACGCCGACCACTTCGGGTTCGCGGCGACCTTCGAGACCGACTGGTACGTGAGCCTCCACCGCCCCGACGCGCCCCGGTACGAGCTGGCGCTGCTCGACCACGCCCACCCGACGATCCCCGAGGGGTACCGCACCGCGATCCAGGGCGGACTGCTGCTCAACTTCGAGGTCGAGGACGTCGACGCCGAACACCGCAGGCTCGTCGGCGAGGCCGGCCTGACCGAACTGCTGTCGTTGCGCACCGAGGCGTTCGGCCAGCGCCACTTCATCGTCGCGGCGCCGGACGGCGTGCTGATCGACGTCATCACCACCGTGGCGCCGACCGGCGAGTACGCCGACCAGTACACCCCGGGCCACGCCCCGCTCGGCTGACCCCCGTCTCCTCTCGGCGACCGCCGAACCGGGCGGCCGTACAACCCGGTGACCGGCGACCCGGTCGGGAGCTGCCGGTCGGGAACTGCCGGTCGGTGAGTGCCTGCCGCGCGAGGAGGGGGTGGTGGCCGTGGCGACCCCCGCGCGGTCAGGTCACTTCACCTCGCCTCACCTCAGCGGTAGAAGCCCTCGCGGAGGTTGATGCCGTGCTCGACCCAGGCCTTGAGCGCGGCCAGCATCCCCGTCCAGCCCTCGCAGTTCCCGAAGGCGGCCTTGGCCCCCTCGGGGGTGGGCTGCCAGGAGGTCTCGGTGATCGTCACCAGGGTGCGCTGCCCCGAGTCGATCGACTCGAACTCGAAGACGGTGCGGGTGACGCCCTTCTCGCCGGTGGTGGCCTCGCCCTCCCACTCGATGGCCAGCCGCCGGTGAGGGTCCGCCTCGGTCACGGTGACGGGAAAGGCGCCGGGGAAGTCGGCGAAATCCCACGTCACGTCGGCGCCGGGGGTCAGGCGGCCCTTCGCGCCGCCGGTGGTGAAGTAGCGCGACAGCTGCTCGGGGTCGGCGACGGCTTCGTAGACCTGGGCGGGGGGTCGTGCGATGCGCCCGGAGACGGTGAAGGACAACTCGGTGAGTGAAGTGCTTGATGTCATGTTGTAATTTTACAACATGATTGCTTCCGTGGATGAGGACGCCGACGGTGATCGCGTGTTCAAGGCCCTCGCCTCGCCGGTGCGGCGACGCATGCTCGACGCGCTCAAGACGTCCACCCGCACCACGGGAGAGCTCTGCGCGCTCTTCCCCGAGCTCGACCGCACCACCGTGCTCCAGCACCTGCGCGTGCTGGAGCAGGCGGAACTCGTCACGGGCCGCCGCCTGGGGCGGGAGCGGCACCTGTCGCTGGCGCCCCTGCCCATCAAGCGCATCCACGACCGGTGGATCAGCGGCTACATGGCCGCCGCCGTCGATCTGCTCGACGAACTCGATCGTGGGCAGGAGTAGGCCGCGTCAGCCGCCGAGGGTCCGCAGCCGGTCGGCTGCCTCCTTGAGGACGTCGTCGCGCTTGCAGAACGCGAAACGGACCTGGCTGCGGCCGGCCTCCGGGTCGTCGTAGAAGACGGAGTTGGGGACGGCGACGACGCCGCAGCGTTCCGGGAGCGCGCGGCAGAAGGCGTAGGCGTCCCGCTCGCCGAAGGGCGCGATGTCGGTGGTGACGAAGTAGGTGCCCGCCGGCCGGTAGACCTGGAAGCCGGCGGCGCCCAGGCCGTCGGCCAACAGGTCGCGCCGGCGCCGCAGATCGGCGGTGAGCGTGGCGAAGTACGCGTCCGGCAGCCGCAGCGCCTCGGCCACCGCGTACTGGAAGGGCCCGGAACTCACGTACGTCAGGAACTGCTTGGCCGTGCGGACGGCGGCGACGAGCCGGGCGTCGCCCATGGCCCAGCCGACCTTCCAACCGGTGAACGAGAACGTCTTCCCGGCGGAGGAGATCGCGACCGTCCGCTCCCGCATGCCGGGCAGCGTCGCCAACGGGACGTGATCGCCGTCGAAGACGACGTGCTCGTAGACCTCGTCGGTGACGACCAGCAGGTCGTGCTCGACGGCGAGCGCGGCGATGGCGGTCCGCTCCTCGGCGGTGAGCACCATCCCCGTCGGGTTGTGCGGGGAGTTGAGCAGCAGCAGACGGGTGCGCGGCGTGATCAGGTCGCGGAGCCGGTCGAGGTCCGGGCGGAAGGACGGGGCGCGCAGGGTGAGCGGTACGCGCTTCGCGCCGGCCATCGCGACGCAGGCGGCGTAGGAGTCGTAGAACGGCTCGAAGGCGATGACCTCATCACCCGGTTCGAGGAACGCGAGCATGCTGGCGGCGATGGCCTCGGTCGCACCCGCCGTGACGAGGACGTCCGTGTCGGGGTCGAGCTCGTGGACCTGGCCGTAGAAGCGGCGCTGGTGGCCGGCGATGGCGGCGCGCAGCTCGGGGACGCCGGGGCCGGGCGGGTACTGGTTGCCGCGGCCGTCGCGGAGCGCGCGCACGGCGGCCTCGCGGACGGACTCGGGGCCGTCGGTGTCCGGGAAGCCCTGGCCCAGGTTGATCGCGCCGGTCGCGGTCGCGAGCGCCGACATCTCCGCGAAGATCGTCGTCCCGAGTCCGTCCAGCCTGCGGTTCAGCAGTGGCCTGCCGCTCATGTCTCCACCCGTTCGCGCTCGGGGCCCCTACGTGCGTCGGGCACCATCCTGCCCCGAGGCGCCGCGGAACAGCCGAGCCCGTGGCCGACGGATCGGCCGTTTCGGCCCGCCGGACGGTGGTCCGACGGCTCCGGTGTGTCAAGGCCGTCGGGGGACGGGTACGGTGCTGCGGTCAAGCGACTGCAGTCTGGGGGAACGGGGCGAGCATGCGGCCGACGGACGACACGAGGGGCGATCCGCCCACCGAGACCATCGAACTGGGCGGACTCTCGCTCTGGTCCCGGGGGATCATCGCCCTCTCGGTGGCGGTGCTCGCCACCTACGCCATCTGGCACCTGGCCATGGTCTTCTTCTTCGTCGCCCCGTCGAACACGGTGAGCGAGGAGTACCGCAGCACGGTCCGCGGCTACATGTACCCGGAGTTCGAGCAGAACTGGAAGCTGTTCGCGCCCAACCCGCTGCAACGCAACGTCGCCGTGCACGCGCGCGTCGAGATAGACGGCCAGGTCACCGACTGGGTCGACCTCACCGCCATGGACATCGACGCCATCGACCACCACCCCGCCCCCAGCCACGCGGACCAGAACCTGCTGCGCCGCGCCTGGGACTTCTACACCGGGGCGCACGACGAGGAGGGCGAGCCGGTCGGCATGCGCGGCGAACTCTCCGAGTCGTACATCCGGCGGATCGCGCTGCTCCGGCTCGACGAGAGCGGCGTGGACGTGCGGGACGCCTCCCGCCTCCAGCTGCGGGAGTCGCTGACCCGGGTGCCGGCGCCGAGTTGGCGCACCGAGGACTTCGACACCGCCACCGCCTACGAGGAACTCGCGTGGTGGAACGTGACGCGGGACGACCTGCCGGGTGGAGGCGAGTGACGTGACCGAACCGACATTCCCGACCGAGCCGACGCCGTCGACCGTGCCGGCAGCGTCGACCGTCCCGGCGGCCCCGACCGTCCCGGCGGCCCCGACCGTGCCGGCCCAGCGCGGGCCCGCCCCGGCGCCGCCGGAACAGCCCCGGCAGAGCCTCGGCGGCCGCTTCGACGCCTGGCTGGCCCGCGGCATCCGCAACATCACCACCCGGGCCCTCGGCCCGTACCAGACGGCGATCGTACGGATCGGCTTCGCCACCACGGCGCTGCTCTTCCTGCTGCGCGAGTGGCCCAACCGGCACGAGCTCTACGGCCCGGACAGCCCCTGGGGCTTCGACCTGGCCACCCGCTTCGTCGACGACAACGGCGCGTTCACCGTGCTGCTGTGGTCCGACTCGACGCTCTGGTTCGAGTTCGTCTACCACCTGGCGCTGCTGGCCTGCGTCGGCCTGCTGCTCGGCTGGCGGACCCGGGCGATGTCGCTGCTCTTCATGATCGGCGTCCTCTCGCTCCAGAACCGCAGCATCTTCATGGGCGACGGCGGCGACAACGTCATCCACCTGATGGCGATGTACCTGGTGCTGGTGCGGTGCGGCCAGGTGTGGTCGCTGGACGCACGCCGGCGCGCGAGCGGGCGCGAGCACCCGGCGGACCCGGTGGGGATCGTGCTGTGGGTGGTGCTGGGCCTCACGCTCGTCGGCGTGGTGCTCGGCGGCAAGCTGGAGAGCCCGGTCTGGTCCATGTTCTTCGCCGGCATGTGGATGGTGCACGGCTTCTGGTGGCTGGTGCGGCGCCACGCCCCCGGCGAGCCGAGGATCGTCTCCGACGTCATCGCCAACCTGGTGCACAACGCGGCCCTGATGGTGATCATGGTCGAGGTCTGTGTCATCTACGGCACGGCCGGCTGGTACAAGATCCAGGGCTCCCGCTGGCAGGACGGCACGGCCGCCTACTACCCCATGCACCTGGACTACTTCAGCCCCTGGCCCGAGATCACCGACCGGCTCTCGGGCAGCGGACTGCTGGTGCTCGCGATGACCTACGGCACGGTGTTCGTCCAGGTCGCCTTCGTGTTCGCGCTGCTGAACCGGCGGGCCAAGAACGTCCTGCTGGTGATCATGATGATCGAACACGCCGGCATCGCCGTGCTGATGGGGCTGCCGTTCTTCTCGCTGGCGATGATCGCCATGGACAGCGTCTTCCTGCCGACCGCCTTCCTGCTCTGGACCGACGGGCGAGCCAGGCTCCTGGCCCGCCGGCTGTTCCGGCGACGGGATGGCGACGGCGACGGCGACGGTGACGCGTACGCGGACGCGGCCGTGGTCGACTCGGTGGTGGCGGACGTGACGGACCGGGAGCGGCGGCAGCCGGAGTGGGCCAAGGAACGATGAGCGACGAGATCGCGGGGCGGTGGCGGCGGCTCGCCGACGAGACGGTGCTGCTCGACGGCTTCCACGCGCTGAAGCACGCCCTGCGGTTCGGGGCCGACGTGCGGTCCGCGGTCGCCGCGGACCGCGGCGCGGCCCTCGGGCTCGCCCGCGAACTGGCGCCCGACCTGGTCGAGACGGTGGACGCCCTGCTGGTCGAGGTCGGCCCCGAGGGCCTCGCGACGCTCGTGTCGCGCCCGCACCCGACCGGCGTCGCGGCGCTCGCCACCCCCGCCCCGCGGGAACCCGCGCCGGGCGCGCCGGTGGTGGTGCTCGACCAGCCGCGCCACCTCGGCAACGTCGGCGCCGTCATCCGGCTGGCCGCCGGGATGGACGCCGGCGGCGTGCTCACCGTCGGCACCGTCGACCCCTGGCACCCGAACGTGCTCCGCGCGGCGGCCGGCCTGCACTACGCGACGGCGGTGACCCGCCGGGACAGCGCCGCGTCGCTGCCGGGTGACCGGCCGCTGTACGCGCTCGACCCGGCCGGGGTCGACATCCGGCGGCTGCGAATCCCCGACGACGCGATGCTCGCCTTCGGCTCGGAGCGGGGCGGCCTGTCGGCCGAGGTGCGGGGGCGGGCCGAGGTCCTCGTCTCGTTGCCGATGCGGGCTGGGGTGTCCAGCTACAACCTGGCCACGAG
>NZ_SMKI01000600.1 GCF_004348415.1 Streptomyces hainanensis
GCGCGGCACCGCACAGCCCGCCGGCCCGCCGGCCCGCCGGCCAGGCGGCCGTCAGTCCGCCCGCCGCGTCCGGCAGACGACCGCCGTCGCGACCGCGAGCAGCAGTCCCGCGCCGCCGAGCGGCAGCAAGGGCCAGTCCACGGCGCCCTGTTGGGAGCCGTCGATGAGCGTGCTGACCGCCGCGTTGGCGGGTGAGGCGCCGCCGGCCAGCAGGGCGATGGCGGCCAGGGCGGTGACGGGGATCGACCAGGCGGGGCTGCGGAGCAGTGGCCGGTTGCACAGCACGCCGAGCGCCGTGCCGAGCAGCGCGCACGTCAGCATCGCGAGCGCGCCGGCGGCCGCGACCGCCGCCAGTGGCAGGGCGGTGTCACGGTCGGCCGCGTGCGCGTCGCCGATCAGCAGCACCATCGTCGTGCCGCCGGCGCCCAGCGCCGCGGTGCCGGTCAGCGCGGTCAGCACGCCCGCCAGCCGGACCCGGGCGCGGCCGGCGGCCGCGATCGCGCAGGCGCGGGCCGCCGGCGGCTCGGCCGCCAGCGTGACGCGGACCAGCCAGGCCGCCGTCGGCAGCAGCGCCGCGGCGGCGAGGCCGAGCGATTCGAGTACGGGTTCGCCGGCCGGCACGCCGATGACCAGCAGCATCGCGTAGAGCAGCAGCGGCGGGAGCCAGCGGTGCGAGCGGAGCACCAGGGCGAGCCGGTAGCGGACGAGGGCGAACAGCACGGTCACGGGCGGGACTCCAGCGATCGGATGTGCCAGGCCGGTTCGGCCACGAGCAGCGCCGCGAGGAGCGCGTCCGAGTGGTCGGGCGGGACGACGAACCGGACGGCGCCGTCCGGGAGTCGGCGCGTGCGCGGCTCGCCGGGCAGCCCGAGCCCGGGCGGCGGCTCGCGGCCCGGCGGGCCCACCGCCTCGATCACCACCGTGGCCGCCGACCGGCCGGCGTCGGTGGGCCGGCCGGCGTCGGTGAGCCGGCCGGCGTCGACCCGCCACCCGGTGGCGCCCGCGCCGGCGAGCCGGGCGGGGTCGTGGTCGACGAAGAGCACGGCGCCGCCGGCCGCGGTCCGGTCCTCGACGGCCGCGTCCAGGGTGCGCCGCGCGCTCCGGTCGAGGCCGGTCCACGCCTCGTCGAGCACCAGCAGTTCGGGCTCGGCCAGCAGTGCCTGGGCCACGGCCACCTTCTGGCAGGTGCCCTTGGACAGCTCGCTCATGGGGGTGCCGGCGTGTTCCGCCGCGCCGAGCTGCGCCAGCCAACGCTCCCCCTCGGCGGCCGCGCGCCGCCCTCCCCCAGCTAACGCTGGGAGGTGCCCCCATGGCCGTGCACCCGGCCGAGGTGCGTGAGGTAGCCGTGGGCGGTCAGCGGCAGCGCGGGCGGGAACCGCTCGGGGACGTAGCCGACGCGCCGCGGCCGGCCGGTGATCCGGCCCCGGCTCGGCACGTCGAGGCCGGCGACGAGGCGCAGCAGCGTGGACTTGCCCGAGCCGTTGCCGCCGTCGACCCGGGTGAGCGTTCCGGGTCGCAGCTCCAGGTCGACGCCGCTGAGCACCCAGGGCCCACGCCGTCCGTAGCGCCGCGAGACACCCGCCAGTCGCATCCAGCACCTCGTCCCACATCCGGGCCCGTTCCTGAGCCCAAACCTCAGATCTAGCTCTGAACATCGACCAGGGGGATTCCCGAACCCCCGGGCCGGAGACAACTCTGCCACGGAGTACCGAAGTACCGAAGTTCACGAGGAGTGGTTCCGACAACCGGGGTCGTAGGGGGAGAGCGTGCCGCGACTGGGGATGGGGATCGGCTGGCGGCCGGAGATCGCGGCCGTCGTCGAGGAGTTGCCGGGGATCGACTGGGTCGAGGTGGTCGCGGAGAACATCTGCCCCGACCATCTCCCGGAGAGCCTGGGAAGGCTCGTCGGGCGCGGCATCACGGTGGTGCCGCACGGGGTGTCGCTCGGGCTCGGGGGCGCCGAGCGGCCCTCGCCGTCCCGGTTGGTGTCGCTCGCGTGGCTGGCGGAGACGCTCGACGCTCCGCTGGTCACCGAGCACATCGCCTTCGTCCGCGGGGGCGGGGCGCTGACCGGGACGCCGGCCGTGGAGGCGGGGCACCTGCTGCCGGTGCCCCGCACCCGCGACGGGCTGCGGGTGCTGTGCGAGAACGTCCGGATCGCCCAGGACGCGCTGCCCGTTCCGTTGGCGCTGGAGAACATCGCGGCGCTCTTCGGATGGCCGGGTGACGAGTTGACGGAGGGGCAGTTCCTGACCGAGTTGGTGGACCGTACGGGGGTCGGGCTGCTGATCGACGTCGCGAACCTGCATACCAATCACGTCAACCGCGGGGAGGACCCGGCCGCGGCCCTGGACGGCATCCCGCTCGACGCGCTGGCCTATGTGCACGTGGCCGGCGGCGTCGAGCGGGACGGCGTCTGGCACGACAGCCACGCCCATCCGGTGCCGCCGGCGGTGCTCGACGTGCTCGGCGAACTGTGCGCCAGGACGGAGCCGCCCGGGGTGCTGCTCGAACGGGACGAGAACTTCGGCCCGTTGACGGAGTTCGCCGGTGAACTGACGGCCATCCGCGAGGTGGTGGCGGGGGTCCGGCATGGCTGAGCCGACGCCGGATTCCGGCGAACTCGACGCCGCCAGGCGGCGGTTGGCGGCCCGGCAGGACGCGCTGCTGGCCGCGCTCACGGCGGACGGGCCGGTGCCCGAGGGCTTCGACGCGGTGCGGCTGCGGGTCCAGCGGGACGCGCTGGCCGCCAAGCGGGCGGGGGTGTTGGCGCGGGTCGCGCCCGAACTGCCCGCGATCCTGGGAGACGGCTACCGGCCGGCGGTGCTGGCGTACGTGCGCTCCCACCCGATGGTCGGCGGCTACGGCCAGGACGCCGTCGCCTTCGCACGACATCTGTTGACCGGCGACCGGTTGCCCGACCGGGCGACCAGGCGCGCCCTCGAGGCGTGGCTGGGGCGGCGCACGACGCGGCCGAGGGGACGGCTCGCGCGACTATTCGGAAAAAACGGGGGGTAACCACATGCTGGCCTTCTACATCCTCGCCGGCCTTCCGCTGGCCATCGGCCTCGCCCGGCTGTTCTCCGCGAGACGCCGGGCGTTGAACACCCTGCCCAAGCAACTCGGTGAGCCGGCCGTGGAGTCGCCGTACGAGGCGGCGTTCCTGATCGGCGGTCCCGGCAGGGTCGCGGACACCGTGCTGTGCGCCCTGTACGACAAGGGGCGGATCCTGATCGACGGCGGCGTGCTGCACGTCGTCGAACCCGTCGCGGACGACGCCCTGGAGCGTGAGGTGCTCACGCAGTGCGGCACCGGCTGGGAGGCGCCGATGCGCGCGGTCCGCCGGGGCCTCGCCGGCTCGGAGGCGGTGGTGGCGGTCGGCGAGAGGTTGGTGGCGCGCGGCCTGCTGCTGCGACCCAGCCACCGGCTCGCCTGGCGGTCGGCGGCCAGGCTCGCCGTGACGCTGGCGCTGGTCGTCTGCCTGGTGTCCCTTGTGCTGCTGATCGTGCTCGCCGCCGGCGACTCGTCGGAGACGACCGGGGCGGCCGTGATGGTGGCGGTGGCCGTCGGCGCCCTGATGACGGGCCTGGTGTTCGGCCCCGGCCGGGACCCGCTGCCGACCGCCGGCGTCGAGGCGGTGTCCCGGTACCGCCTGGCCGTCGTGGGCGCGACGGCCCTGGCCCCGCTGGTGGCGGTGGGCGGGATCGTCGCGCTGACCGATCTCGACCTGCGCGCGCAGCTGGCCGACGCCGCGGTGCTGCCGCTCATGGGCAGCGGCTCGGCCGCCGCCACGGGCGGCTGGGCCCCGGGCTGCGGTGCCGCCGTGGGTACGACCGGCGGCGACACCAGCTCACCAGGGAACAGCGGCGGCGGCTGCGGAGGCGCCAGCTCGTGGCCAGGCCGTGATCAGCGCCTCGTGGGCGAGGTCGACCGTGTCCTCGTCGACGGTGACGAGGCGGGCACGGGCCAGTTGGGCGA
>NZ_SMKI01000601.1 GCF_004348415.1 Streptomyces hainanensis
GCATGGGTGGGCTCCTTGCGTGGGGTGGACGGGGACGCGGGCCGGGGGCCCGGCCGTCAGTCCCCGGCGGCGAGCGCGGGCCAGGTGACGCTGGTGCCGCCCCAGGTGAGCCCGGCGCCGAAGGCCGCCAGGATGACGCGCTGCCCGGGGGCGAGGCCGCCGTGCCGGTTGGCGTGGTCGAGAAGGAGGGGCACGGAGGCGGCGGTGGTGTTCCCCGCGTGTTCGATGTTGCTGATCCAGCGGGCCGGGTCGACGCCGAGGTCGGCGGCGAGGGCGCGGGAGATCCGGGCGTTGGCCTGGTGGACCGCGAACCGGTCGACCTCGTGGAGCGACCAGCCGGCCAGCTCGGCGGCGTCGGCCACCGCCCCGCCCATCCGGTGCAGGGCGTGGCGGAACACGGATCGGCCGTCCATGGCGAGCGAGACGCGGCCGTGGCGGTTGAGGGCTCCTCCACCGGCGATGTGGATGAGGTCGCCGTGGTCGCCGTCGCTGCCGAGGACGAACGGGCCGAGGGCGCCGGGTTCGCCGGGGTCTCCGGCGCGCAGGACGACGGCGCCGGCGGCGTCGCCGAAGATCGCGGCGGTGGTGCGGTCCTCCGGGTCGACGACCGAGGACATGGTGTCGGCGCCGACCAGCAGGACACGGTGGAACGTTCCGGCGGCGAGGAGGCCGCCGGCGACGGCCAGGCCGTAGAGGAAGCCGGAGCAGGCGCCGGCGACGTCGAGGGCGGCGACGCCGCAGAGCCCCAGCCGGGCGGCGAGGGTGGGCGCGCTCGACGGGCAGAGCCGGTCGGGCGTGCCGGTGGCCAGCAGCACGGCGTCGACCTGGCCGGAGCCGTCCGACTTCAGGGCGCGGGTGCCGGCCTCGACCGCCATCTCGACGGTCGCGGTGCCCGGTTCGACGCGGCGCCTGGTGCACACCCCGGTGCGCTGGAGGATCCACTCCTCGCTGACGCCGAGTCGCGCGGCGACGACGTCGTTGCCGACCACCGTGGGGGGCTGCCAGGAGCCGAGGCCGCTCAGCACGGCGGCGGGCCGGCCGGCGGTCACGAGGCGACGGGCTCGGTCCGGCGGCGCAGGAACTCGGCGACCTCCGCCACGGTCCGCAGGCCGTAGAGCTCGTCCTCGTCGAGTTCGAGGCCGAGCTCCTGTCGGGCGATGAGGACCAGCTCCGTCACGGCGAGCGAGTCGAGGCCGGCCTCCTCGGGGGTGGCCTCGGGCCGGACTCCGGCGGCGGGGAGTTGGAGTCTGCCCACCATGGTGTCGCGCAGCCATTCGTACATGGTTCTCCCTCGTCCACTCGACACGCCGTGCGGCGCGGTCGGGTTCGTGCGGTGCGGTCGCTGTGTGGCGGGGGCACACGTTTCCACACCGGGACGGGGGCTCCGGGCCGGCTGTCAGCCTCCCGGACGACGTTGGCGGGCAGAAACACCCGGAGGGGTGACGGGGGTCGGCCGGGATGTGACGGCCTCTTCCGACGCGGAGTCGATCGTTGAAAATTAGTTTTGCGTATTCTGAATTTTTTCATACCCTGCAATGTGTGGCGGAGAGATCGGTGCCCGTGGGGCTGCGCGAGCGCAAGAAGCAGGCGACCCGGGCGGCGTTGGGCGAGGCGGCCGTGCGGCTCGCCGTGGCGCGGGGAGTGGAGAACGTGACCGTGGAGGCGATCAGCGCCGAGGTCGGCGTCTCGCCACGCACCTTCTTCAACTACTTCGACCAACGCGACGACGCCTTCGTGATGATCGACGACGAGCTGAGCGAGCGGGTCAGGCACGCCGTGCTGGCCGCGCCCGCCGAGCTCAGCCCGCTCGACGCCGTGCGCGACGCGCTGATCGCCGAGCTGGTGGACGTCGAGGCGCGGCACGGGCTGTGGCAGCTCCGCGCCGAGGTGCTCAGGCAGGCGCCGCACCTGCTGGTCCGCAGCCTGGGCGCGCACACGGCGGACGAGTTCGGCCTGGCCACGGCCGTCGCGCGGCGGCTCCACCCGGCGACCGGCGACGCCGGGGCCCCGGCATCCGGGGAGAGCGCCGACGTCACGGACGCGTACGACGTCGACCCGGCGGCGGTCGGGCTCTACCCGCGCCTGGTGGCGGCCATGGCCGGCACCGCCGTCCGGGTGGCCATCGAACACTGGAGCACGCGCTCGGCCGAGGCGTTCCAGCCGATCTTCCACAGCGCCTTCACCCAGCTTGCCGCCGGGCTGCCCGCCCCCACCGCGGAGGACCGCGGCCCGGTCGGCTGACCACCGGCGGCGAGACCGGCGCGCGGCCACCGCCGTCGGTCTCGCCGCGTCCCTTTCACCGAGTACCGAGAAGGAACGACCGTGAGTTCACCAGAGGCGCCGGCATCCGGTCCGGCCGCCATGAACCAACGCCAGATACTCCAGGCGATGACCGGCCTGATGGCCGGCATGTTCGTGGCCATCCTGGCCGGCACCGTGGTGGCCAACGCGCTGCCCCGGATCATCGCCGACCTGGGCGCCACCCAGTCCTCCTACACCTGGGTCGTCACCTCGGAGCTGCTGGCGATGACCGCCACCGTTCCGCTCTGGGGGAAGCTGTCCGACCTCTACAACAAGAAGCTGCTGCTCCAGCTGTCGCTCGCGATGTTCGTCGTCGGCTCGCTGCTGGCCGGCTTCTCGCAGGGCGTCGGGCTGTTGATCTTCAGCCGGGTCGTGCAGGGCATCGGCGCCGGCGGCCTCACCGCGCTCGTCCAGGTCGTGATGGCCGCCATCATCCCGCCGCGGCAACTCGGCAAGTACGCGGGCATCTTCGGCGCCGTGTTCGCCGTGGGCACGGTCGCCGGGCCGCTGGTGGGCGGCGTGCTGGTGGACACCTCCTGGCTGGGGTGGCGCTGGTGCTTCTTCATCGGCGTGCCGTTCGCGCTGGCCGCGATCCTCATCCTCCAGCGCACCCTGTCCATCCCGACCAGCCGGCGCGAGATCAAGATCGACTACCTGGGCGCCTTCCTGATCGTCTCCGGCGTCTGCTCGCTGCTGATCTGGGTCACCCTGGCCGGCAACGAGTTCGACTGGATGTCCTGGCAGACCGGCGCCTTCACGGTGGGTGGTGCGGTGCTGCTCGGCGCCGCCGTCCTGGTGGAGTCCAGGGTGCCCGAGCCGGTCATCCCGCTGGGCATCTTCCGGAACCGGACGGTCACGCTGACCACGATCGCCAGCCTCCTGGTGGGTCTGGCGATGTTCGGCGGCACCGTCTTCCTCTCCCAGTACTTCCAGATCTCGCTGGGCAACTCCCCCACCGTCGCGGGGCTGATGGGCCTGCCGATGATCATGGGCCTACTGGTGTCCTCCACCGTCGCCGGGCAGATCATCACCCGCACCGGCGTCTGGAAGATCCACCTGGTGATCGGCGGCGCCGTGATGACGGTCGGCCTCGCGCTGCTGGCCACCATCGACCGGGACACCAGCTTCCTGCTGCTGAGCCTCTACATGGCGCTGCTGGGCGTCGGCGTCGGCATGCTGATGCAGAACCTGGTGCTGGCGGCGCAGAACGACGTGCCGGCCAGGGAGTTGGGCGCCGCGACCTCCGTGCTGTCGTTCTTCCGCAGCATGGGCGGCACCATCGGCACCAGCGTGCTGGGCGCGATCCTGGCCAACCGGGTGGCGGACGAGCTGGCCAGCCAGCTGCCGGCGACCGGCGAGGAGGGGGCCTCCGGCGGCGGCGCGCACTCGGTGCCCGACATCTCGCTGCTGCCCGACCCGATCAGGGAGATCGTGCAGGACGCCTACGGCGTGGCGACCGCGGAGCTGTTCCTGGTCGCCACCCCGTTCGCCGCGATGGCGCTGCTGGTGGTGCTCTTCATCAAGGAGAAGCCGCTGAAGACCGCCAGTGGCAACGAGCGGCTCGCCAGCGAGGAAGGCGAGGCCGCCGGGGAGCAGGCGCCGGTGACGCCGGTGCACTGAGCACCGGCACGGTTCGGGTCACGCGGGGAGCGGGGCGCGTCCGAGTTCGGACG
>NZ_SMKI01000602.1 GCF_004348415.1 Streptomyces hainanensis
CGCACGACCCGGGCGCCGCCGGCGCCCCACGCACCCACCGAGGAGAGCCCCCCATGCCGGAACCGACCAGCCCGCCCGCCGAGACCGACGTCCTGATCGTGGGCGGCGGCCTGGGCGGGGTCGCCGCGGCGCTCGCCGTCTGCCGGGCCGGGCGGCGCGCCGTCCTGACCGAGGAGACCGACTGGATCGGCGGCCAGCTGACGGCGCAGGCCGTGCCGCCCGACGAGCACCCGTGGGTCGAGCAGTTCGGCACCACCGCGACCTACCGGGCGTTGCGCGGCCACATCAGGGACCACTACCGCCGCTGGTACCCGCTGCGTTCCGAGGCCCTGGCGGTCGCCGAGCTGAACCCCGGCGCCGGGCGCGTCAGCAAGCTGTGCCACGAGCCGCGCGTGGCGCTCGCCGTGCTGGAGGCCATGCTCGCGCCGCACCGCTCGGCCGGGCGGCTGACCGTGCTCACCGAGCACCGGCCGGTCGCCGCCGAGACCGACGGCGACCAGGTGCGCGCCGTGACGCTGCTCGACACCCGGCACGGCGTCCGCCGCACCGTGACGGCGCCCTACGTCCTCGACGCCACGGAGACCGGGGAACTCCTGGAACTGGCGGGCGTGGAGCACGCGCTGGGCGCCGAGGCGCGCGCCGAGTTCGACGAGCCGCACGCCCCCGACGAGGCGCAGCCGCTCAACCAGCAGGGCATCACCGTCTGCTTCGCCGTCTCCCACCACGAGGGCGAGAACCACGTGGGGGACCGCCCCGCCGACTACGCGTTCTGGCGCTCCTACCGCCCGGACTTCTGGCCGGGGCCGCTCCTCGGGTTCACCGCCCCCGACCCGCGCACGCTCGAGCCGGTGGAGCGCTCGTTCCGCCCCAACCCGGAGGGCGACCCCCTGGCCGTCGCGGCCGACCAGAGCGAGGACGCGGGGGACAAGGAACTGTGGGGCTTCCGCCGCATCCTGGCCCGCGGACTGCACCGCCCCGGCGCGTTCGCCTCGGACATCACGCTGGTCAACTGGCCGCTGAACGACTACTGGTTGAAGCCGCTGGTCGGCGCGGGCGACACCGTCGCGCGGGAGGCGCTGGCGGGCGCGCGCGAGCTGTCCCGCTCGGTGCTGTACTGGCTCCAGACCGAGGCGCCGCGCCCCGACGGCGGCACCGGCTTCCCCGGGCTGCGGATCCGTCCCGACGTGACGGGCACCCCGGACGGCCTGGCCAAGTCGGCCTACGTGCGCGAGGCCAGGCGCATCAAGGCGGTCACCACGGTCACCGAACACGACGTGGCGATCGACCTGGTCGGCCCCCGCGGTGGCACCAGGCACCGCGACTCGGTGGGCGTCGGCGGCTACCGCATCGACCTGCACCCCTCGACGGGCGGCGACGACTACGTCGACATCGGCTCCGTGCCGTTCGAGATCCCCCTCGGCGCGCTGCTGCCGCGCCGGGTCACCAACCTGCTGCCCGCGGGCAAGAACATCGGCACCACCCACATCACCAACGGCTGTTACCGCCTCCACCCCGTGGAGTGGAACATCGGCGAGGCCGCCGGCGCGCTGGCCGCCCACTGCCTCGACACCAAGGTCACGCCGCACCAGGTGCGAGAGGAGGAACAGCGGTTCGCCGACTTCGCGCGGGTGCTCGACCGCGCCGGCGTCGAACGCCACTGGCCCGACGTCCGCGGCTACTGACCGCCCCGGGCCCCGGCGGCCCGCACCAGGTGGCCGGTGAACCCGGGCGGGACAGCTCCACCTGTCCCGCCCGGCACCGCCCACTTCCGACATGGCACACAAGGAGGTGTTCCTCGAACATGACCGCTCAACGGACCACTCACCGCCTGCGCGTCGGCATCGACGTGGGCGGAACCTTCACGGACGCGGTGGCCGTCGACGCCACCTCGCTGGAGCTGATCGGCCAGGTGAAGGTTCCGACCAGCCACCACCATCACGACGGCGTCGCGCACGGCATCGTGGAGGCGCTCGACCGGCTGCTCACCGAGATCGGCCGCGCCCCCGAGGACGTGACGTTCCTGGCGCACGGCACCACGCAGGCTACCAACGCCCTGCTGGAGGGCGACGTCGCCCCCGTCGGGCTGATCGGCATGGGCACCGGCCCCGCCGGCTTCCTGACCCGCCGCCTCGCCGCGCTCGGCAGGCTGGAGTTGGCGCCGGGACGCACGCTCCCGCTGCGCTACGCCCACCTCGCCGACCCTTCAGAACCGGCCGCCGTCCGGGAGGCGGTGACGCGGGTCCGCGAGGCCGGCGCCGAAGTCGTCGTCGCCACCGAGCCGTTCAGCGTGGACGCGCCGGAGGGCGAGGACGCGGTGGCGGCCGAGGCACGGGCCGCCGGCCTGCCGGTGACCACGGCACACGAGATCACCTCCCTCTACGGCCTCGGCAAGCGCACCCGCACCGCCGTCGTCAACGCCGCGATCCTGCCCAGGATGCTGGCCACCGCCGACCTGGTGGACGCGTCCGTCGTGAAGGCGGGCGTGCGGGCGCCACTCATGGTGATGCGCTGCGACGGCGGCGTGATGTCGCTGGACGAGATGCGCCGCCGCCCGCTGCTCACCATCCTGTCGGGACCCGCCGCCGGGGTGGCGGGCGCGCTGATGCGGGAACGGGTAAGCGAGGGCGTCTTCCTGGAGACCGGCGGCACCTCCACCGACATCAGCGTCATCCACCGCGGCAAGGTCGCGGTACGGCACGCCGAGATCCTCGGCCGGGCCTCCTACCTGCCGGCGCTGGACGTGCGGACGGTCGGCGTCGGCGGCGGCTCGATGGTGCGCGTCGGCGGCGGGGCGGTGGTCGCGGCCGGGCCGCGCAGCGCCCACATAGCCGGCCTGCCCTACGCCTGCTTCGCCGCCCCCGAGGACCTCGAGGGCGCCACCCTGGCCCTGGTCGGGCCCATGCCGGGCGACCCCGACGACTACGCGGTGATCGAGGCCGCGGGCGGGCGGTTCGCGCTCACGATGACCTGCGCGGCCAACGCCCTCGGCCGGGTCCCCGAGGGCGACTTCGCCCGGTCGGACCCCGCCGTCGCGGCGGCGGCGCTCGCCCCGCTGGCCCGAACACTCGGCACGGACGTGGCGGGCGCCGCGAAGGCCGTGCTGGACGCGGGCGCCAACCGGGTGCGGGAGGTCGTGGACCGCATGATCCGCGACTACCGCCTCGACGAGGAGGCCGTCGTCCTGGTCGGCGGCGGAGGCGGCGCCGCCTCCGTCACCCCGCACCTGGCCGAGATCACCGGACTGCCGGGGAGGATAGCCGCGCACAACGAGGTGATCAGCCCGGTGGGCGTGGCCCTGGCACTGGTCCGCGAACAGATCGAGCGGATCGTTCCCGGCGCCACCCAGGAACAGATCCTCGGGGTGCGCAACGAGGCCGAGGAGGCCGTGGTCGCGCAGGGCGCGAGCCCGGACGCGGTCGAGGTGGAGGTCACGGTCGACCCGCAGACCAGCACCGTTCGGGCCATCGCCACCGGCGCCACCGAACTGCGCACCCAGGACCGCGCCCACCGCGCGGACGACGCCGAACGCCTCCGCGCCGCCGCGGCCAGCCTCAAGGTGCCGCCCGACCAGGTCGAGGTGCTGGCCGGCACCCCGGCCCACACCGTCTACGGGACGGTGCGCAGACGACGACTGCGGCGGCCGCTGCACCCGGTCCGGGTGCTTGACGCCGACGGCGTGGTGCGCCTGCACGCGGCCGACGCCCGGGTGGCCACCACCACCGTCGCCGACGCCCCCGGTGTGCTGGCCGACCTGGTGCGCGAGGCCACCTCCTACGGTGACGGCGGCGTACGCGCCCCGGCCGTCCGCCTGCTGCTCGGCACCCGGATCGCCGACCTGTCCGGCGTGCTGGACGCCGAACCGCTGCTGGCCCTGGCCCGCGGCGAACTGCGCTCCCGCACCGGGGACGAGCCGGTCGTCGCCGTGCTGGAGGTGCGGTCGTGACCCCGCCCCGCTCCACCCCGGTCCGCTC
>NZ_SMKI01000603.1 GCF_004348415.1 Streptomyces hainanensis
CCACCCACCCGGCCCGGACGCCGCCGGGCCCGCGTCGGCCGGGCGCACCGCGCCGTTACGTCTCGTTGGCCGCCTGGCCGGAGACCAACCGCCCCCGGTGGCCGAGGAGGAACCGTTTGAAGTCGGCGACCGGCCGGGTGTCGGGGTGGCCGGCGAGCCAGGCGACGCCGATCTGGCGGGCGGCGCGCGGCGCGGTGACGGAGAGTTCGACGACACCGGGCCTGGCCACGGTCGGCGGTGGCAGCAACGCGACGCCGAGCCCGGCCGCGACCAGGCCGCGCAGCGTTTCCGGCTCCTCGCCCTCGAAGGCGACCCGGGGCCGGAAGCCGGCCCGCTCGCACAGCTCGTCGGTCAACCTCCGCAGCCCGTAACCGGGTTCGAGCGTGACGAACGGCTCGTCCGCGGCCTCGGCGAGCCGCACCCGGCGCCGGCCGGCGAGCCGGTGGCCGGCGGGAACGACCAGGTGGAGCCGTTGTTCGTCGAGGCGCCGCGTCACCAGGTCGGGCGCCTCCGGCACCGGCGAGGTGAGGCAGAGGTCCAGCTCGCCGGCCCGCATCCGCTCGATCATGTCCTCGCCGTAGCTCTGGACCAGCGAGAAGCGGACCCGTGGATGGTCCTCGCGGAACTCGCGGATCAGCGCGGGCACCGTCTCCGGGCCCATGGTGTGCAGGAAGCCGAACGCGACCTTGCCGGCGGCCGGGTCGGCGTCCGTCCGCACCGCCTCGGCGGCCCGCTCCACCTCGCCGAGCGCGCGCTCGACGGACCGCGCGAAGGCGCGCCCGGCCGGGGTCAGCGTCACGCGCCGCCCGTGGCGGGCGAGCAGCGTGACGCCGAGGTCCCCTTCGAGACGGGCCATCGCCCGGCTGAGCGTGGACTGCGGGACGGCCAGCCCGCGGGCCGCCTGCGTGACGTGCTCATGCCTGGCGACGGCGGCGAACTGGGCGAGCCGTGGCGTGAGCAACGCGGCCCAGGAGTCCGGGGAGAGGTCGGCTCCCCCGGGTGTGACCGGTGTAACGCCGGTGTCATTCTCGTTGCGCGGCGATGACATACGCGCCCCTCACCTCTGCTGATGCACTGGTGGATCGATCTTCGCAGATTCGTGCATTGGACGCATGAGATTCGGGGTCCTAGTTTGTTGGTATGCCCAGTGACCTAGTCGGGGCCCCCGCCACCGCGGGGGCCTCCACCGCGCCGTTCCCGACCGTCCCGACCGACGTGCGTCCTCCCTCGCGGCCCCTCTCTCGCACGCGCATCAACCTCGCGCTGTTCGCGATCGGCCTGGCCACCTTCGCCATGCTGTTCTCCACCCAGTCACTGCTGCCGGACATCGCGACCGCCTTCGGGGTGGGCGCCGACGCGTCCAGCTGGACGGTCTCCGCCGCCACCATCGGCCTGGCCGTCGCGGTGCTGCCGCTGAGCGCGCTCTCCGAGCGGTTCGGCCGCCGGCGGATGATGACGGTCTCGGTCGGCGTGGCCGTGGCGCTGGCGCTGGTCATCCCGTTCGCGCCGGACCTGGGCAGCCTGGTCGCCCTGCGCGCGCTGCAGGGCGCGGCGATCGCCGGCATCCCGGCGTCGGCCGTCGCCTATCTCTCCGAGGAGCTCGACTCGCGGGCCACGGTCGGCGCGGTCGGCCTGTTCATCGCGGGCAACAGCGTGGGCGGCATGGTCGGCCGGGTGCTGACCGGCTGGGTCTCGGACGGCTTCGGCTGGCGGGCCGCGCTGGGCGCGGTGGCGGTGATGGCGCTCGTCGCGGCGGTCGTCTACCGGGTGTTGCTGCCGAGGAGCCGGAACTTCCGGCCGGCGCCGCTGCGCCCGCGGGTGCTGTTCGGCGCGGTGCGGGCGCACCTGTCGCAGCCGCTGCTGCTGCGTCTCTACGCGATCGGGATGCTGCTGATGGCCGCGTTCAGCGCGGTGTACACGGTGATCGGCTTCCGGCTGGTCGACGAGCCGTTCGGCCTCTCGGCCGGGCTCGCCGGCTCGGTGTTCGTCATCTACCTGGTCGGCACCGGCTCGGCCTCCGTCACCGGCCCGATGATCGAGCGGCTCGGCCGGCGTGGCGCGCTCTACGCGGCGATCACCACGGTCTCGGCCGGTCTGCTGCTGACCCTGTCGGAGCGGCTGGTGCCGGTCCTGGCCGGCCTGGTGCTGATCACCGGCGGCTTCTTCTTCGGCCACGCGGTGGCCTCCGGCTCGGTGAGCCGGGCGGCGACCGAGGGCCGGGCGCAGGCGTCGGCGCTCTACCAGGTGGCGTACTACCTGGGCGCCAGCCTGGGCGGCACCACCGGTGCGGTGATCTACCACGCGGCCGACTGGTCGGGCCTGGTCGCGTTCGCGCTGACCGCCCTGGTGACCACGGCCGGCATCACCCTCTACGCCACCCACCGCGCCCACGCCGACCGCCGCGCGGCGGCCCGGCTGGCCTGAGCCCGGTGGTCGCGGGCCGACACGGACGAACCGCCGTCATCGTCAGCCTCCCCGGCTACTCTGGTCAGCCGAAGGGCGACGCCCACTGGGGAGGCCGACATGAGCGCAGAGCCCGAGCACGGACGACGGTGAGTTGATCTCGCGGCCGCCGCGCACGCCCGATGCCTTGCTCCTCGCCATGGCGCGTATCGCGCCGCACCGGTTGTCAGAGATGCAGCGGCAGAAGGACGAGGCGTTCTCGCTCGCCGCCCAGGGCGACACCCTCGGACCCGTTCGAGGGTGGCTGGCCGTCTGGGCCGGCGAGGTGGAAATCGAACGCCGCCCCGATCTGGCCGCCCGCCGCCGGGCGGCGGAGCGCACCGCGCAGACCCTCGACAAGGACGCTCCAGCCTGGCGCAAGGCCGCAGACGAGCTGCTGGCGGTCGTCAACGAGGCGCGCGAGGCCGCCGGTTGAGCTGGGCGTGGGAGTACGCCCCCGACGAAGAGACGG
The DNA here is from genome assembly GCF_004348415.1 of Streptomyces hainanensis. GTDB lineage: Bacteria > Actinomycetota > Actinomycetes > Streptomycetales > Streptomycetaceae > Streptomyces > Streptomyces hainanensis. Next base: position 2,915 of record NZ_SMKI01000603.1, read on the forward strand.
TCGCGGCCGGCGCTCCGCCGGTCCTCGTCGCCGAGGTGGAGAAGCGGGCCGACGAGCTCGTTCGGGCCGCCGAGGCGTTGTACCTGGACGGTACGACCTGTCAGGGAGGCGCCCTCAGGGGCGGCGACGCCATCGTCCCCAACGGGATGTTCGTCCATCTCGTCGTCCCACGACACGAGCGCGTCTCCATCCGCCGGATCACCGCGTGGTGAAGGCCGCGCGCCGCCGCGTCCGGCACGACGGCCAACTCCCCGCCACCAGGGACTTCGCCTGAGACAGGCCGGCGCCGGCCAGGGCGAGTGCCCGGGCCGGCGTCGGTCGGTGGTGGTCAGGCGCGGACGAGGACGCCGCGTGCCACCCCGGCCTGGAGGGCGGTCAGCCCCCGCACCATCGGGACGGCGGTGGCCAGCAGCAGCACCCCGACGCCGGTGTTGAAGGCGATGTCGGCGACCGTGGAGTCGATGCCGAAGGCCAGGTCGAGGATGCCCTCCTCGCCGCCGTCGCGCGGCAGCGACCAGGACCACAGCCCGTAGCAGAGCTCGCCCAGCCCACCCAGCGTCCAGGTGATCGCGAAGCTGAAGGTGAGCAGCCGCACGGGCAGGGCGACGACCATGTGCGTCCAGTCCCGCCACGCCTGCGGGTCGCCCAGCGCGTGCCACCAGCGGGCGAGCCCCGTGCCGCGCGGCTCGCGGTAGCTCGGTTCCGGCATGGCGCGCCCGGTCACGGCGGCCACCCGGGCACGCTCGCCCCGCGCGAAGCCACGCGCCGCGGCCAGCGTCCCGGCGAGCACGGGCACCCCGAAGACGGCCACGAGCCCGCCGACCCCGAGCGAGAACCCGGTCACGGCCACCGTGAAGGCCACCACGCCCACCGGCAACCCGGAGAGGAGGTACGCCAGTTCACGCCCGAAGCGGCTCGAAGTGCCCTGGTACTTCACGGCGGCGCCCGCCGGCATCGTCTCGATCATGTGCACCACTCTGCCGCCACGCCGCGCGCCGGCCGAGCCGGCTAGCCCACCGGTCCGGGGGTGGTGCTGGGTACACCCCCCGCC
>NZ_SMKI01000604.1 GCF_004348415.1 Streptomyces hainanensis
GGGCAGGCCCCCACGCCCCGCCCCAGCGCGTCGGCCCGCGCGGCCGCCGCGATGCGGGGCGTGCGGACGTGCGCGAGGTGCCGCGGCGAGACCCTGAGCAGTGCCTGGTGCCGGGTGATCAGCCCCTCGTCGGCGAGATCGGTGGCGAGCCGCACCGCCGCCGCGCCGACGAACCGGCCTGGCCGGGCCTGCAACAGCCACAACTCGCCGGTCTGGAAGGTGAACTCGACGTAGCAGGCGTCGCGGTGGTGCCCCTCGACGCGGCGCAGCGCGTCGAGCAGCCCGGCCCACACGGCCGGCTCCCGGCCGGCGAGTTCGCGCAGCGGCCGGGTGGCGGAGCGGCCGGAGACGACGTCGTCGCCCTGGCGCCCGAACAGGACGTCGCCGTACGGCACGGGCTCCCCGGTGTTGGGGTCGCGGCTGAACGCGACCCCGGTGCCGCTGCGGTCGTCGCGGTTCCCGAAGACCATCGCCTGCACGATCACGGCGGTGCCGAGGTCGTGCGGGATGTCGTGCAGGGCGCGGTAGGTTCGCGCGCGCGGCGCGTCCCACGAGGCGAGGACGGCCGCCACGGCCAGCCGCAACTGCCCGACCGCGTCGTCCTCGGGAATCGTCCGGCCCGCCCCGTCCGTTTCGGTGAGCGCGGCGGCGAAGGTGGACAGGAACGTGCGTCGCGCGTCCCGCGCGAAGCGCGCGTCGCCGGTCTCGGCGGCCAGCCCCGCCGTGGCCTCGCTCGTCAGGCCCAGGTTGAGGATCGTGTTCATCATGCCGGGCATCGAGACGCTCGCGCCGGAGCGTACCGAGACGGCCAACGGCTCCCGCGCCGCGCCGAACCCGCGCCCCGTCGCCGCCTCCAACTCACCCATGGCGGCGACGAGTTCGCCGTCGAGCCCGGCGGGCAGCCGGCCCGCGCGCCGGAACGCCCGGCACGCCTCGGTGGTGACGACGAACCCGGCCGGCACCGGCAGCCCGAGCCGGCGCAGCGTCACCAGGCCGTGCGCCTTGGCGCCCAGCAACGCGACGGGCTCCACCGGTTCCTCGCCCCGCGCGGCGAGTGGGCGGATCCACCTCACCGCGGTATCCCCAGCGTCGCGAGCAGATCCTCGTGGAGCTCCGCCCACACCGTGTGGTACGAGGCGGTGTGGTCGGCCACATACGTCAACTCGCCTGCTGCCGCCCGGTCCAGGGCCCCGCCCAGCCGGGCCCGGTACCGGCCGAACCGGGGCAGCGCCGCGGCCAACTCGGCGCAGACGGCGGCGGCCCGGCGGTCCAGGTCGGCGAACCGGCCGAGCACCCGGGCGTCGTACGCCGCGTCGCCGTGGTCGTTGACGGTCAACGCGCCGTCGACGGACCGCAGTTGCCAGGCCGTGCAGAGATCCAGCAACTCCGGGTTGAGGACCAGGAAGCGCTCGTACGCCGCCGTCACCGCCGCACGGGCGCCGGCTCGCGCCAACTCGTCGGATATCAGCTCGGCGTCCGCGGCGCGGCCGGCGTCCGTCAGGCCCCAGGCGCCGAACGGGCCGGCCTGGTACGTGACGAGACCGGCGACGGCCAGGTCGATCAGCGCGGACTCGGCGTCCGACGCGTCGAGGCCCGTGGTGGCGGCCACCCGGGCGACGCCGGCGTGGCCGCCGCAGCGCAGGGCGTGGAGCACCACCAACCCGCCCTCGACCAGCGGTGGTTCGGCGCGCGTCATGGCGTGGCCTCCCGGGACCGCCCGCCGTCGACGCGGGTGAGCGTCGTGGCGTACCCGGCGCTGCGCCCGCTCGCCCGGGCGACGATCGCGCCGCCCCGGACGCGCACGGCGGCCTCCGTCTCGTCGTCGACGGCGGTCAGCCCGAGGGCGGTGGCGACCAGGGCCTCGTCGTCCACGACCAGCCGGAGCCCTCGCCACGCCTCGGGCGGGAACACGCGGCGCAGGCAACCGGCCAGGTCGCTGACCCGGAGCCGCACGAGGCCCCCCGTCTCGGCCGGCGCGGCGGTGACCACGGCCACCGTGACCTGTTCGCCGGGCGGGACCGAGCGGACGGCCTCCTCGGCGGCGGACAGCCGGCCGGCGCCCAGCACCGTCACCAGTCCTTCGGCCCCGAGGTCGACCTCGCCCCCGGTGAGCCGGTCCACCAGACCCGACGGCGGGTCCCAGCCGTCCCGGCACGGTTCGCCGGGCTCGACGTAGGGCAGGTGCGGCGGCGCCCAGACATCGCCGAGGTCCAGGCCGGCCAGGTGCTCGCAGGCGCGGGTCCGGTCGAAGGGGTCGCCGAAGCCGGGCGTCAGCTCGGCCAGCAACCCCGAGCCGCCCAACAGCGTCAGCACCAACTCGGCGAGCCGGACCCGCCGCCCCCGCGCGGCACCCGGCTCGCACTCCTCGAGACCCATCGCCAGCAGCAGCGCCTCCAGCCGGGCGATCTGCGTCAGCACCGCCCGCGCGGGCCCGTCGTCGACCACGCCCACCAGCGAGCGCAGTTGCAGCCGGCCACCGGCCGCCGTGTCGTCGACCAGCGGCAGCCGCTCCAGCCACACCCGGGCGAACCGCCCGAGCGCGTCGGGCACGGAATCCGGGCGCGCGGCGGCCTCGCTCGGCCACGCGCGCTCGACCATCTCGACCAGCACCGCCAGATACAGCGCGCGCTTGCCGGGGAAGTTCGAGTACACCGCGCCCCGGGTCAACTCCGCCCGCTCGGCGATCCGGTCGATCTTCGCCGCGCCGTAGCCGTACTCGACGAACTCCCGCCGCGCCGCGGCCAACACCGCGGCGCGCGTGCGCGCCTGCTGCTGCACCCGCGTCAGTCGAGCCATCACCGTTCCCTCCCGCTCGTTCCGCTCGTTCCGCCGGCTCCTGCCGTGGCCGAGACTTAGGATACTCTCAAAATCCGGATGACGTCGTCATCTGAATCGAGATGTGCATCCATCGGGAGGAGAACCCGGACGCATGGACGACTACGCGTTCCGTACCGAAGGGCTGGTCAAGAGGTTCGGCGGGACCACGGCGCTCGCCGGGGTCGACCTCCACGCACGCCCCGGCACCGTGCTGGGCATGCTCGGGCCGAATGGCGCTGGGAAGACCACGGCGATCCGCGTCCTGGCGACGTTGACCGGGTTCGACGCGGGCACGGCGCGCGTCGGGGGCCACGACGTCGTCCGGGAGGCCGCGCGGGTGCGCCGGCTGATCGGGCTGACCGGCCAGTACGCCACGCTGGACGAGGAGTTGACGGGCCTGGGCAACCTCGTCCTGCTCGGCAGGCTGCTCGACCTGCGCAAACCGGACGCCGTGCGCCGCGCGACGGAGCTGCTCGACCGGTTCGGCCTCGGCGACGCCGCGCGCCGGCCGGTGGCCACCTACTCCGGCGGGATGCGCCGCCGGCTCGACCTCGCGGCCAGCCTCGTGGGCCGGCCCCGCGTCGTCTTCCTCGACGAGCCGTCCGTCGGCCTCGACCCCGGCCGGCGCGAGGAGCTGTGGCGGATCATCCGCGAACTCACCGCGGACGGGGCGAGCGTGCTGCTGACCACGCAGTACCTGGAGGAGGCCGACGCGCTCGCCGACGAGATCGCGGTGATCGACGACGGGCGCGTCATCGCGCACGGCACCCCGCCTGACCTCAAGCAGATCGTCGGCGGCCAGGCCATCGCCGCCCGCCCCCGGGACCAGGACCGGACGGACGAGGTGGCCCAGGTCCTCGCGGCGGTCTGCGGACACCCGGTCGAACGCGCGGGCCGACACGGACTGGTGGTGCCCGTCGACGGCGACCGGGCCGTCTACGACGTGGCCCGCCGCCTCGACGAACGGGGCATCGCCCTGGCCGAGTTCGCCCTGCGCCTGCCCAGCCTGGACGAGGTCTTCTTCGCTCTGACGGGCGCGCCACGCGACACGTCCACCCCCACCAGGACCGAGCACCCGAGGAGCCGAGCATGACCCCCACGCCAGTCCCTGCCC
>NZ_SMKI01000605.1 GCF_004348415.1 Streptomyces hainanensis
CCCAAAGGTTCGTGGGTACGAGAGAGATGTGTAAAAGAGACGGGCCGTCGTCCCACCGGCCGTCGTCTCGTCGTTCTTCGGGGGCCGGCCCTGCCCCAGGGCCGCCTGCCGGAAGGCGAGGAAGCGGGTGCCCGACTCGGCGGCCGACGGGCCGCGCGCGGGCGTGGGCGCGGGCGCGGGGCGCTGTTGGCCGAGGCCCTCCGGATGCGCCTTGGCCAGGGTGCGGCCGCGGCGGCGCTTGGGCAGCCCGGCCTCGTTGACCTGCGGCACGCCGCCGGTCTCGATGACGCCGCCGTCCCTGGCCGGCGCGTGCTCCGCGGTGGGGCGCGGCTCGTCGGTGACGGGCGCGTCGCCGACCGCCAGGGCCACCGTGCCGCCGGCGACCGGCAGCCGGGCGCCGGACGAGGCGCCGGACGAGGCGCCGTCGCCCGAGGGGCGCAGCTTGACGGTGAGGCCGCGCCGGGAGGCGGTGTCCTGGTCGTCGATCCGGTCGGACTTGGGGCGGGTGACGAGCTCCTGCGGGATCATCAGCAGGGCGCCGGTGCCGCCGCGCGCGGAGGGCCGGAAGGAGACCGAGAGGCCGTGCTTGCGGGCCAGCACGCCGACCACGGCGAGGCCGAGGCGGGTGCCGGAGAGGGTGGTCAGGTCGAGGGCCTCGCTGGAGACGGCGCGTTCGGCGCGGCGCAGCGCCACCTCGCTCATCACCAGGCCGCTGTCCTCGATGGTGACGACGACGCCGGCCGGGACCTCCTCGGCGTAGACGTGCACCTCGGCGTTGGGCGGCGAGAAGTTGGCCGCGTTGTCCATCAGTTCGGCCAGCGCGTGCATCACGCCCTCGGCGGCGTGGCCGGCGACGGCGACGCCGACCGCGGAGTGCAGCCTGACCCGCTGGTAGCCGCCGATCCGGCCCATGGCGCCGCGCAGGACGCTCTCCATCACGATCGGCTTGCCCCAGCGGCGGCCCGACCTGGCGCCGGTGAGCACCGCGATGCTGTCGGCGAGCCGGCCCGCCTGGGCGGTGCGGTGGTCGAGGTGCAGCAGGTCCTCGAACACGTCGTCGTCGGTGTGCCGGTGCTCCATCTCCCGCAGGCTGGCCAGCATGCTGGTGGACAGCGCCTGCATGCGTCCCGCGGCGTTGGCGCAGGCCGCCATCGCGGCGGCCTTGGTGGCCTCGCTGCGGGCGATCTCCTCGGCCGTGGTGCGCATCACGCGCTGGGTCTGGGCGTCGTCGGGCCGCTCGACGGCCGCGATCGCCGTCTCGGCCGAGGCGCCGCCGCGCAGCCGCTCCACCAGCCGCGGCACCGAGGTGTCGACGAAGCGTGCGACGGCCCGCTCGTGTGCCTGCACCCGCTCCCGCAGCACCCGGTAGCGGCCGGCGTGGGCCACGGCGGCGGTCACCGCCGCGCACAACGCGAGCGCCGCGGCGCCGCCGCCCCAGACCAGGGGGGTGCGGAACGACTCGGGAGCCTCGGCGAGGGCCGCCGCCCAGACGGCGCCGGTGACGACGGCCGAGCCGAGCAGGGCGATCACTACCGGCCGGAGCGGGGGGCGCACCGCCCGGAGGTGCAGAGGTATGTGCGCTGTCATCACCCGGGACCTCGCTGACGGGGACCTGTTCAATTCGCCCACACTATAGGTGACTTCCCACCGAGGGATGAGATGTCAGGTATGGATCTGGTATGAAGACCGTTCTCGTCTCGCGTGTCACTTCTGTGTGTTCGATGAGCGTTTCCCGTCGCTGACGATCGATTCGAGCCGCCGAAGCGGGCAGGCTGTGGTCATGCGCCATCAATTTGGACAGGGGCAATCGGGACAGGGCCGATCAGGACAGGAACGGTCGGGACAGGAACGGTCGCCGGCGGGTACGGCCCGGGTGACGGAGCTGGCCGCCGCGCTGCGGGCCACGGTCCGCGGCGAGGTCGACTTCGACGCGGCCGGCCGGGCGCTGGTCACCATGGACGCCTCCAACTACCGGCGGGTCCCGGTCGGGGTCGTCGCCCCGCGCGACGCGGACGACGTGGCCGCGGCGCTCGCCGTCTGCCGCGCGCACGGCACCCCGGTCGTGCCGCGCGGCGGCGGCACCAGCATCGCCGGCCAGGCCACCGGCACCGGCGTGGTCCTCGACTTCACCCGCCACATGAACCGGGTGCTGGCCGTCGACCCGGAGGCCCGCACCGCCGTCGTCCAGCCGGGCGTCGTCTGCGACACGCTGCGCGACGCGGCCGCCGAGCACGGCCTCACCTTCGGCCCCGACCCGTCCACCCACAGCCGCTGCACCATCGGCGGCATGATCGGCAACAACGCCTGCGGCTCGCACTCCGTCGCCTGGGGCACCACGGCCGACAACACCCTCGAACTCGACGTCCTCACCTACCGCGGCGACCGGGCCCGGCTGGCCCGCGGCGGCCACGAGGTGCCGGCACCGCTGCGCTCGGCCGTCGAGACGCTGGTCGCCGACCGGCTCGCGCTGCTGCGCACCGGCTACCCCGAACTGCCGCGCCGGATCTCCGGCTACGCGCTCGACGAACTGCTGCCGGAGAAGGGTCGCGACTGGGCCCGCGCCTTCACCGGCAGCGAGGGCACCCTCGGCGTGCTGACCGAGGCCACGATGCGGCTGGTGCCGGCGCCGGCCGCGCGGGCCCTCGCGGTGCTCGGCTACCCGGACGAGTCGGCCGCCGCCGAGGCGGCCGCCGGGCTGCTGGCGTACGGGCCGCTGACCGTCGAGGGCATGGCCGCCGACCTCGTCGGCGAGGCCGCGCTCGGCGTGCTGCCGGCAGGCGGCGCCTGGCTGTTCGTCGAGACCGGCGGCGCCGACCCGGCCGAGGCGCGCGCCGCCGCGGAGACGATCGGCCGGGCGGCCGCCGCCGACCTCACCGGCTGGAAGGTGGTCGCGGACCCGGCCGGGCAGCGCGCGCTGTGGCGGGTGCGGGAGGACGCCTCCGGCACCGCCACCCGGCTGCCGGACGGCGGCGAGGCGTGGCCAGGCTGGGAGGACTGCGCGGTGCCGCCGGCCCGACTCGGCGGCTATCTCCGCGAGTTCCGCGGGCTGCTGCGCGACCACGGGCTGCGCGGCGCGCCGTACGGTCACTTCGGCGACGGCTGCATCCACATCCGCATCGACTTCGACCTGCTCACCCCGCCCGGCATCGCCCGGTTCCGCGAGTTCAGCGTGGAGTTGGCCGACCTGGTCGCCGCGCACGGCGGCTCGCTCTCCGGCGAACACGGCGACGGACTGGCCCGCGCCGAGCTGCTCCCCCGCATGTACGGGGACGAACTCGTCGGCGTCTTCGAGGAGTTCAAGGACCTGTGGGACCCGGACGGCGGCCTCAACCCGGGCGTCCTGGCCCGCCCGGCCCCGCTCGACGCGAACCTGCGCTTCACCGGACTCCCGGTGAAGCCGGGCCCGTTGGCCTTCTCCTACCCGCACGACGACGGCGACTTCTCGGCCGCCGTCCGGCGCTGCGTGGGCGTCGCCAGGTGCCGGGTCACGACGCCTGGTTCTGACGTGATGTGCCCCTCCTTCCGGGCCACCCACGACGAGACGCACTCCACCAGGGGCCGGGCCAGGCTGCTGCACGAGATGCTGATCGGCGAGGTGGTCACGGACGGCTGGCGGTCGCCCGAGGTGCGGGACGCGCTCGACCTCTGCCTCTCCTGCAAGGGCTGCCGCAGCGACTGCCCGGTCGGCGTCGACATGGCCACCTACAAGGCCGAGTTCCTGCACCACCACTACGCGGGGCGCCGCCGCCCCGCGGCCCACTACGCGATGGGCCGGCTGCCGCGCTGGCTCGCCCTGGCCTCGGCGCTCCGGCTGGCGCCGGTGGCCAACACCCTCGCCGGCCTCGGCCCGTTGGCCGCCCTCGCGAAACACCTCGGCGGCATCGCCCCGGAACGCGACATCCCCCCGCTGGCCACCGCCCCCTTC
>NZ_SMKI01000606.1 GCF_004348415.1 Streptomyces hainanensis
CGGTGGGGGTGCTGGCAGTGGCCGGGGCGCCGACGAGGACGGTCAGCAGCAGGGCGCCGAAGGCGCCGGCGCGGACGGACCGGGCGCGACGCCCGGCACGAAGGTTCATGCCCATGCCAACAGTTGACGCGCGTAGCGATCGGACCGTCAACCACGCCTCACCGATATTTCCCAGGAGTTCACATGGCCGGGCGACACTTCACGCCTTCCCCGCAGGCGGACGTCAGCCCGCCAGTTCCCGGTGGCGGGCGGCGACACCGCGGGCCCCGGCCTCGGTGAGGGAGCCGTGCAGGCGGAGCCTGGCGATCCCGCCGTCGGGGTGGACGTCGAGCCTGGCGTGCGTGGCCGGCCCGACCGTGTCGGGGAGCAACAGCCGGTGCACGGCGTCGGGTCGGAGCGGGGTGTGGGACAGCGCCGGGCGCCACCCGGCACCCGGGGTCGCGGCGTCCAGCAGCCAGAGCGACGCCCAACCCGGCGCGTTTCCCTTGTAGTTGCCGGTGTCGATCTCCACGGCGCGGATCACCCCCTGGCCGGCGAGGCGCAGCCGCAGCCAGTCGTGTCCCGCGTCGCGGCGCCTGCGGGTCTCCCAGCCCTCGTGCATCTCCCGGGAGCGTCCGGGGTGGATGACGTGTGCGGGCGGCGAGTAGAAGCGGTCGGAGGCGTCCTCGGCCAGGCCGCCGTGTTCCAGGGCGGCCAGGTCGAAGGTGCCGAGCGCGGCCAGCCAGGCCGGGTCCGCGACCGGCTCGCCGTGGGCCCGCAGCCTGGCCACCCCGCCGTCCGGATACTGGCTGAGCCGCAGGTGGGTGACGCGCCGTTCGACGCCGTCGACGGCGAAGCAGTTGGCGGCGTGGCCGCCGACCGGGGTGCGCGGCAGCAGCTCGACCCAGTCGGTCGCGCCGGCCCCCTCCGCGTTCTCGGCCGCGGTGGCCTCGACGCGGACCGCCGCCGGGTGGTTGCCGCGGAAGTGGGCGGTGTCCACGACCAGGCCGCGCACCACGCCGGGGACGCCGAGCCGCACGACGGCCCAGTCGTGGTCGTCGGCCGCCGGGAGCGCGGCGTCGGGCGCGGGGCCGCGCCGGCGGCGGGTCTCCCAGCCGTCCATGACCTTGCCCTTGTGGCCGAACGTGGTGGGGTCGAAGTGGGCGCGCTCGGTCCTGACCAGGTTCTCGCGCTCGGCGAAGAACTCGTCGCTGGCGGCCGTGACGGAGCCGCCGAGGCGCCGGTCGGCGAGGTCGGGGAGGTGGGCGAAGGGCAGTTCGCCGACGTCGGGGGCGCGGTAGTCGGCGTAGGGGTCGCCGCCGGCGTACGGCGCGGCCTGACCGGTGAACGAGGTGGAGACGCTCATGTCGTGAGTCCTCTCGTGAGCAGCCGGCCGGTGGGCTCGGCGACCCGGCCGTCCTCGGCGACGAGCCGGCCGCGCAGCCAGGTGGCGCGCACCACGCCGTGCAGGGTGCGGCCGGCGTAGGCGGTGACGGGGTTGCGGTGGTGGAGGGCCGCCGGGTCGACGGTGAAGGTGGCCTCCGGGTCGAGGACGACGAGGTCGGCGTCCCGGCCGGGCGCGATCGCGCCCTTGCGGTCGAGGCCGGCGAGCGCGGCGGGACCGGTGGCCATCCAGCGGGCGACGTCGGCGAGCCGGTGGCCGCGGGCCCTGGCGGCCGTCCAGACGGCGGGCAGCCCGAGCTGGAGCGAGGAGATGCCGCCCCAGGCGGCCCCGAAGTCGGGGATCTTGAGGTCGGCGGTGCAGGGCGAGTGGTCGGAGACGACGCAGTCGAGGGTGCCAACGGCGAGCCCGGCCCACAGGGCGTCCTGGTTGGCGGCCTCCCTGATCGGCGGGCAGCACTTGAACTCGGTCGCGCCGTCCGGGACTTCCTCGGCGGTCAGGGTGAGGAAGTGCGGGCAGGTCTCGGCACTGATCCGGACCCCCGCGGCCCTGGCCTCGGCGATCAGCGGCAACGCGGTGGCGGCGGAGAGATGCAGCACGTGGACGCGTGCCCCGAGCCGCCCGGCCAGCGCGATCAGCCGGCGCACGGCGTCGTGTTCGGCGGCCGGCGGCCGGGAGGCCAGGAAGTCGGCGTAGGCGCGGCTGCCGTCGGGCGCGGGCGCCTCGGCGAGCCGCGCCGGGTCCTCGGCGTGCACGATCAGCAGCCCGTCGAAGGCGGCGATCTCGGCCATGGCGGCGGCCAGCCGGTCGGCGTCGAGCTCGGGGAACTCGTCGACCCCGGAGGGCGAGAGGAAGCACTTGAAGCCGAAGACCCCGGCCTCGTGGAGCGGGCGCAGCTCGGCGGTGTTGTCGGGCACGGCGCCGCCCCAGAAGCCGAGGTCGACGTGGCTGGCGGCGCGGGCGACGGCGCGCTTGACGGCGAGGTGCTCCGGGGTGGTGGTGGGCGGCACGCTGTTGAGCGGCATGTCGAGCAGGGTGGTGACGCCGCCGGCCGCGGCGGCCCGGGTGGCGGTGGCGAAGCCCTCCCACTCGGCGCGGCCCGGGTCGTTGATGTGGACGTGGGTGTCGACGAGCCCGGGTAGCAGCGCGTCGGTGCCGAGCTCCACCAGCCGGGCGCCGGCGGGCGGCGCCGCGTCGTGCGGGAGCACGGCGGCGATCCGGCCGGCCGCGACGGCCACGGCGGCGGGGCGCTCACCCTCGGGGGTGACCACCCGGGTGGAACGCAGCAGCAGTTCGGTACCGGACAACGGGCGCCCCCTCGCAGGCTTCAACAAGGTGTTGAAAGCCGATCCTCGGCGGCGACGGTCGGCACGTCAAGGACGGGTAGGCTTCTGAGGCGACTCGCGACAACGCATCACACAACGAATGAGGAACGCGACGTGCCGCCGTCCGACGTGCGCAAGTCCTCCGCCAGCGGCGGGGTTCAGTCTCTCGAGCGTGCCTTCGCCCTCCTGGAACACATGGCGGACGCCGGGGGCGAGACGGGCCTGAGCGAGCTGGCCGCCAGCAGCGGGCTGCCGCTGCCGACGATCCACCGGCTGATGCGCACCCTGGTGGCCTGCGGCTACGTCCGCCAGCAGCCCAACCGCCGCTACGCGCTGGGGCCGCGGCTCATCAGGCTCGGCGAGAGCGCGGCCCGGCCGCTGGCCACCTGGGCGCGGCCGCATCTGGCGCGGCTGGTCGAGGAGACCGGCGAGACGGCCAACATGGCGCTGCTCGACGGCGACGAGGTGGTGTACGTGGCGCAGGTGCCGTCGCGGCACTCGATGCGGATGTTCACCGAGGTCGGCCGGCGGGTGCCGCCGCACTGCACGGGCGTCGGCAAGGCGCTGCTCTCGGGGCTGCCGGACGCGGAGGTGCGGGCGCTGCTCGGCCGCTCCGGCATGCCGCCCGCCACGGAGCGCACCATCACCACGCCGGACGCGTTCCTCGCCGCGCTCGGCGCGGTGCGGGAGCGCGGCTTCGCGGTGGACGACAGCGAGCAGGAGATAGGCGTGCGCTGCGTCGCGGTGCTGGTGCCCGACTCGTCGACGGCGGCGGCGATCTCGGTGTCGGGCCCGGCCGGCCGGGTCACGGAGGCGGCGACGGAGAAGATGGTCCCGCTGCTCCAGGAGGTGGCCAGGGACCTGTCGTCGGCGCTGGCCACGCCGCCCGGGAAGACCGGCGCTCTACGCTGACGGCATGACCGAGACCGCGCCCGTCGCCGGACTGCTGCTCGCCGCGGGTGGCGGGCGGCGGCTCGGGGGGCGGCCCAAGGCCCTGCTGCGCTGGCGCGGGCGGCTGTTCGTGGACCGGGCGGCCGACGCCCTGCGGGCCGCCGGCTGCGATCCGGTGGTGGTGGTGCTCGGCGCGGCGGCCGAGACGGTGCGGGAGCGCGCGGAACTGACGGGGTGCCACCTGGTGGAGAACCGGGGCTGGGCTTCGGGGATG
>NZ_SMKI01000607.1 GCF_004348415.1 Streptomyces hainanensis
CTACCAGATGGACCGCCGGATCGAGAAGCTCCAGGGCTTCGAGCGCTCCAACGGCTGCGCGTTCGCCGACTCGCCGTCCCACGTGCCGTTGCAGCGGATGGCCAACGTCTCGCTCCAGCCGGCGCCGACGGTGTCGTCGGGAAGCCCGGCCGGCTAGGCCGGCGGCATGCCTTCGGATTCGGCGGCCGCTTCGGCCGCCTCGTCCTGGGCGCGGGCGATGTCGCAGACGACGTGGCCGTCGCGGGTGTCCGCGATGATCGTGTCGCCGGTGCGGGCCTTGTCGCTCAGCAGCAGGGACGCCAGTTGGTTGTCCAGCTCGCTCTGGATGGTGCGGCGCAGCGGGCGGGCGCCGAACTCGGGGCGGTGGCCGTGTTCGGCGAGCAGGTGGCGGGCGTCGTCCGTGACGTCGAGTCGCATGCCCTGGGACCGGACCCGGCGGCGGCTGCGTTCCAGGAGCAGGTCGACGACCTCGTTCAACTCGCCCGGCGAGAGCCGGTGGAAGATGATCGTCTCGTCGATCCGGTTCAGGAACTCCGGGGGGAAGTGCCGGCTCAGGTCGGCGAGGAGTTCGTCCCGCACCTCGTCGGCACGGCCGTGGTGGGCCAGGATTCGTTGCGCGCCCAGGTTGCTGGTCATGATGACGACGGTGTTGCGGAAGTTGACGGTGCGCCCCTGGCCGTCCGTCAGGCGGCCGTCGTCCAACACCTGGAGCAGCGCGTGGAAGACGTCCGCGTTCGCCTTCTCCACCTCGTCGAAGAGCAGCACGCTGTACGGCTGCCGGCGTACCCGCTCGGTGAGTTGGCCGGCCTCCTCGTGTCCGACGTAGCCGGGCGGGGCGCCGATCAGCCGGGAGACCGTGTGTCGTTCCTGGAACTCGCTCATGTCGAATCTGACGAGCCGGCGCTCGTCGCCGAACAGCAGCGCCGCCAGGGCCTTGGCCAGCTCGGTCTTGCCGACGCCGGTGGGGCCGAGGAAGAGGAAGGAGCCGACCGGCCGGTCCGGGTCGCTCATCCCGGTGCGGTTGCGCCGGACCGCCTCGGCGACCGCCGTGACGGCCTCGTCCTGCCCCACCACCCGGTCGTGCAGGGCGTGTTCGAGCTTCAGCAGCCGGTCGCGTTCGCTCTCCGTCAGCCGGCTGACGGGGATGCCGGTGCGTCGGGACAGGACCTCGGCGATGTCGTCCCCGGTGACCTCGCGCACGCCCTCCCGGCGTTCCCTGATCCCGGCCAACTCGCCCTCGACGCGCGAGATCTCGTGCTTCAGCTCGGCGGCGTGCTCGTACTCCTCGGCCGTGATCGCCTGGTCCTTCTCGCGGCCGAGCCTGGCCAGCCGGTCCTCGCGCCCGGTGACCTCCGTGGAGCGGCCGAGCGAGCTGAGTCTGACCCGGGCGCCGGCCTGGTCGAGCAGGTCGATGGCCTTGTCGGGCAGGAAGCGGTCGGAGACGTAGCGGTCGGACAGCTCGGCGGCGGCCGAGAGGGCCGCGTCGGTGAACCTGACCTGGTGGTGGGCCTCGTAGGAGTCCCGGAGTCCCTCCAGGATCTGGATGGTCTCCTCGACGCCCGGCTCGGGGATCGTCACCGGCTGGAAGCGGCGCTCCAGGGCCGCGTCCTTCTCCACGAACCGCCGGTACTCGTCCAGCGTGGTGGCGCCCACCACGTGCAACTCGCCCCGCGCGAGCGCCGGTTTGAGGATGTCGGCCGCGTCCAGGGCGCCGCCCTCGCCGCCGGCGCCCGCGCCGACCACGGCGTGCAGCTCGTCCACGAACAGGACGGTGGAGTGCTCGGCGGCCCTGACCTCGTCGATGACGTTCTTCAGCCGCTCCTCGAACTCGCCGCGGTACTTGGAGCCGGCGACCAGGCCCGTCAGGTCGAGCGCCACCACCCGCTTGTCCCGCAGGGTCTCCGGCACGTCCCCCGAGCCGATCCGCTGGGCCAGGCCCTCGACGATCGCGGTCTTGCCGACGCCGGGGTCGCCGATCAGCACCGGGTTGTTCTTCGTCCTGCGGGAGAGGATCTCCACGGTCTGCTCGATCTCCTCGGCCCGGCCCACCACCGGGTCGAGCCGCCCCGCCCTGGCCTCCTCGGTCAGGTCGCGGCCGTAGGCGTCGAGCGTCGGCGTGGCACTCGACGACGTGCCGGCGGCCGGGGGCCGCTCGGGAGCGGCACGCAGCCGGCCGGTGTCCATCCCCACGCCGGAGAGCAGCCCGGCGGCGCCGGAGCCGGGGTCGTCGAGGAGCGCCGCCAGGATGTGCTCGGGCCCGATGTAGGAGACCCCCGACGCCTGCGAGCGGGCGTGCGCGTCGATCAGGGTCCGCTTGGCGGCCGGGGTGAGGCCCGGCTCGGCGGAGGGTGCGGCGCCCGCGCCGGGCAGCGCCTCGGCGACCGACGCGGCCAGCCGGTCCGGGTCGGCGCCGGCCTCGGCGAGCAGCCCGCGGGCCGGCTCCACCTGGGTGCAGGCCCACAGCAGGTGCCCGGTGTCCAGGTCGACGACGCCGTCCTCGGCGGCCCGCTCCGAGGCCCGGGATATCAGGTCGCGCGCCGCCTCGCTCAGCAGCCGGCCGATCGGCACCCGCTGCACCTGGGGCGGCGCCGCGCCGGGCGACATCCCGAAGAACCGGTTGAGCAGGTCGGCGAACGGGTCCCGGGACGGGCCGAAGGACGATGACGTCATGCGTCCACTAGAACAAACGGCCGGACGCCGCGCCGGTTACCGTACGGCGAACGAGTGAACGGTGCTGGAGCGGTAGGTCTCGTCGGGGCGCAGCACGGTGCCGGGGAAGTCGGGCCGGTTGGGGGAGTCGGGGAAGTGCTGGGTCTCCAGGCACAGGCCGTCGCCCTGCCGGTAGACGCGGCCCGAGGGCCCGGCGAGGGAGCCGTCCAGGAAGTTGCCGCTGTAGAACTGGAGCCCCGGCTCCCTGGTGGCCACGGTCATCAGCCGCCCCGAGCCCGGCTCGTACACCGTGGCCACCCGTTCGGGTTCGGCCGTCACGCCCTTGTCGAGCACGAAGTTGTGGTCGAAGCCCTGGGCGCGCAGTAGCTGCGGGTGCGCCTGCCGCAGGTCACGGCCGATCGGCTTGGCGCGGCGGAAGTCGAACGGGGTGCCCTCCACGGGGGCCGGCGGCCCCTCCGGGATGAGGGTGGCGCCCACCGGCGTGTAGTGGCCGGCCTCCAGGCCGAGGCGGTGGTCGAGGATGGTGCCCGCGCCCTCGCCCGCCAGGTTGAAGTAGGTGTGCGAGGTCAGGTTGACGACGGTCGGCGCGTCGGTCTCGGCCGCGTAGTCGATCCGGAAGGCGCCGTCCTCGGTGAGCGTGTAGTCGACCCGGACCCGCAGCGTGCCGGGATAGCCCTGGTCGCCGTCCTCGCTGGTCAGCCGGAGCGTGAGCCCGGCCGCGCCGGACGGCGTGACCTCCCAGAGCCGCCGGTCGAAGCCGACGTCGCCACCGTGCAGGCTGTTGGGGCCGTCGTTGCACGGCAGACGGTGGGTCCGCCCGTCCAGCGTGAAGCGGCCCTCGGCGACGCGGTTGCCGTACCGGCCGATCAGCGCGCCGAAGTACGGCGAGCGGCCGTCGGCGTACGGCTCCAGCGTGTCGAAGCCCAGTGAGACGTTGGCCGACTCGCCGTGCCGGTCCGGGAGTTCGAGAGACTGCACGACGCCGCCGTAGCTGAGCACCCGCAGTCGGGTGCCGCCCCTGGCCATCGTCCAACGCTGCACCTCGGTTCCGTCGTCCAGCCGACCGAACACCTCTGACCGCGGCGCTTCTTCTCTCACGGAATGTGCTCCTAGCCGAAGGGGACGACGAGATCACACGACGGTACCCCCCGCCCCGGCAGGGGCCGGGGCGGGGGGCACGAGC
>NZ_SMKI01000608.1 GCF_004348415.1 Streptomyces hainanensis
TGTGGTCGGGCGGGTCGAGGTGGAGCAGGTCGTTGCGGAGCGCGGGGGGCAGCGGGAGGCCCTGGTAGTCACCGCCGTGGCTGCTCGCGGCGTTGGTGGAGAGGCGGGGGTCCTGGAGCGCGGCGCGCACGTCCGAGTAGCGCGTGACCAGCCAGGCCGCCGAACCGTCCGGGCCGGTCACGCGGTGCACGGAGCGGCTGGCCCGCAGGCGGGCGTACGTCCCGTGCGGGTCCGCGAAGAAGGTCTCGTCGATGTGCACGCCACCTAACGTACATGTGCGATTACGGAATGCAGCAGCGGGTGCGGGAACCTTTCTCCTGACGCCGAGGGGGTGAACCGGGCGCGTCGCCCTCCGCCGGGTGGGGGCCGGCCCGCGGGTGGCCTGGTGCCGCGGGCCGGCTCCCGGTCAGTGCGCCGCCAGGGCCCGGTGGCGGGCGACGGCGGCCAGCCGGACGGCCGAGGTGCCGAGCCCGGTGGGGGCGAGGAAGCCGGCCGGGGTGGCGTCGGCGAGCAGGTCCTCCTCGCGGTAGCGGCGGCACTCGCGGTGCCAGTTGAGGACCGCCGCCATCCACTCGCCGAGCTCCACGACGTATCCCCCGACGACCGCGCGGGCGGCCTCGTCCAGCTCGAAGTCGTCGCAGAGTACCGGGAGTTCGTTGGCGGCCACGTGCTGGAACTGGCTCATCCGCCCGCGCATCAGGTCGTCCACGATGCGCAGCGCGGCCGGGTAGTCGCAGCCGAAGAAGTTCTGGGTGACGAGGACGCAGTTGTGGACCTCGCCCTCGAACTCGACCTCCTTCTGGTACGAGAAGACGTCGTTGATCAGGGCCCCGTAGTCGGCGGCCGCGTTCTCCAGGGAGCGCAGGGGACCGCTCTCGTAGACCTCGGCGGGCAGCGCGCGGTCGTGTCGGAGCCGGCACAGACTCATGGTCAGTTCGGCGCCGAAGGTCTTGCGGCGCATCTCCAGGTAATCGACCGGTTCGGGGATACGGTTCTGCGCCTGGTTGACGAGTTCCCAGGACCAGGACTCCACCATGTCGACGACGCTGGCGCGGAACGCGCGGCGCGCGGCGGGGGCCATGCCGCCCGCGGTGCGCGGCCAGAGGTCGGCGAGGCCGCGCTCCAGCGCGTTCAGCAGCGGGGGTGGCGGGGTGTGGGGGTCGTCCACCGGCATCAGGGCGACGAGGCGTTCGGTGCAGGCACGGGCGCCGGCCAGGTTCCTGGTGCGGCCGAAGGCGACGGGGTAGTAGTCGTCGCCGTAGGTGCCCCAGACCAGCCAGCCGGTGGCCAGGTCCAGCTCCTCCTGGCCGACGTCCGGGCTGATGCCGGCGGCGCAGAGCGCGAAGTCGTAGCCGGCCAGCTTGTGTTCGGTCCAGACGGTGGGGGCGTCGGTGAAGAGGCCGACCCGGTGGCCGTAGGCGATCGCCTCACGCCGGGCGGCGGGCAGCAGCGGGTTGAGCCGGAGCTCGTACGGCACGTCGAAGTCGGGCAGCAGCGACGGGCCGACGCGCCGGTGCGGGACGTGGCTGAAGCCGCGGGCCCTGGCGGCCTCGGCGCGCGGGGTGGTGCTGACGCCGAGGCTCGCCAGCGCGGTGAAGGGGCCGCTGAGGCCGAGCCGTTGGGCGGGTTCGTCCACCGGCTTCATGTAGCGGCTGGAGCGCAGGTGCCACTCGTGGCCGCCGGACTGCCAGTCCTGGAGGCCCTTGACGTACCGCGCCACGGCCGCCGACTCGTCGGGGGTGAGGCCGTGTTCGGCGCAGAGCGGGGGCAGTTCGGTGAGCGCGGTGTGCTCGAACTGCTGGATCCGCGCGGTGAGCAGGTCGTTGACGGCCTCGGCGGCCTCCTGGGTGGTGCAGTCGAGGAAGGTCTCCAGGGCGAGCACCCCGTTGCTCAACTCGCCCTCCTCCTCCGTCTCCCGCTGGTAGGAGAAGAGGTCGTTCCGCAGGTGGACGGCGTCGGCGAAGGTGTCGCGCAGCACGGTCAGCGGGCGGGCGGCGGCGATCGCGGCCGGCACCTCGGCCCGCGCGGCGAACTCGACCAGGCCGGCCGACCAGGGCGCGCCGCCGACCTTGCGGCGCATCTCGATGTACTCGACGGGGTTGGGGATCCGGCCGATGTTGATGTTGGCCAGCTCCCACAGCGACTCGTTGAGCAGGTGCTCGGTGGCCCTGGCGAACCTGGCCCGCCAGGCCAGCGACATCGCGGGCACGGTGCGGGCCCACAGGTCGGCGAGGCCGGCCTCGACCGGGTTGACGGGTTCGGGGGTGCCGGCCGCCAGGTCCATGGGCATGAAGGCGGGCAGCCGGTCCAGGTACTCCTTGCCGCCGGCGCGGTCCTGGGAGCGCTTGAAGGTCTCCAGGAAGTGGTCGTCGAAGAAGAAGACCCACACGTACCAGTCGGTGACCAGGGCGAGGTCGGACGCGGTGCTGTCCGGGTGGGTGTACGCGCAGAGCAGCGGGTAGTCGTGCGCATCGAGGTCCGCTTCTGTCCAGATCCCGGATCCCTCCAACATGCCCATGTCGCGCGCCCACTGGGTGGAGTGGGCGCGCACCTCGTCGAGGTGCGGGCTCAGCCGGGCGGGATACGGGGAGTAGAAGTCGGGCAGGCGGAAGGGCTGTGCCACCGTCGGGTCATCTCCTGGGCTAGCCGGACACGGGCCGACCCCTGTGGTCAACGTGGTCGGTCCGGCCAGCATGACCCGGCTCCGCCCACCCACGACGGCAAACCACACGTGTGGGTGAACCGCGGGCCTATGGTGTGACGTCCTCACTGGTGACATGGCCGTGTTCGGCACGTGCGTACGGGGGGACGTTCGATGTCTGGGTCAACGGAGCCGCTGTACTCCGAGAGTTCCAGGAATCCGCTGAAGACGCGGGTGGAGCTCACCGCCGAGGTGCTCCGGATCGGTAGGCGGCCGATGGCGCTGCTCACGCTCAACCTGCCGGCCATGGCCGACGCCTACCTGCGCGGGCGGTGGCTGGGCCCCGGCGGCACCGAGCTCCCGCTGACCGCGATCGGGCCCGACCCCGGCGTGGTGCCGGTGATCCGGGTGACGGGCTCGTCCGTGCCGGTGCGGGTCGGCCGCGCCGCCGAGTTCGCTTATGCGCTCGGCGAGTTGGCGGTGCGGACGGTCGGCGGCGCGGCGGTCGTCCGGGAGCACGCCGAGCGGGCTGCGCACGACGGCGTGCCGCTGTGGATGCTGCGCCGGCTCGCCTTCGGGCCGACGGGGTTCCCGATCACGGTCGCGGTCGACCGTCGGCTGGCACGCGCCGACGTCTGGGCGCCGGACGTGCCATCGGCGCGGCTGCGCGGTCCGCGCGGCCTGCTCGCCGGGGATCCGCACACGGCCGAACTGCTGGCACTGACGGTCGGGGGGCGACCGGCGGCGCTGACCGTCGAGCGGAGCTGGCAGAAGTCACGACGCTCGGTGACGGTCACCTCGTCCTTCGGCCAGTGGCAGCTGCGCCCGGAGGGCTGGAACGCCTCGTGGCTGCTGCGCGACGGCGGTGCGGTGGCGCTGCTCGTCCGGCCCCGCCAGCGGGACCGCCGGGGGCAGCTGCTGTTTCCGCTGGCGCGGGTCGAGCACCACACCTGGCATCCGGTGGACGCGGTACTCGCGCACTTCTTCGCGGTCTGCTTCGGGCTCGGCGGCGACACCGGGAGGATCCGGTTCGGCTCCCGGCGGCCGACGGACGACGAGACGGTCGACTGGGAGGAGCCGTGGTTCACCGGCCTCGGGAGCGGCCCCGACGACAACGGCCCCGGCGCGCGCTTCGACGGCTGGGGCGCCGGCGACGGCGGCGATTCCTTCGGCGGTGACAGCGGGGGCGGGGCTGATGGCGG
>NZ_SMKI01000609.1 GCF_004348415.1 Streptomyces hainanensis
TGGGCCCGCCGTAGGAGAAGTCCTCGCACGAGGGCTGGGGCACGGTCTCCCAGGTGGACTCCTGCGGACCGCGCTGGAAGGTGTTGATGAAGGTCGGGTCGCCCGAGTTCCCGCCGCACACGTCGCCGTAGCCGTAGACGTCGTCCACGTCCTGGATCCAGTGCATCCCATAGATGTCACTCGTCCCGTACGACGACCGCAACTCCGCCGCCAACGGGTCCGAACCCACCGAGATGTTGGGATCCAACCGAGCCGGATAATCCGCCGGGTTGGTCGACTCCGGCGCGTACGTCGCCGGCGACGACGCGTTGTAGAAACTGGTCGTCGGCTGCTCACTCGCCTCGGGGATCATCCACTCCTCCATGATTCCCCAGGCGTTGTTGAACGGGCCCCAGTCGCTGGTCACGCGGCCGTACTGGGCCTCCAGCCAGATCAGGTAGGAGTAGGCCTCGGACGTGGTCTCGTGACCGTGGTCCGGCGCCTCCACCAGCAGCGTCTCCACCGAGTGGTACGGAATCCCCTCGTCGGAGAAGTACCCGTTCGCCGGATCCTTGATCTCCCGGTAGAGATCGAGGAACCGCTGCTCGTACTCGCCGTCGGCCTGGCCCAGCTGGGTCGCGGTGACGGTGGCCGGGGTGTGGCCCGGGGCGGACGCCGTGAACACCGCGGAGCCGCTGCCGGTGGCCGCGGCGGCGATCGTGATGTTCTGCGTGATGTTCCAGTTGGCCGGCGTGAACGTCCTGGACGACGCGCCCGAGACGCTCAGCCCGGTGTTGCCGCTGGTCCTGGCGACGCTCACCGTGACGTTCGAGGTGGGCTGGGTGTTCAGCCGGATCCCGAAGGTCGAGGACTGGCCGGGCTGGATGGCCAACGAGGTGGGCGTGGCGACGACCGCCGCCTGCTCGACCGGGTCCTCGCCGCACACCGTGCCGTTCAGCGTGAAGGTGGTGGGCGCGCTGTTGCTGCCCGAGTAGCTGAAGTTGGCGCCGGCCGACGTCGAACCGCCGCCCGGGATGGTGCCGTTGAAGCTCTCGTTGGTCACCGTCACCGTCTGGCCCGACTGCGACCAGCGGCCGTTCCAGCCCTGCTGGAGCCGCTGGTTGCCGGAGTACGCGTACGACAGCGTCCAGCCGTTGATGGCCGCTGTCGTCTCGTTGTGGATGGTGACGTTGGCCGTGAAGCCCGAACCCCAGTCGTTGGCCGAGTAGTCGACGCTACAGGTGGCGGCCGCGGCCTGGACGTCGGGGGTGTTGCCGAGGCCGGCCGTCAAGGCCAGCGGCAGCGCCAGCGCGACCAGTGCCGCCAGGCGCCCGCGCCGGGCGGCGCGCCGGCGTCGGACCTCGGATGGGGGCGGCGCCCCCGCTGGTGCTCGTCTGCGAACCCGCATGACAGCAGTCCCTCCTTGCGGCTCGTCGGGGGGTGAGGACGGTGCCTGGTGCCGGTGGTCGCGGTGAGGCGAGAGCGAAGCCGAGTGGGTGGCTCTGTGAAGGCCTCAACTTCAGGAAAGAGTGGGAGCGCTCCCAAGAATGTGACCGCGACGGGTACGCGTCAAGACTTTTGACACCGCGAGGTGTGGAGGAGGTAACTTCCTTGTTGTTGCTGGGGACTCTGGTCATGAGCCCGACACATTTCTTGAACAGAACTCTGGCGAACCGGGGAGTTGGCCGCTACCTTCCCTTCAAAGAGTGGGAGCGCTTCCAAAGGATCGGACGCCGCGGACGGATGTCATACCGGTCGCTGTGACACCTGGTACACGCGCGGCATCGGACACCTGCAACCACCGAAAGGAACTCCATGAGCCGCACCAACCCCCCACCCCGTCGCAGACGCGGCGCCCTGTTCACGGCGGGCGTGCTCGCCGCCACGGCGCTGGGCACCGGCGGCCTGATGCAGGGGACGGCGTCGGCCGCCGCCTTCGCCTGCTCCGTCAACTACTCCGCCAATGACTGGGGTTCTGGCTTCACGGCCAACGTCACCATCAACAACGTGGGGGACACCGCCACCACCAACTGGACCCTCGCCTACGCCTACTCCGGCAACCAGCGACTCCAGTCCGGCTGGAACGGCACCTGGTCGCAGTCCGGGCAGAACGTCACGGTCCGCGACGCCGGCTGGAACGCCCGCATCGCGGCCGGCAGCTCGGTGACGGCGTCCGCCAACTTCAACTACTCGGGCACCAACGCGGCCCCGACCAGCTTCTCCGTCAACGGCATCGCCTGCAACGGCAACCCGGGTGGCCCCGGCGACCCGGGCGGTCCCGGCGACCCGGGCACGCCGGGCGACCGCGTGGACAACCCGTACGTCGGCGCCGACGTGTACGTGAACCCCGAGTGGTCGGCCCGCGCGGCCGCCGAGCCGGGCGGCAACCGGATCGCCAACCAGCCCACCGGCGTCTGGATGGACCGGATCGCGGCCATCAACGGCGTCAACGGCGGCATGGGCCTGCGGGACCACCTGGACGAGGCGGTCGACCAGGCCGGCGGCGACGACCTCGTGTTCCAGGTCGTGATCTACAACCTGCCGGGCCGCGACTGCGCGGCGCTCGCCTCCAACGGCGAGCTGGGCCCGACGGAGATCAACCGCTACAAGACCGAGTACATCGACGTCATCGCCGACATCCTCGCCGACCCGGCCTACGCCGACCTGCGGATCGTCACGGTGATCGAGATCGACTCGCTGCCGAACCTCGTCACCAACATCAGCCCGCGTGCCACCGCCACGCCGCAGTGCGACACCATGCTGGCGAACGGCAACTACGTCGAGGGCGTCTCGTACGCGCTCTCGGAGCTCGGCGCCGTCCCGAACGTCTACAACTACATCGACGCCGGCCACTACGGCTGGATCGGCTGGGACGACAACTTCGGCCCGTCGGCCGACCTCTTCTACCAGACCGCCACCCACGGGCAGGCCACGGTCGACGACGTGCACGGCTTCATCGTCAACACGGCCAACTACGGCCCGACCACCGAGCCGTACTACACGATCAACGACTCGGTCAACGGGACGTCGGTCCGGCAGTCGAGCTGGGTGGACTGGAACCGCTACGTCGACAACCAGTCCTTCGCCCAGGGCTTCCGGCAGGAGCTGGTCGGCAACGGGTTCCGGTCCGGGATCGGCATGCTGATCGACACCTCGCGCAACGGCTGGGGTGGCTCCGACCGGCCGTCAGGACCTGGTCCGCGCACCGACGTGAACGCCTACGTCGACGGCAGCAGGCTCGACGGCCGCCTCAACACCGGCAACTGGTGCAACCAGTCCGGTGCCGGCCTCGGCGCCCGACCCACGGCGGCTCCGGCCTCCGGGATCGACGCCTACGTCTGGATCAAGCCCCCGGGCGAGTCGGACGGTTCGAGCTCCGCCATCCCGAACGACGAGGGCAAGGGCTTCGACCGGATGTGCGACCCGACCTACCAGGGCAACCCCCGCAACAACAACCACCCGTCCGGCGCGCTCGCCAACGCGCCGATCTCCGGCCACTGGTTCTCCGCCCAGTTCCAGCAGCTGATGACCAACGCCTACCCGCCCCTGTAAGGCGGCGCGGCTGACGACCAACCCCTGAGAGAGGGGCCGGGGCACCCGCCCCGGCCCCTCTTCCCGCTGCCCGGTGTCCCGCTCGCTGTTCCGTCCGCCGTCCGATGTCCGATCCGGCCGGTGCCCGCACCGGCCGGCACGACCGACGGCAGGGTGCGCGGGTCGTCGGGCGTCCCGGCGCCGGCCCCGACGGGGACGACGGTGGTGCCGTTCCGGCCCGCGGCGTCGAGGGGCCCGCAGCCGAAGGCCGCGAGGAGCGCGGCACCAGGGGATGACGTGGCGGGGATGCGCACGGGGGGTC
>NZ_SMKI01000060.1 GCF_004348415.1 Streptomyces hainanensis
ACCCGGCCGGACCTGACGGTGAAGGTCAGGCCGTTGACGGCCGTGGTGCCTCCGTACCGTTTGGTGAGTTCGTTGACTTCGATCACGCCGTCCACGCTGCCGTCGGCGACCCGCTCCCCGCATCGGCGCAGCCGCCTTGGCCCCCTGGGCCCGCCAGGGCCCACCGCGCGGAGCGCGGCAGAATGGGCGGTAGGGGCACCTCCCTGGGGGCCGTCAGCTGGAGGAGGGCGGGGACAAACCCCGCGCGGAGCGCCGGGCACCCCCCGAGGGGAACATCCAACCGGTGGGTGGTCAGTCGCAGAACGCGTCCCGCACCGCCACCGCCTGCGTCGTCCACCAGACGACCAACGCCGCGGCCGCCGCGAACTGCGGGTCCGCGCGGCGGTCACCCCGCTCGTAGTGCCACCGCAGCATCCAGAAGTCGTTGAGCCGTTCCCACCACACCCGGTGGACGGCCGCCGCCAGTTCGGCCGGCGAGGCGCCCGTCGTCGCGCGGTAGGCGCGCGCGTAGGCGCGGACCTTGGGGAGGGCGAGGCTGCCGTCCGGTCGGAGGAAGAAGATCGCGGCGGCCCGTACCGCCTCCTCGGCCCGTGGCTGTACGTCGAGCCGGTCCCAGTCGATGATGGCCACCGGTTCCACCGGGCCCTCGGCCCGGTAGAGGAGGTTCAGCGGGTGGAAGTCCCCGTGCACCCAGCCCTCGGCCGGCACCTCGGCAGGACCGGGCCTGAGGTGGGTGTGGGCGTGCAGCAGGGCGCGCCGCTCCAGTAGCCGGTGTTCGGCGAGCTCGTCGAAGCCGGTGCGGCGCGGCCTGGCCCTGACCCGGCCGAGCAGTTCGTCGATGACCGTGTCCGTCTCGGCCGGCGCCGCCGCGCGCCGGCACGCGGCGCGCGGGCGTGGCGCGCGCCTTATGACGAGTTCGAGCGCCCGGTGCACGCGGCCGAGGAGCGCGCCGAGCCGCCGGCTCTGCGCCCTGCTGAGCTGGCCGCCGTCGCGGTGGCGGCCGTCGATCCAGGGATGGAGCGCGTAGCAGCGGTCCCGGTGGACGACGACGGTCCGCCCGTCGCGGTCCGCGAGCGGCGGCGCGACCGGCAGGCCGAGCTCCGCCAGCGCCGCGGTGGCGCGGTGCTGGCGGAGCAGCGGTGCTATGTCGTCGGGGTCGCCGTCCAGGTGGTGCTTGAGGAAGAAGACCCCGCGGGTGGTCGCGAGCCGGTAGCCGTGGTTGAGCAGCCCCTCGGCCAGCGGTTGGCAGCCGATCGCGTGCCCCGCGTCGTAGCGACGCACCAGCGCGGAGAGGGTGCGGTCCGTCAGACGCATCACGGGTCAGAGGCTGGCGCCGCCAGCCGGGTCGGCGGTGCCGGCGCCCCCGGGTGTCCCCGCGCCGCCGTCGGCCGCGCCGCCGGTCGCCGCGTCGCCACCCTCGGCCGCGCCGCCGGTCGCCGCGTCGCCGCCCTCGGTCACGGCACCCTCGTCGGAGCCCTCGGAGACGGCACCCGAGTCGTCCTCCGGAGGCGGGGTGACCTCCTCATCGGTGGTCGGGTCGGTGGTCTCCGGCTCGGTCGGGTCGGTGGTCTCCGGGTCGGTCGGCTCGCCGGTCTCGTCGCCGCCTGACCAGCCGCTGCCCGGGTCGCTCGGGTAGTACGAGTCGTCGCCCGAGTCGTCCTCGTCCTCGTCGTCGGTGGGCGGCGGGCTCTCGTCGTCCTCCTCCGGCGTCTCCTCGGTGCTCTCGTCCGTGGTCTCGGTCGGGGTGGGCTCCGAGGACGGCGGGTCCTCGCCGCCGCCGCCCATGTTGGCCGCGACGAGCACGCCGGTGCCGATGGCGACGACGGCGGCCAGCGCCACCAGCAGCAGCCGGCCGCGGCGCCCGCCGCCCTGCCGGTGCGGCTCGCCGCCGGCGTCCGGGTTGCCGAGCAGCATCGGCGCGGTGAGCTGGCCGGTCGGCGCGTCGGTGCGGCCGCGCGGCGCCGGGGTGCCCATCGGCGGGGTGGCACCGCCGGTGATCGAGCCGGTGTTCCACAGGCCCACCGTGTGGCCGCCGTGCTCCTCCAGCATGCGCAGCGCGTACTGGATCATGCCGCGCATCTCTTCGGCGGACTGGAAGCGGTCGTCCGGGTCCTTGGTGAGCGCCCGCATGACCATGCCGTCCAGCTCGGGTGGCGCGCTCGGCGACACCTCGGACGGCGGTCGCGGCGTGTCCTGGACGTGCTGGTAGACCACGGAGAGTGGGGTCTCGCCGACGAACGGGGGCCGCAGCGCGAGCAGTTCGTAGAGCAGGCAGCCGACCGCGTAGAGGTCGGAGCGGGTGTCGACGGTCTTGCCGAGCGCCTGCTCGGGGGAGAGGTACTGGGGGGTGCCCATGACCATGCCGGTCTGGGTCATGGTCTGCGCGGCGCCGTGCAGCGCGCGGGCGATGCCGAAGTCCATCACCTTGACCGCGCCGGAGTCGGTGATGATGACGTTGGCCGGCTTGATGTCCCGGTGCACGATGCCGTGCTGGTGGCTGTAGGCCAGGGCCTCCAGCACGCCGGAGACGATGATCAGCGCCTGGCTGACCGGCGGCGCCTCCGCGTCGATCAACAACTCCCTGATGGTGCGGCCCTCGACGAGCTCCATCACCATGTAGGGCATGACGCTGCCGCCGACGACCTCCTCGCCGGAGTCGTAGACGGCGACCACCGCGTGGTGGTTGAGCCCGGCGACCGACTGCGCCTCTCGCGTGAACCGGGCCTTGGAGACCGGGTCCTCGGCGAGGTCGGCCCGCAGCAGCTTGACGGCGACGATGCGCCCGAGCCGGACGTCCTCGGCGGCGAAGACCTCCGCCATGCCGCCCCTGCCGAGCCGGTAGGTCAGGCGGTAACGGCCGTCGCCGACCAGCCCGTTGTTACCCCACATTTCCGGCGTTTCGGGCACTTCATTACCGGTCGCCCCGGGGTTTCCGTCGCCGGAATCCGCGGCGCCATGATCCTGTGCCATCAGTCCTCGCCGTAATCGCTGGATCGCTCGGCCATCAAACCCGTTCCGGGGGCGCGATGACAAGTTGGGTTGTCATGTCGTCGTCGCATACCAGCCGGTGACGGTGCGTGCTCGGCGGGTTGCCGAGCGGCCTCGTGACCCGGTGGGAGGCCGGTCAGTGCGTCAGCGAGAAGCTCCCCAGGATCCGCTCGGCCAGCTCCGTGTCGCCCTCGACCTTCATCCGGTCCGCGACCCGCTTCGCCTTGGTGCGGCCGCACACCACGCGGGTGAACGTCTCCCAGTCCATGGTGAAGGTCACGATCGGGCCGAGCGACGGGCTGCGGTCCACCGAGCCGTTGCCCTCCTCGTCGACCCGGACGGTGCGGAGAAACTCGACCGGGCCGCTCACGTCGAAGACCACGGCCGACTTCTTCGGCGCCCCGGCGTGCTCGGCGATCACCCTCGGCAGCTTGTTCAACATCACATCGCGCGCGATGTGCGCGGCCGGCGAGTTGACATTCCCCGGCTGTCGCAGCGCCCGGCGCAGATCCTGCTCGTGCAGCCAGACGTTGAACACCCGCGCGATGAGAAAGTCCGCCACCGAGATCTTCCCGTGCAGCGGGTGCGGGATCAGGTCGTCCGGCTTCCGGCGCTCGTTGCGCAGCTGCCGGGAGCGGCGAATGATGATGTACTCCAGCTCGCTGGTCATCTCGGGGCCCGTGTGGTGGCGCCGCACGTCCACCTGGACCTCGACGTAGCGGGTCGTCTCGTCCACCACGTGGAACAGGTCACGGGGCAGCGAGTGGATCGGCCGCGGGTCGCCGAGCGCCTCGCACTCGCCGCCGATCACGTGCGAGACGACGTCCCGAACCGACCAACCGGTGCATTCCGTCGGCCGGTTCCACTCACCGTCCACGAGTGTCGAGACGAGCTCTGATATCGCCTCGATACTCTGGGTCCAGGCATCGATATACGGCTGAAGGCTCGGGTGCGGCACGGTCACGGGACCCCTCGTGGCGGTTTCGGCGCTGGGCTTGGGTGTTCACACGTTACGCTGCGCGGGGGCAGCCGGTGAATGCTTTCTGTGTGACGAATCCTAGGCCCTGTCCGGACGGTCGTTCCGGGTCAGGCCGCGGCGTCAGGCGCCCGCGAGGAAAGCGGTCATGGCGTTCGCCAGGTGATAGGGGTCGACCGCCGCGCAGAGCTCCCGCGCGGAGTGCATGGAGAGGATCGCCACCCCGACGTCCACCGTGGCGATGCCGTGCCGCGCCGCGGTGATCGGGCCGATGGTGGTGCCACACGGTATGGCGTTGTTCGAGACGAACGACTGCCACGGCACGCCCGCCCGCTCGCAGGCCGCGGCGAAGACGGCGCGTCCGGTGCCGTCGGTGGCGTACCGCTGGTTGACGTTGGTCTTCAGGATCGGCCCGGCGCCGGCCATCGGACGGTGGTCGGGGTCGTGCCGCTCCTCGTAGTTGGGGTGGACGGCGTGCCCGGTGTCGGAGGAGAGGCAGAACGAGCCGGCCAGCGCCCTGGCCCGGTCCTCGAGGGAGCCTCCCCGCGCGTAGACCGACCGTTCGAGCACGGTGCCGAGCAGCGGCCCCTGGGCGCCGGTGTCGGACGTCGAGCCGTTCTCCTCGTGGTCGAACGCGGCCAGCACCGGGAGGTAGCCGAGCCCCGGGCCGCCGGCCGCCGCGGCGGCGAGCGCGGTGGTGCCGGCGTGCACGGACACCAGGTTGTCGAGCCGCGGCCCGGCCAGCAGCTCGCGGTCCTTGCCCAGGTAGGCGGGCGGTTCGACGGAGTGCGCCATCAGGTCCCAGCCGGTGACCTCGGCGGCCGGCAGCCCCGCCTCGGCGGCCAGGAACTCGATCAACTCGCCCTCGCGCGGCCGGCCGATGCCCCACAGCGGCGTCATGTGCCGCTGCCGGTCCAGCTTCAGCCCCTCGTTGACCGACCGGTCCAGGTGCACCGCGAGCTGCGGCACGCGCAGCAGCGGCCGGTCGACGTTCACCAGCACCGCCCGGCCGTCACGGAGCGTGAGCCGCCCGGAGAGGCCGAGGTCGCGGTCGAGCCAGGTGTTGAGCAGCGTGCCGCCGTAGATCTCGACGGCCAGCTGCTTCCACCCGGCCCGGCCGGTGTCCGGGACCGGCTTGATCCGCAGGTTGGGGGAGTCGGTGTGGGCGCCGACGATCCGGAACGGGGTGGCCGGGGTGGCGTCGGCGGGCACGAACCAGGCGATCAGCGCCCCGGCGCGCTGCACGTACCGCCCGCCGGCGGTGCCGTCCCAGGCCGCGGTCTCCTCGACCTGCCGGAACCCGGCCTTCTCGAGCCGCTGCGAGGCGTTGGCCACCGCGTGGTAGGGGGAGGGCGAGGCGGCCAGGAACCCCATCAGGTCGTCGGTGTGGGCGAGGTCGAACGGAGCGCTCATGGGTTCAGGATACGAAGGAGTCGCCCGTCCGGCCCGATCTCGGCCCATTTCCTCGGCCGCCGCACCGCCCCGCCCGCCGTGACCTCACGGCTCACCGACGCACCGACGCACCGACGCACCGACGCACCGACTCACCGGTCGCGGAGGCCGTCGAGGACGTCCCGCAGCTCGGGGTGGTCGACGTGGCCGTACTCGGCCTGGTGTCCGCTGCCCGCCACCTGGTCCTCGTGGTCGTCGGCCGCGGCCAGCACGGCGTCCCTGGCCGGCCCGTAGACGACGCCGTTGTCCAGCTCGGGCGGCCGGTGGGTGGTGCCGCGCCCCACGAAGTCGGCGACGCCGGCGCTGTCCCCCCACTGCCGGCCGAGCAGCCGGTCCGTGAAGTCGGAGTCGGAGAGCAGGTCGTTGGCCGTGTCCTGGTTCCGGCCCGCGCCGCTCAGCAGGCCGCCGCTGCCGGTGTTCTCGACGATGTCGTCCGGCGCGGAGTCGAAGACCCAGGGGAAGGTGTCGGGCCGGTACTGCTCGCTCGACCGCTCCTGGACGGTGAGCGCGGTCTCGGCGAGGCGCCGGCTGCTGCCGTCGTCGGCGGGCACGGTGGCGTGGGTGAGGAGCTCGCCGAAGCCGTTGTAGTTCGTCAGGGCCTCGCGGAACTCCGCCGAGTCCGGCTCGTTCTCGAACAGCGGGCCGTCCAGCTGGGCGAGGTAGGGCGTGAAGGCGCGCAGCGCGTCGTTGCGGTGCGGCGCCTCGGGATCCGGCACGTTGATGTCGGTGTTGAGCAGCATCATGACGCCGTCGCCGACGGCCGACTGGCCGCGCGCGAGCCGCGTCGCGTCCTCCTCGGACAGCCCGTCGGCCGGCAGGTTCCCGAGCGCGGCGAGGGTCGCGGGGTCGAGCGCGGCGAAGAACTCCTCCAGGTAGCGGCTCTCGCTCACGCTCAACGAACGCGGGTCGGCGGTCGCGACGTTGGCCATCACGTCGTCGGCCATGGCCC
The DNA here is from genome assembly GCF_004348415.1 of Streptomyces hainanensis. Classification (GTDB taxonomy): domain Bacteria; phylum Actinomycetota; class Actinomycetes; order Streptomycetales; family Streptomycetaceae; genus Streptomyces; species Streptomyces hainanensis. The sequence continues at coordinate 6,366 of NZ_SMKI01000060.1, forward strand.
GCAACGTCTCGGTGTAGAACTCCACCAGTTCCGGGTCCCCGCCGAGCGTCAGCGTCTCCCTCAGCCCCTCGGCCGCGTACCTGGCCATCTCCGGGCTGGTCCACAGCGTGAGCGGGCCGGCGGTGACGTCGTACCCGAGTTCGTCGAGCTCCTGCCCGTACTGGGTGAGCAGCCGCCGGTACTCGTCGATGTCGCTCGTCATGGAGAAGTGCGCGTACTGGGCGTCCTCGGCGGCGAAGCCCAGGTACCGGCTCCTGATCTCGGCGGCGATCGCCGGTTCGTCGGGCCGGGCCTCGTCCGTGTACTCGACGGTCTGCCGCTCGCCGCCCACGAAGTAGGAGAGGTTGGTCCGCCGCTGGTACTCGGCCTCCGCCGATGCCAGGTGCTCGGCGTAGCGCAGCTCCAGGTAGTCGACGATCATGCTGCGCACGTCGACCTCGGTGTCCTCCGCGGCCCGCATGGCGCGGTCGAGGTAGCGCGAGACCCGGTCCATGTCCTCGCCGTTGCCGGCGAGTTCGGCGGCGGTCCGGCCGTCGCGCTGCCCGCCGTCCACCAGCGTCGCGCCGTCGGCCCCGCCGGAGTCCTCGGCGATCTCGGTGGCCCGCTCGGCCAACTCCCCGGTGTCCGCGGCCTCACCGGCCGCCCGCTGGTACACCCGGGCGGTGTCGCCCATGTCGTCGGGATCGATCTCCGACGAGAACTCCCGCTGCAACCGCCAGGGCCCGACCTCCGCGGCCGTCTCGACCTCGTCCCGGGAGAACGTCAGCTCAGCCATCCTGCGGACCTCCGTTTGCGGATTTGCTGGCAGAACGTTAGGCAGCGGGTGGGGAGGTGTCCACGGAACTTTCCTTTTTCTGAGCGCAACTTGAGCCTCACCCGCGTAGACACGAGCCGGCCCCCGGCGGCGTGGGTGGGTGCCGGGGGCCGGTGGTCTCGTGGTGCCCGTGGGGCGGTCGGTCAGAAGGCGGACTCGTCCAGGTCCATCAGGGACAGGTCGGTGGTCTCGGCGGCGGTGCGGGCCACGGCGACGCCGGGGAGCACGGTGGCCGCGAAGTGGCGGGCCGCGGCGATCTTGCCCTCGTAGAACGGGCGGTCCTTGGCCGAGGCCGTCGGCAGCTTGGCACCCGCCACCGCCGCGCCGCGCAGCAGCAGGTAGCCGACGATGACGTCGCCCGAGGCCATCAGGAGCGCCGTGGTGTTGAGGCCCACCCGGTACAGCGAGCGGACGTCCCGCTCGGTGCCGGCCAGGTCGGTCAGCAGGACCCCGACCAGGGCCTCCAGCTCGGCCACCGCGCGGGTGAGGTGGTCGCGGGCGGCGGACAGCTCCTCCTGGCCCGGCGCCTCGGCGAGGAACTTCTTGATCTCCTCGGCGATGGCGGTCAGCGCCACGCCCTGGTTGCGGACGATCTTGCGGAAGAAGAAGTCCTGGCCCTGGATGGCGGTGGTGCCCTCGTAGAGGGTGTCGATCTTGGCGTCCCTGATGTACTGCTCCAGCGGGTAGTCCATGAGGTAGCCGGAGCCGCCCAGGGTCTGGAGCGAGTGCGCCAGCTGCTCGTAGGACCGCTCCGAGCCGTAGCCCTTGACGATCGGCAGCAGCAGGTCGTTGATCGCCTCGTCCGCCGTGGCGTCCTCGCCGGCGTGCTGCTTGACCAGGATGGCGTCCTGCACGCTCGCGGTGTAGAGCGCCAGGGACCGCATGCCCTCGGCGTACGCCTTCTGCGTCATGAGCGAGCGGCGCACGTCGGGGTGGTGGGTGATGGTGACGCGCGGCGCGGTCTTGTCGGCGAACTGCGTGAGGTCGGGGCCCTGCACCCGCTCCTTGGCGTAGGCCAGCGCGTTGAGGTAGCCGGTGGACAGGGTGGCGATGGCCTTGGTGCCGACCATCATCCGGGCGAACTCGATGATCTTGAACATCTGCCGGATGCCGTCGTGCTTCTCGCCGAGCAGCCAGCCCCTGGCCGGGGTGCCGTGCTGGCCGAAGGTGAGCTCGCAGGTGTTGGAGATCTTGAGGCCCATCTTGTGCTCGACGTTGGTGGCGTAGACGCCGTTGCGGTCGCCGAGCTCGCCGCTGTCCCAGTCGAAGTCGAACTTGGGGACGACGAAGAGGGAGAGGCCCTTGGTGCCGGGGCCGTGGCCCTCGGGGCGGGCGAGGACGAAGTGGATGATGTTCTCCGAGAGGTCGTGCTCGCCGGAGGTGATGAACCGCTTCACGCCCTCGATGTGCCAGCTGCCGTCCTCCTGCCGGACGGCCTTCGCCCGGCCGGCGCCGACGTCGGAGCCGGCGTCCGGCTCGGTGAGCACCATCGTGGAGGCCCACCGCTTGTCCACCATCAGCTGCGCGATCTTGCGCTGCTCCTCGGTGGCCTCGTCGTAGAGGACCTTGCCGAAGGTGGGCCCCGAGGCGTACATCCAGATCGCCGGGTTGGAACCCAGCACGTTCTCGCCGGCGGCCCAGACCAGGGAGCGGGGGGCGGTGAGGCCGCCCAGCTCCTCGCCGATGCTCATCCGCCACCACTCGGCGTCCATGTAGGCGTCGTAGCTCTTCTTGAACGACGCCGGCACGGGCGCGGTGTGGGTGGCCGGGTCGAAGACGGGCGGGTTGCGGTCGCCGTCCTCGTAGGAGAGGGCCAGCTCGTTCTCGGCGAGCCGGGCGATCTCGGTGAGCATGTCCCTGGCGGTCTCGGCATCGGTCTCGGCGAAGGGGCCCGTCCCGTAGACGGCGCCGCGGCCGAGGACCTCGAACAGGTTGAACTCGATGTCGCGGAGGTTCGACTTGTAGTGCCCCATGGCGGCGACTCCGTATGTGGTGGGAGAAAGGCTCTTACCGGCAGGTAACCACTCATGATGCTACCCGCTGGTAACAAGAAGCAAGCGGAAACCAGTCAAGTGTGAGTCAGTAGGCTTTCTGTTCATGTACGGCTACGACAACCAGTCCGCCTACGCCGGACAGCAGCAACAGCCCTACGGCGGGCAGCAGCCGCTGGCGGGGTACGGCGGGCAGCAGCTCTACCCCGAGCAGCCGCAGCCTGCCGCGCCCGCCGCGCCGCCGCCCGCCCCGCCGTCGCTGGCCGACGCGCTGCGCGCCTACACCTCGGGCGCGATGGCCAGCGAGGAGTTCCACGACATCTTCCTGGGCGCCAAGATCTACTGCCCGCGCGGCGAGAACCCCGGCTTCCTGGCGCTGCACAACACCCAGCAGCCGGTGATCCCGCTCTTCACCTCGCTGAAGGAGCTGCGCCGGTACGCCGGCAAGGAGTCCCGCTTCTTCACGGTGACGGGCGGCGAGGTGCTCGACCTGCTGCCCACCGGCTACGGCTTCGCGCTCGACATGGAGGGCGAGCACCGGCTGGTGCTCGACGCGAAGTCGGTGGAGGAGATGGTCGACTACACGATGCGGCGTATGTACGGGTAGCGGCCCGGTGGCCGGCGGGAATGGTGCCCCTCTCGACTTCTGTTTACTGTTCAACTATCGTGGTGGCAGTAGTCGAGGAGGCTCCTCATGCCAGCGATCACCGTTGAGAACCCGCTCACCCTCCCCCGCCTGGCCACGCCCGCACCCGCGGCCGTGGACCGGCCCGTCCGCGCCGTGGTCACGGCGCCGTCCGGCCTGGAGGGCGAGGGCTTCCCGGTCCGCCGCGCCTTCGCCGGCATCCACCACCGCCACCTCGACCCGTTCATCCTGATGGACCAGATGGGTGAGGTGGACTACGCCGCGGGCGAGCCCAAGGGAACCCCCTGGCACCCGCACCGCGGCTTCGAGACCGTGACGTACATCATCGACGGCACCTTCATCCACCGGGACTCGCACGGCGGTGGCGGCGTCATCACCAACGGCGACACCCAGTGGATGACCGCCGGCTCAGGGCTGCTGCACATCGAGACCCCGCCGGAGGAGCTCGTCACGTCCGGCGGCCTCTTCCACGGGCTCCAGCTCTGGGTGAACCTGCCCGCCAGCGACAAGATGATCACGCCGAAGTACCAGGACATCCGCGGCGGCACCGTGAAGCTGCTCACCTCGGCGGACGGCGGCGCCCTGGTCCGACTGATCGCCGGCGACCTCGCCGGGCACGTCGGCCCCGGCGCCACGCACACCCCGATCACCATGATCCACGTCTCCGTGAGCCCCGGCGCCGAGGTCGCCCTGCCCTGGCGCCCCGACTTCAACGCCCTCGCCTACGGCCTCGCCGGCAGCGGCTCCGCCGGCCCCGACCGGCGCCCGTTCCGGATGGGACAGTCGGTGGTCTTCGGCGCCGGCGACACGGTCGTCATCCGCGCCGACGAGGCGCAGGACTCGCGCAGCGCCAACTTCGAGGTGGTGCTGCTCGGCGGCGAACCGATCCGGGAGCCGCTTGCGCACTACGGCCCGTTCGTGATGAACAGCCACGCCGAACTGGCCCAGGCCTTCGACGACTTCAAGGCGGGCCGCCTGGGCACGGTGCCGGCCGAGGACGACTGACGCGGAGCGGTGGGTGGGGGAATCCCGCCCCGCCTCCGGCGGGCGTCGCGGCCGGGCCGCCCGGCCCACCCGCGCCGAGCGCGGCCGGTGGGGAAGTCGTGCGCGGACGGTAGCCGGTTGGCCGCTCAGCGGCTAGGTTCGACGGCCCAGGAGGCTCGCGACATCCGGGAGACGCGTATGACGACGGACGTGGAGATCGCGGTGGTCGGGGCCGGGCTGATGGGCTCGGCCACGGCCTGGGCGGCCAGCAGGAGAGGCCGCTCGGTGGCGCTGTTGGAGCAGTTCGCGATCGGGCACGCCCACGGCTCCTCACACGGCAGCGCCCGCATCGTGCGGCGCGCCTACCACGAACCGCACTACGTCCGGCTCACCGGCCGCGCCATGGTGCTCTGGCGCGAGCTGGAGGTGGACGCGGACCAGCGGCTGTTGCGGATCACCGGCGGCGTCGACCACGGGCCGGTCCGCGCGCCGGAGCGGATCGCCGCCACCCTCGCCGAGTGCGGGGTCGAGCACGAGCTGCTGCCGCCAGCCGAGGCCGAACGCCGTTGGCCCGGGCTGCGTTTCGCCGGACCGGTGCTGCACCACCCGGAGGCCGGCACGGTGGACGCGGACGCCGCGGTGGCCGCGTTCACGACGCTCGCCGAGCGACGTGGCGCCGAGGTGCGGGCCGAGACGCCGGTGCGGCGGATCGTCGTCGAGGGCGCGGAGCGGGTGCGCGTCGAGACGGACGCCGGGCCGCTGACCGCCCGCCGGGTCGTGGTGGCCGCCGGCGCCTGGGTCGCGGGGCTGCTCGGCGACCTCGTCCCGCTGCCGCCGTTGACCGTGACCCAGCAGCAGATCTTCCACTTCCCGCGGCGCGACCCGGCGGCGTCGGAGCGCTGGCCGGTGATCATCCACGACGAGGCCGACCTGGCCGTGTACAGCCTGCCGGGCGGCCGCGACGGCGGGCCCGGCGGCGGGTGGAAGGCCGCCGCGCACCGCGGCGGCGTCACCACCGCCGAGACGAGGGACGGGGTGGTCGACCCGGCGGTCCGCGCGGGGATGGTGGACTATGTGCGGAGCTGGCTGCCGGGCCTCACGCCCGAGCCGTTCAACGAGGCCACCTGCCTCTACACCTCGACGCCCAGCGAGGACTTCCTGCTCGACCGGGTCGGGCCGGTCGTGGTGTGCTCCCCCTGCTCGGGGCACGGCGCCAAGTTCGCCCCGCTGATCGGCGAGGTCGCGGCCGACCTGGCGGCGGGCCTGGTGGGACCCGACCGTCGGTTCACGCTGGCGGGGCACCGGGCGGTCGTCGGGTGAGCCTCAGTGCGGCTCGCGGGCACGCTCCTTCGTGTCCAGGCCGGTCATCAACGCCCGCCGGCTGGCCCGGACATGCTCCCGCATCACCCGCTCCGCGCTGTCGCCGTCCTTGGCGGTGACCAGCTCCAGCACGCGGTGGTGGTCCCGGTCGGACAGCGGGGCGCGGCCCGGCTGGCTGAGCGAGGTGGTGACCAGGCGCGCGTAGGGCAGCTGGTTCATCAGGATCCGGTGGTGCGACGCCAGCTTGGCGTTGTCGGCGCCGGTGATCAGCAGGTCGTGGAACTCCCGCACCAGCCTGGCGTAGCCGTCGCGGTCGTCGGCCGCGACGGCGGCGTCGGCCGCGCGCAGGTTCTCCTCCAGGCGGTCGAGCTCGGGGACCCGGCCGCGCTGCGCGAGCAGCCGGGCCGCCGCCCCCTCCAACAGCTCCTTCATCTCGAACAGTTCGGCGATCTCGCGGCGCGACGGCGCGGTCACGAAGGTGCCGACCCGGGGTCGGATCTCGACCAGGCCCTCGGTCTGCAACTGCTTGAGCGCCTCGCGGACCGGCGTCCGGCTGACGCCGAACGACTCGGCCAGCGCGACCTCGGACAGACTCGCGCCCGCCGGGAGGTCCCCGCTGATGATGCGGCGCCGCAGCTCGGCGATCACCCGGCCCCGCACGCTGTGGCCGCCGCCTTCTCGCGTGAGCTGACTCATCGAGCCTCCCCCTCGTGGGACAAGGACGTCGACCCAACCTAGAGCGGGCGTCGCCGCGCCGCCGAAGAACCGGCCGGCGAACCGGTTCGCGCTACGTACCCGACCCCTCGTCCTCGGCCGGTTGCCGCTCGTGGAGCTCGAACCAGGTGGTCTTGCCCATCCCGCGCGGCGCCGAGCCCCAGGCGTCGCAGAGCGAGTCCATCAGCAGCAGCCCGCGCCCCGACGAGGCCAGTTCGCCCGGCTCGCGCAGGTGCGGCAGCTGGTCGCTCGGGTCGCTCACCTCGATCCGCAGCAGCCGGTCACCCGGCTGGCCGCTCAACTCGGCGACCAGCAGCGCGTCCCCGTCCGTGTGCCGCAACACGTTGGCCAGCAGCTCGGACAGCATCAGCACCGCCCCGAACACCCGCTCCGCGTCCACCCACTCGTGCAGCATCGCCGTCAACTCCCGCCGGGCCTCGGCGATCTTGGCCGGCTCGGACTGCCCCACCACGAGCACCAGCCGCCGCACCCGGGACGACACCCCGGGCACCCCCGGCACCCCCGGCACCCCGGACGGCTCCGACGGTTCCCCGGCGACCCCGGCCGGGCGGCGCAGCAGCACCAGCGCGATGTCGTCCCGGTCCGCGCGGGCCAGCGCCGTCGTCGCCGTCACCGCGTGGCCCGGGATCTCCGCGGTCGGCTCCTGCACGGACTCGATCAGCGCGTCCGCGAGATCCCCGAGCTCCATCCCGCTCAGCCCGCGCAGCGCCCGGCCGAGCCGCGCCCAGCCCACGTCCAGGTCGCGGTGCCCGGTCTCCACGAGGCCGTCGGTGCAGAGCAGCAGGATCTCGCCCGGCTGGAGGTTGAGCCGGGTCGTCGGGTAGTCGCCGCCGGCCCCCTCCATGCCGCCGACGCCCAGCGGCAGCCCGCCGGCCGTGGGCCTCGTCAGCAGCCTGCCGTCCGTCAGCACCATCCCCGGATCCAGGTGTCCCGCCCTGGCCACGTCCAGGGTGCCGGTCGGCGGGTCCACCTCCAGGTACAGGCAGGTCGCGAAGCGCGGGTCGTCCCCCGCCGCGTCGCCGCCGGTCAGCCCGGCGAGGAAGCGGGAGGCGCGGGAGAGCACGGCGTCCGGCCGGTGCCCTTCCGAGGCGTAGGCCCGCAGCGCGATCCGCAGCTGCGCCATCACGGCCGCCGCCCGCACGTCGTGCCCCTGCACGTCCCCGATGACCAGCGCCACCCGCCCCGACGGCAGCGGGATGACGTCGTACCAGTCGCCGCCCACCCGCAGCCCGCCGCCGGTGGGCACGTAGCGGGCCGCCACCTGCATCCCGGGCACCACGGGGCGCGGCGACGGGCGCATCGTGTGCTGGAGGTCGGCGGCCAGCTCGCGCTCGGTGTCCTGGAGGAACGTCCTGGACAGCGCCTGGGCGAGCAGCCTGGCCAGCGTGGAGAGCATGGCGCGGTTCTCGAGGGTGAAGTCCACGGGGTGGGTGAACGCGACCAGCCAGGACCCGATGAGCCGGCCGGCCACCACCAGCGGCAGATAGGCCCAGGACGACCGGTGGTACTGCGCGATGACCGGCCAGTAGCGCGGATAGCGCTCGGCGTACTCCTCGGGCGTGCTCAGATAGACCGCGCGCCCGGTGCGCAGCACCTCGGCCGCCGGATACCGGGCGCTGATGTCCATGGGGAAGTTGAGGCCGCTGGTGTCGATGGGGGTGCCGTGGTATTCGGCCAGCCAGAGGCGGTCGCCCTCCCGCGAGTAGATCGCGATCCCGTCGGGCGAGAACCCCGGCATGGCCAGGGCCGCCGCCTCCCGCAGCACCTCCTGGGGCGTGCTCGCCTCCGAGAGCGCCTGCCCGGCCTCCAGGACGAACGCCTCCCTGGCCCGCTCCCAGTCCCAGTCGAAGCCGCCGGGCCGCTCGTGCTCGGGACCCTCGCGCTCGGCGAACGACGGCACCTCCACCAGGGTGCCGACCAGGCCCTCCCCGACCACCCGGTTGAGCCGGACGCGCAGCGTGCGGAGCACCCGGCCGGTGTCGTCCACCACCCGGAACTCGCACTCGGCGACCCGCCCCTCCGACTGCTCCAGAACGGCGACGCGCTGCATCTCCATCCAGTCCTGGATGGGGATGCGGGACCTGATGGCCGCCTGCGACAGGGTGGTGGGCGCGGCGTCCAGCCCGAAGAGCGCCGCGGCGGTCGCGTCCAGCACGCCCACGCCGCGTGCCTGATCCCAGACCCACACCCCCGTCCGGGAGGCGGCCAGCACGTCCTCGGTGCGCATCATGATCCAGCTTATGCCGGTATGTCGCTCGGCGCTGGGCAGGCGGTACCCCGCCGTGGGACGGCCGGTACCCCGCCGTGGGACAGGGGGAGAAACGGGGCGGGCGGCCCCGGAACGCGGCGGTAGTCTGAGGGACCGTCCCTCTCATGACCCTCACGACCAACGACTTGGATGAGCGATGCATCGGTACCGGTCCCACACCTGCGGTGAGCTGCGCGCCACCGACATCGGCAAGGATGTCCGGCTGTCGGGCTGGCTGCACAATCGGCGGAACCTGGGCGGCATCCTCTTCGTCGACCTGCGTGACCACCACGGCATCGTGCAGCTCGTCGTCCGTCCCGGCTCGCCGGGCTACGACGCGGTCAACGAGCGGTTGAGCTCGCTCGCCAAGGAGACCGTGCTGCGGGTGGACGGTCGGGTCGTCGGGCGTGGGGCGGAGAACGTCAACCCCGAGTTGGGCACCGGCGAGATCGAGATCGAGGTCGGCGAGATCGAGGTGCTGGGCGGCGCCGAGCAGATCCCGTTCACGATCAACGCGGAGGACGGCGTCAACGAGGAGCGCCGCCTCGAGTACCGCTTCCTGGACCTGCGCCGGGAGCGGATGCACCGCAACATCATGCTGCGCAGCGAGGTCATCTCGGCGATCCGCCGGAAGATGACCGACCAGGACTTCACCGAGTTGGCCACGCCGATCCTGTCGGCCACCTCGCCGGAGGGCGCGCGGGACTTCCTGGTGCCGTCCCGGCTGCACCCGGGCACCTTCTACGCGCTGCCGCAGGCGCCGCAGCAGTTCAAGCAGCTGCTGATGATCGCCGGCTTCGACCGCTACTTCCAGATCGCGCCCTGCTTCCGCGACGAGGACGCGCGGGCCGACCGGTCGCCCGGCGAGTTCTACCAGCTCGACATGGAGATGAGCTTCGTCGAGCAGGAGGACGTCTTCGGCGTCATCGAGAAGGTGATGACCGAGCTGTTCGAGGAGTTCGGCGGCGGCCGGCACGTCACCTCGCCTTTCCCGCGCGTCCCGTTCCGCGAGGCGATGCTGAAGTACGGCTCGGACAAGCCGGACCTGCGGGCCAAGCTGGAACTGGTCGACGTCTCCGAGGTGTTCGCCGGCTCCGGCTTCAAGGCGTTCGCCGACCAGCACGTGCGGGCGCTGGCCGTGCCGGACACCGCCGACCAGTCGCGGAAGTTCTTCGACCAGTTGGGCGCCTTCGCGATCGCGCAGGGCGCCAAGGGCCTGGCGTGGGTACGGGTCGGCGAGGACGGCCGGACGCTGACCGGGCCGATCGCCAAGTTCCTGACCGAGGCCGACGTCGCCGCGCTGCTCGGCGCGGTCGGCGCGACCGCCGGCACCTCGATCTTCTTCGGGGCCGGCGAGTTCGACGAGGTCTCGAAGATCATGGGCGCGGTCCGGGTCGAGGCCGCCAAGCGGGCCGGGCACTTCGAGGAGAACGTCTTCCGCTTCTGCTGGATCGTCGACTTCCCGATGTTCGAGCGCGACGAGGACACCGGCGCGATCGAGTTCTCGCACAACCCGTTCTCCATGCCGCAGGGCGGCATCGAGGCGTTGAACAGCAAGGACCCGCTGGACGTGCTGGCCTGGCAGTACGACATCGTGTGCAACGGCGTCGAGCTGTCCTCGGGCGCGATCCGGAACCACGAGCCGGACATCATGTACCGGGCGTTCGAGATCGCCGGCTACAGCCGGGACGACGTGGAGCGCGAGTTCGGCGGCATGCTGCGCGCCTTCCGCTTCGGCGCCCCGCCGCACGGCGGCATCGCCCCGGGCATCGACCGGATCGTGATGCTGCTGGCCGACGAGCCGAACATCCGCGAGACCATCGCCTTCCCGCTCAACGGCAACGCGCAGGACCTGCTGATGGGCGCCCCGAGCGAGGTCTCCGAGGCCCGCCTCCGCGAACTCCACATCGCGCTGCGGAAGAAGTGACCCCCGGTTCTCCGGCGGGCGGCTCCGCAGCCCGCCGGAGAACCGACAACGGTCAGCCGTTCGCCAGGGCCGCGCCCAGCGGGGTGTGTTCGTAGCGGACGGCCCGGCCGGTGCGGGTGCGGGTGACCAGGCCGGCGTCGCGCAGCACCGCCAGATGGCTGCCGACGGTGCCCAGGCTCAGGCCGAGCTGGGCGACCAACTGCGTGGTCGTCGCGGGGACGTCCAGCGCGCGCAGCACCTCCGCGCGGCGCGGGCCGACCAGCCGGCTCAGGGCCGCACCGCCCGGCGTACGGGCCGCGGGGCCGAGCAGGTCCGCGATGCCGCGGGCGGGATAGACCAGGGCATAGGGCCACGGCGGCTCGACGTAGCTGATCAGCGTGCCGAACACCGTCGGCATCAGCAGCAGGCCCTTGCCCGCCAGCCGGTGCCGGTCGCACTCGGTCCGCGAACCCGTGCGCACCTCGATGGTCCCGGCCTGCCCCTCCGAGCGCCAGCTCACCCGAGGGTCGAGATCGGACAGCGCCGCCGCCCAGCCGTACATCGCCAGATGCCCGGCGCGGCGGACCAGGTCACGCTCGAGCACCGCCCGCAGCCGCGGCCAGTCCGGCTCGATCAGGGCCTGCCAGCTCGCCTCGATCGCGTCGGCGAGCCGGGTGACCACGTCCGGCGCGTCGAGGACGCCCCGCACATGGCGTGGCGGCGTCCGCAGCCCCGCCAGGTTGCGGGCCAGTTCCAGGCGGGCCCGGCGCAGCGGCGTGGCGCGCACGACGGCCAACTCGGCGGCGAAGTCGCCACCGGAGCCCGACGGCGGCGGATGGACGAAGTCGGCGTTGTAGCCGCCGTGGCGGAACAGCGCCGTCAACGCCCCGACCGCGGGCACCTGCCGGCGCAACCGCTCGTACCGGGGCGCGATCCGCTCGGCCCACGGCCGGAGCGGACCGGCGGCCTGCACGCCGGCCGCGACGCGCAGCGCCTGCATCGCCTCGCCCAGCGGCGAGATCGCGTAGCGGGTACGCGCCACGTCGACGGGTCCCACCTCGATGGCCAGCATGTTTCGCCTCCATGCGAAAGCATAGTCACCGTGGCCTGGCTGCCGTGACGCTGTCGGCCATGACCACCCCATCCGTCGCGCCACGCCCGGCCACCTACCGCGAGGTCTTCGCCGTGGGGCAGTTCCGGGTGCTGTTCGGCAGCTACACGCTCTTCCTGATCGGCGAGACGGTGCGGATGCTCGCGCTGTCCGTGATCGTCTACGCGGCGACCGGGTCGCCGCTGATGTCGGCGCTGGCGTATGCGGCGGGCTTCCTGCCCTATGCCCTGGGCGGCGCGCTGCTCCTGGCCTTCGCCGACCGCTGGCCCCCGCGCACCGTGATGGTCGGCTACGAGGTGCTGCGCACCGCGGTCAGCGCCGTGCTCGCCGCCGGTGTGCTGCCGGTACCGGCCATGTTGGCGCTCGTGTTCGTCACGGGTCTGCCCAGCGCCGTCGCCTCCGCTTCGCGCACCGCCCTGCTGCCCGACCTGCTGGACGGGGACCGCTACGTGCTCGGCCGTGCCGTGTTCTCCATGGCGGCCGGCGGCACGCAGGTGCTCGGCTTCGCCGCCGGCGGCATGCTGATCGCCGCCGTCGGCGCGCCAGGCGCGCTCTGGATCACCGCCGCGACCTGCCTGGCCTCGGCAGGACTGCTGCAACTGCGCCTGGCCGACCACCCGCGCCGCCGCACCGGCGGTTCGGCCGGCATCGGCGAGACCTGGCAGGTGAACCGGGCGCTGCTGCGCCGGCCCGCGGTCCGGGCGCTGCTGCTCGCGCAGTGGCTGGCGCCGGCGCTGATGGTCGGCGCCGAGGGCGTGCTGGTCCCGTATGCCGCGGAGGTCGGCGTGCCTGACGCGGCCGGCCTGCTGTTCGCGGCGGTCGCCGCCGGGATGTTCGCCGGCAACCTGATCGTCGGTCGCCTGGTGAGCCCTGCGGGCCGGGAGCGGCTGGCCGGCCCTCTCGCGCTCGCGCTCGGACTGCCGCTGCTGGGGTTCGCGCTGAGCCCCGCACCGGTGTACGCCGCCGTCCTGTTGACGGTGTCCGGATTCGGCGTCGCCTACCAGCTCGCCCTGGCCCACCGGTTTCTCGACGCGGTGCCCGAACCACAGCGCGGACAGGCGTTCGGCCTGCTGCTGACCGGGACGATGACGCTGCAGGGCCTCGCCGCCGCGGCCGGAGGCGCGCTGGGCGAAGTGGCGGCCCCTGGGCTGGTCGTCGCGCTGGCCGGCGCGGCCTCGGCCGTGGCCGCCCTGACGTCCTGGCGAACGCTGTCGCCCACCCGGCGACCCTGACGGCGGAAGAGGGGCGCGGCGGTCGACTGCCGGGGGTGGGCGGGGCCGGCCCCGCCCACCCGGGGCGGCGTCAGCCCTCCGGCATCGCCGAGGGGAGGACTCGTCGGTCTCGCCGGCCGGGCCGCCTACAGGTTGAACTCCGTTGGGGACAGGTTCAACACCCCGCACGCCTCGCGCAGCACGTGCAGCTCCGCCTGCGCGAAGTAGCCGTCGGCGCCGGCGATCACCATGCCCGTCTGGATGACGGCCCGGGCCTCCATCGGCTTCTTGGCGACCTTGGCGATCTCCTCCAGCACCGCGCCGCGACCGAACTGCGGGTTGGAGACCAGCTGGTCGACGTGCTTGTTGAACCGCTGCCGCAGCGAGTCCGGCGGGAAGTTCTGCAGGACCTCGTTGCTGACGATCAGTGACTCGACGCGCTGCCGCTCCGCCGCGTCCACCGTGCCGTCGGCGGCGGCGACCAGGGCGCACACGGCCATGCTCGCGTCCCGGTAGCCGCCGCTCTTGAGCTCCGTCTTCATCGAGGCCAGCTGGGTCTTGAACATCCCCATCATCTGCGAGCGCGAGCCGCCGGAGCCGCCCGAACCGCCGCCCGGGGCACCGCCCGGGCGCCCGGCGCCCGAGCCTCCCCTCGACTGCTGCAAGCCCTTGGCCGAGTCCTTGATCCGATCCCACATAACCGCTCTCCCCGTCACAGTCCGTTGTCTACCGATCTCGCACCGTCAACGGATGCCGGGGCCCGGGAGTTCCCCGATTCCCAAGAGTTCTTAAAGTTCCCTGGCCCGGAAGGCGCGCAGCCGCAGGCTGTTGGCCACCACGGAGACCGAGGAGAAGGCCATCGCCGCGCCCGCCAGCATGGGGTTGAGCAGCCCGGCGGCGGCCAGCGGCAGCGCGGACACGTTGTAGCCGAAGGCCCAGAACAGGTTGCTCTTGATGGTGCGGAGCGTCCTGCGGGACAGCCGGATGGCGTCCGCCGCGACCAGCAGGTCCCCGCGGACCAGCGTCAGGTCGCCCGCCTCGATGGCCGCGTCGGTGCCGGTGCCCATGGCCAGGCCCAGGTCGGCGGTGGCCAGCGCGGCCGCGTCGTTGACGCCGTCGCCGACCATGGCCACCGTGCGGCCCTCGTCCTGGAGCCGCCGCACCACGGCCACCTTGTCCTCGGGAAGCACCTCGGCGATCACCTCGTCGATGCCGGCCTCAGCGGCCACCGCCCTGGCGACCCGCTCGTTGTCCCCGGTCAGCAGGATCGGGGTGAGCCCGAGCGCGCGCAGCCGGCGCACCGCCTCCGCGCTGGTGGGCTTGATGGCGTCGGCGATCTCCAGCACCGCCCGCGCCTCGCCGTCCCAGGCCACCGCGATCGCGGTGCGGCCCCGCTCCTCGGCCGCCGCCCTCGCCTCCGCCAGCGCCGCGGGCAGCGCCAGCGCCCAGTCCGCGAGCAGCCGCTCCCGACCGACCAGCACGGCGTGCCCCTCGACGACGCCCTGGACGCCGAGGCCCGGCACGTTGACGAAGTCCTCGACGGCCGGCAGCGCGCCGCCGCGCTCGGCCGCCGCGCTCGCGACGGCGCGCGCGATCGGGTGCTCGGAGGCGTGCTCCAGGGCGCCGGCCAGCCGCAGCGCCTCGTCCTCGGTGGTGCCGGCCGCCGTGTGCACGGCGAGCAACGTCATCTTCCCGGTGGTCACGGTGCCGGTCTTGTCCAGCACGATGGTGTCGGCCCGGCGGGTGTTCTCCAGCACCTCGGGGCCCTTGATCAGGATGCCGAGCTGGGCGCCGCGCCCGGTGCCGACCAGCAGCGCGGTCGGGGTCGCCAGGCCCAGGGCGCACGGGCAGGCGATGATCAGCACGGCCACGGCGGCCGTGAAGGCCGCGGTGAGCCCGGAGCCGGTGCCCAGCCAGAAGCCGAGGGTGCCGAGCGAGAGGGCGATCACGACGGGCACGAAGACGGCCGAGATCCGGTCGGCGAGCCGCTGGGCGGCCGCCTTGCCGTTCTGCGCGTCCTCCACCATCCGGGCCATCCTGGCCAGCTGGGTGTCCGCGCCGACCCGGGTGGCCTCCACGACGAGCCGGCCGCCGGCGTTGAGCGTGGCGCCGGTGACCGGGTCGCCCACGGTCACCTCGACCGGCACCGACTCGCCGGTCAGCATCGAGGCGTCCACCGCGGACGAGCCCTCCACCACCACGCCGTCGGTGGCGATCTTCTCGCCCGGGCGGACCAGGAACCGGGTGCCGGCGGCCAGCTCGCCGATCGGCACCAGCTCCTCGCGGCCGCCCTCGCGCACCACCGTGACCTCCTTGGCACCCAGCTCGAGCAGGGCGCGCAGCGCGGCGCCCGCAGTCCGCTTGGCGCGGGCCTCGAAGTAGCGGCCGGCGAGCAGGAAGGCGGTGACGCCGGCGGCGGCCTCCAGGTAGATGGCGGACGAGCCGTCCCCCCGCTCGATCGAGAACTCGAACGGGTGGGTCATGCCGGGCGTCCCGGCGTCCCCGAGGAACAGCGCCCAACCCGACCAGAGCAGCGCGGCCAGGGTGCCGACCGAGATCAGCGTGTCCATGGTGGCGGCGCCGTGCCGGGCGTTGGTCCAGGCGGCGCGGTGGAACTGCCAGCCGCCCCAGACCACGGCGGGTGCGGCGAGGGTGAGCGAGAGCCACTGCCAGTAGTCGAACTGCCAGGCGGGCACCATGGCCAGCACGATCACCGGGGCGGCCAGCGCCACGGTGACCAGCAGCCGGTGCCTGAGCGGGCCGAGCTCGTCGGCCGCGGCGCCCTCGTCGGCGGCCGGCTCGGCGGCCGCGGCGCGGGGCGGCGGCGGGGGCTCGGCCGTGTAGCCGGTGGCCTCCACGGTGGCGACCAGGTCGGAGACGGTGACGCCCTCGGCGAAGGCGACCCGCGCCTTCTCGGTCGCGTAGTTGACGGTGGCGCTGACCCCGTCCATCCGGTTGAGCTTCTTCTCGATCCGGGCGGCGCACGAGGCACAGGTCATCCCGCCGATGACGAGCTCGACCTCGGCGGTCGTGTCGCCGGTGGCGGTTCCGGTGGAAGTGCTGGTTGTCATCGCTGATCACGTCTCCTCGGCGCCCAGAATACCCCAGGGTGGTATGGCCGACCCCAGGTCTCCTGTATACCCCTAGGGGGTATCTGGACGCAAGGGCGCCCCCGCC
>NZ_SMKI01000610.1 GCF_004348415.1 Streptomyces hainanensis
CGCCGGTACGCCCCGTCCCGCCCCCGGTCCCGCGTCGGGTGCACCCGGTTGGTGAGCAGCACGAGCAGCACCCCCGTCGCCGGGTCCGCGACCACGCTGGTGCCCGTGAAGCCGGTGTGGCCGAACGCCGTCGGCGAGGCCAACTCCCCCATGAAGCTCGGCTGGTTCAGCTGCCAGCCGAGGCCACGTGCCGCGTCCTCGCCCCACCCCGCGTTGTGGTCGGTCAGCATCTCCCGCACCCACCGCTCGCCGAGCAGCCGCACCCCGCCGTACGTGCCGCCGTTCAGCATCGTCTGGGCCAGCACCGCCACGTCCCACGCGGTGCCGAACACCCCGGCGTGCCCGGCGACGCCGCCCAGCAGGTAGGCGTTCTCGTCGTGCACCGAGCCCCGCACCGTGCCCCGCCCGGTCCACGGCTGGAACTCGGTGGCCGCGATCCGCTCCCGCCAGCCGGCCGGCGGGTTGTAGCGGGTGTCGACGAGCCCCAGCGGCCCGGTGACCAGCTCGGCGACCAGCTGGTCGAGCCCGCGCCCCGCGACCCGCTCGGCGAGCGTGCCGAGCACGACGAGACCGAGGTCCGAGTAGCGGTAGCCCGGCGTCCGCGGCAGCCCCGCGATGGCCGCGAGCCTGGCCTCGGCGTCCGGGTAGGGCCCCAGGTCGAGCCAGGCCGGCAGCCCGGCCGTGTGGGTGAGCAGCCGCCTGGCCGTCGCCGCGGGCCCCGCCTCGCCGCGGAACGCCGGCAGCCGGCGGGACAGCGGCTCGTCCAGGTCGAGCGCACCGCGCTCGGCGAGCCGCACCACCACCACGGCCGTGAACAGCTTGGACAGCGACGCCAGGTCGAACACCGTGTCCGGCCGGGTCTCCACCGCCTCGCCGCCGTGCCGCACCGCGAAGCCACGCGCCTCGTGCGCCACGACCACCCCGTGCCGGGCGGCGAGCAGCACGAAACCGGGATACGCGGGATGCACGGCGGCCGGCCCGTCGAGGAACGCCTCGGCCGCCGGCACGAGCCGCGCGGCGGCCGGCTCGTCGAGCCCCGCCTCCGCCGGACTCCCGAAGCGCAGCCGCACCGTCAGAGCTCCCGGTGGACCTTGGTGTGGGAGGCCTGCGCGCGCGGCCGCAACACCAGCAGGTCGACGTTCACGTGCGGCGGCCTGGTCACCGCCCAGGTGATGGAGTCCGCCACGTCCGCCGCGGTCAGCGGCTCCGCGACGCCCGCGTAGACCCGGTCGGCCGCCGCCGCGTCGCCCCGGAAGCGGGTGAGCGAGAACTCGTCCGTGCGCACCATGCCGGGCGCGATCTCGATGACCCGCACCGGCGTGCCGACGATCTCCAGCCGCAGCGTCTCCGCCAACACGTGCGCGCCGTGCTTGGCCGCCACATAGCCGGCGCCACCCTCGTACGTGCCGAGCCCGGCCGTCGACGACACCACGAGCACCGTGCCGGCGCCCGAGGCCGTCAACGCGGGCAGCAGCGCCTGCGTCATGTGCAGCACGCCCAACACGTTGACCTCGTACATCGCCCGCCACTCGGCCGGGTCGCCCTCGGCCACCCGGTCCATGCCGAGCGCGCCGCCCGCGTTGTTGACCAGCACGTCGCACCGGTCGAGCCGGGCGGCGAACGCGTCCACCGCCGCGCGGTCGGTCACGTCGACCCGGTGGGCCTCGACGCCCTCGTGGCCGGCCCCGCCCAACTCCTCGGCCAGCGCCTCGATCCGGTCGAGCCGGCGGGCCACCAGCACCACCCGGTAGCCGGCGGCGGCCAGCCGCCGGGCGGTGGCCTCGCCTATTCCGCTGCTCGCCCCGGTGATGACGGCGGTGGGCTGGGTGGACACGTGCGTTGCCTCCTGCGTTCGCTTGCTCATGACACGCCGCCCACGGCTCAGCGGAGCCGCGCGGCGAACTCCGTGGCCCAGTAGGTCAGGATCAGGTCGGCGCCGGCCCGCTTGAAGGCCGTCAGCGTCTCCTCGACGGCCCGCTCCCGGTCCACCCAGCCGCGCTCGGCGGCCGCCTCGACCATCGCGTACTCGCCGGAGATCTGGTACGCCGCCACCGGCACCGGCGAGGCGTCGGCGATCTGCCGGAGGACGTCCAGGTAGGGCAGGCCCGGCTTGACCATCACCATGTCCGCGCCCTCGGCCAGGTCGAGCTCCAGCTCGCGCAGCGCCTCGCGGCCGTTGGGCGCGTCCTGCTGGTAGGCCCTGCGGTCGCCGGTGAGCGACGAGTTGACCGCCTCGCGGAACGGGCCGTAGAAGGCCGAGGCGTACTTCGCGGTGTAGGCGAGCAGCGCCACGTCCTGGTGGCCCGCCTCGTCGAGCGCCCGCCTGACGTGGCCGACCTGGCCGTCCATCATGCCGCTCGGCCCGAGCACGTGTGCGCCGGCTGACGCCTGGACCAGGGCCATCTCGGCGTACCGCTCCAGGGTGGCGTCGTTGTCCACGGTGCCCTCGGCGTCGAGCACGCCGCAGTGGCCGTGGTCGGTCACCTCGTCGAGGCACAGGTCCGACATCACCACCAGCGCGTCGCCGACCTCGGCCCGCACGTCGCGCAGCGCGACCTGGAGGATCCCGTCCGGGTCGGTGCCCGGCGTGCCGACGGCGTCCTTCTTGTCCTCCTCCGGCACCCCGAACAGCATGATCCCGCTCAGCCCGGCCTCGGCGGCCTCGACGGCGGCCTTCCGCAGCGAGTCGCGGCTGTGCTGCACGACGCCCGGCATCGACGCGATGGGCACCGGCTCCGACACGCCCTCGCGGACGAACGCCGGCAGGATCAGGTCCGCCGGATGCACCCGGTTCTCCGCGACCATCCGCCGCATCGCCGCCGTGCCACGCAGCCGACGCGGCCGCACCATGGGAAACCCGCTCACGACACCCTCTTCGCTCTCGGTCCTCACGCCCACCGTACGCCTCCGCCCTGACACCCGACCGGGCCACCCGACTCAGCGGGCCGGCAGCAGCCGGGGCACCAGCCGGACGTAGGCCACCATGCCGACCACCTCGACCAGGGTCTGCGCGACCACCACCACCGCGGCGATCGCCAGCCCGTCAGGCAGCGCCAGGGCGAGGGGCAGGACCACGAGCGAGTTGCGGGTCGCCCCGGTGAACACGATCGCCCGCCCCGCGGGAACGTCGAGCCGGAACAGCCGGGCGACGGCCAGCCCGCCGAACGCCATCACGACCAGGAACACCACGTAGAACGGCACGACCCGGGCCACGTCGGCCAGGCTGTCGTCCAGCTTCGGCACCTGGGACGCGACGACGACCAGCAGGGTGGCGGCCATCAGCGGCACCATCGCCGTGCTCATCGCGTCGGAGGTCCGCCGCCCGGCCGGACGGCGGGCGGCCCACGCCTGGGTGAGCCAGGCCAGCGCGAGCGGGACGACGATCAGCAGCACGAACGCCTCGACGAACGGCCCGACCTCCACCACGTCGGCCAGGTCGGAGCCCATGAAGACGAACAGGAAGCCGGGCAGCAGCGCCATCTGCGCGACCAACAGCAGCGGCGTCGCCGCGAGCAGCCGATCAGCGCTGCCGCCCGCCATGCCGCTGAACACGATCACGTAGTCCACGCACGGACACAGCAGCACCAGCAGCACGCCGAGACGCAG
This sequence comes from Streptomyces hainanensis, assembly GCF_004348415.1. GTDB lineage: Bacteria > Actinomycetota > Actinomycetes > Streptomycetales > Streptomycetaceae > Streptomyces > Streptomyces hainanensis. The sequence continues at coordinate 3,607 of NZ_SMKI01000610.1, forward strand.
GGCCTGGTCCTGCGGCAGCAGCACGAACATCGCCGCCACCACCAGCGGCGCGAGCACGAAGTTGACGGTCAACGCCGCGGCCAGGAACCGCCCCGCCCGCAACGAACGCAGCAGCTCGGCGGCGGGCACCTGGAGGAACGTCACACAGAGCAGCGCGCCCAGCACCGGATTGATCGCGTGCTCGAGCCCCGGCCCCATCCCGGGAG
>NZ_SMKI01000611.1 GCF_004348415.1 Streptomyces hainanensis
GTGGGGAAACCCCGGCCGGTGCCCGGCCCCACCCGGGGCCGTGGCGGAATTGGGTACAGTGTACGAAGTTAACTCGTATCCGGGAGGGAAACCCGCGTGTCCGCAGCACAGCAGCAACAGGCGACCGAGGCCGACGGCCACACCGTGATCCAGGTCCGCGGTGCCCGGGAGAACAATCTGCGGAACGTCTCGCTCGACATACCGAAGCGGCGGCTCACCGTCTTCACCGGGGTCTCCGGGTCGGGGAAGTCCTCGCTGGTCTTCGGGACGATCGCCGCCGAGTCGCAGCGGTTGATCAACGAGACGTACACGGCGTTCATCCAGTCGTTCATGCCCAGCCAGTCCCGGCCCGACGTCGACGGGCTGTACAACCTCAGCGCCGCCATCGTCGTCGACCAGGAGCGGATGGGGGCCAACTCGCGTTCCACCGTCGGCACCGCGACCGACGCCTACACCATGCTGCGGATCGTCTTCAGCCGGCTCGGCACCCCGTACGTCGGCACCGCCACACACTTCTCCTTCAACAGCCCCGAGGGCATGTGCCAGGAGTGCGAGGGGCTCGGTCAGGTCACCGACATCGACGTCGACCAACTCGTCGACCGGGACCGGTCGCTCAAGGAGGGCGCGATCACCGTGCCCAACTTCACCGTCGACTCCTGGTACTGGCAGGTGATGGCCAACTCCGGCCTCTACGACCCGGACACCCCGCTGCGCGACTTCACCGAGCAGGAGTGGCAGGACTTCCTCCACAAGGAGCCCACCAAGCTCAGGATCGGGACGAACAACGTCAGTTACGAGGGCCTGGTCGGCAAGATCAAGCGGCTCTGGCTCGGCAAGGAGCGCGAGACCATGCAGGCGCACATCCGCGCCTTCGTCGACCGGGCCGTGGTCTTCACCGACTGCCCCGCCTGCGGCGGCAGCCGGCTCGCGCGGGCCGCGCTCGCGTCGCGGATCAACGGGCGGAACATCGCCGAGTGTTCGGCCATGCAGATCAGCGACCTCGCCGAGTTCGTCCGCGACATCACCGACCCGGCGGTCGCCCCCCTGCTGGCCAACCTCCGTCAACTCCTCGACTCACTGGTCGAGATCGGCCTCGGCTACCTCAGCCTCGACCGCTCCTCCGCCACCCTCTCCGGTGGCGAGGCGCAGCGCGTCAAGATGGTCCGCCACCTCGGCTCCAGCCTCACGGACGTGACGTACGTCTTCGACGAGCCGACCACCGGCCTGCACCCGCACGACGTCCAGCGGATGAACGGCCTGCTGCTGCGGCTGCGCGACAAGGGCAACACGGTGCTCGTCGTGGAGCACAAGCCGGAGGTCATCGCCATCGCCGACCACGTCGTCGACCTCGGCCCGGGCGCCGGTGAGGACGGCGGCCGGATCTGCTACACCGGCGACGTCCCCGGGCTCGCCGCCGGCGACACGCTCACCGGCCGCCACCTCGGACACCGGGCGCCGCTGCGCGCGAACGTCCGCACCCCCGTCGGGCACCTCGCCATCAAGGGCGCCGACCTGCACAACCTCAAGGGCGTCGACGTGGAGGTGCCGCTCGGCGTGCTCACCGCCGTCACCGGGGTCGCCGGCTCGGGCAAGAGCTCGCTGATCCACGGCTACCTGGCGACCAGGGACGGGGTGGCCGTCGCCGACCAGTCGCCGATCCGCGGCTCGCGGCGCTCCAACCCGGCCACCTACACCGGGGTGCTCGACCCGGTCCGCAAGGCGTTCGCCAAGGCCAACGGCGTCAAGCCCGCGCTGTTCAGCGCCAACTCCGAGGGCGCCTGCCCCCACTGCAACGGCATCGGGCTCGTCTACACCGACCTGGCGATGATGGCCGGGGTGGCGTCCGTCTGCGAGCGGTGCGAGGGGAAGCGGTTCACGCCGGAGGTCCTGGCGTACACGCTGCGCGGCCAGAACATCAGCGAGGTGCTCGCGATGTCGGTCACCGAGGCGCACGCGTTCTTCACCGAGGCGCAACCGCGCGCCGTCCTGACGCGGATGGCCGACGTCGGCCTCGGCTACCTGCGACTCGGCCAGCCGCTGAACACCCTCTCGGGCGGCGAACGGCAGCGTCTCAAGCTGGCCATCCAGATGGCCGAGCGGTCCTCCGTCTACGTGCTCGACGAGCCGACCACCGGCCTCCACATGGCCGACGTCGACAAGCTCCTCGCGCTCCTCGACCGGCTGGTGGACGCCGGCGACACGGTCGTCGTCATCGAGCACCACCAGGCCGTGATGGCGCACGCCGACTGGATCATCGACCTCGGCCCTGGCGGCGGCCACGACGGCGGGCGCGTCGTCTTCACCGGCACCCCGGCCGAACTCGTCGCGGACGGCAGCACGTTGACCGGACGGCATCTGCGCGCCTATGTGACGGATTGATCTCAATCACCCGTGACCCCGCCCGGGGTTGTCATCATCGTCGACCGTGGACTACCAGGACTGCGTCGACCTGATCGCCCGGTTGCAGGCACACAAGCCGGAGGGCGCCATACGGCCGGGCGGCAACGTGCCCGAGGTGTTGGCGGCCCTCGGCCATCCCGAGCGGGCACTGCGCGGCGCGATGGTCGTCGGCACCAACGGCAAGGGCTCCACGGCCGCGTTCGCCGTCTCGGCGCTGACCGCCGCCGGGGTACGGGTGGGCAGCATGCCGAGCCCGCACCTCCAGGAGCCGCGCGAGCGCATCAGGGTGGACGGGGTGCCGGTGTCGCGCGCCGCCTATGTGGCGGCGTGCGAGGAGGTGACGGCGGCGGCCGACCGGGCCGGCGTGGTGCTCAGCTCCTCCGGGATGCACGTGACCACGGCGGCCGCGCACTTCCGGCGGGCCGGCGTCGACCTGGTGGTCGCCGAGGCCGGCATCGGCGGGCGCAACGCGGTGGTGCGGTTCCTGGGCCTCGGCGTCACGGTCGTCACCGGGGTCGCGCTCGACCACACCGACCGGCTCGGCGGCTCGCTCGAACTGATCGCCCGGGCCAAGGTCGGCGCCGTGGCGGACGGCGACCACGTGCTGTTCGGCCGGCTGCCGGCCGAGGCGGCCGAGGCCGCGGACGGGGCCCTGGCCGGGCGGTCCGGGCTGACGGTGTGGCGGATGGGCGCCGAGATCGACCACCACTACCACCGGCGGCGGTCGGTGGCCGAGGAGTCACTGGTCGACGTCGTCACGCCGGGCGGGGCGCGGCGGGGGCTGGTCTGCCCGCTGCCCGGCGGGCACCAGCACCACAACCTGGCGCTCGGCGTGGCCGCACTCGACGCGCTGGTCGAGCGCGGCCACGCCGGGCGGCCGGACGAGGCGCCGTTGCGCGAACGGATCGCGGCCACCCGGTGGCCGGGACGGCTCGAACTGGTCGCCCCGGCCTCCCTGCCGGGCTGGACCGGCCGGGTGCTGCTCGACGGCGCGACCAACCCGCAGGGCGTCGCGACCGTCGCGCCCGAACTGCGCCGCCTGGCCGGCGCGGCACGCCCCGCGGTGGTCTTCGCGGCGGTGCGCGGCAAGGACGTCCCGGGGATGCTGGCGCCGCTGCCGGCCGACTGGCCGCTGGTCCTCACCAGGACCGACGCGCACGACGCGGCGGAACCGGCCGCCCTGCGGGCGGCGTTGGGCCCGTTGGGCCCGGAGCGGTGGCGGCCGGGGGCCGCCGTCGTGCCGGAGGCCGCGGCGGCGCTCCGGCACGCGGCGGGCCTCGTCGGCCCGGGCGGGCTCGTCGTCGTCCTCGGCTCGCACCGGCTGGTCGGTCTGGTGCGGACGGAGTTGGGACTGGCCCCGGGCTGACGCGGCGCGCGGCCCACCGGCCGGGGGTTTTTCCCCCCACC
>NZ_SMKI01000612.1 GCF_004348415.1 Streptomyces hainanensis
CCCCAGCCCCCGTCACACAGCCCCCGGCGCCACCCGCGCCACTGGGTAGGCTGCCGCTGTGCGCATCCCGCCCACCGACGTCGTCCGGCGCGTTGTCCGTAGCCTGCGGACACGCGGCATGGAGCCGGCACTCGGCGGGTCGGGACTCCTTGTCGCGCTGGGGCTTGCCGAGACCGCTCATGACTGGGACCTGACCGTCGACTCCCCGGAGGACACGGTGCGCGGGGCACTGGACGAGGACGGCTTCGCGTTCTCGGACGCGACCGGCGGCGGCCGACTGTACGCGACCCGCGGCCGGTTCGTCATCGACGGCGGGGACCACTCGGTCGACCTGCTGGTGGGATTCGCCCTACGCTCGGTGGACGAGGTCGTGTCGCTGCCCGCACGGGTGACCGGGTCCTGGAGAGGGCTGCCCCTGGCTGATCCGGTGGTGTGGGAGCGGGCGTACGTTCTCCTGGGCCGACCGGCGAAGGCGGCCGCGCTGCGGCAGTGGCTGAGCGACCGCCCCGGAGCCGAACACGACGAAGGCCCAGGCGGGGGATCGCATCCCTGACCTGGGCCTCAACTGCTGGAGCGGGCGACGAGAATCGAACTCGCGCTCTGAGCTTGGGAATCACCGGACCAACCGGCCGGGCGTGCCACCTGACCTGCATGAACGCGACCTCGATCGGGTGCTCTGCGGGCTTGGTAGTGCCGGTGATCGACCGTGGTTTCCCGAGTGCTCTGGCACGCGTCTGGCACGGAGGCTCCGGGCAGCTACAAGTCGTCGGGCAGCAGCCGGAAGGCGTGGTTGCCGGTGAGTGGGGTGATGGCCCTGAAGTCGCGGCGGTCGAGGGTCAGGATGGTCTCGGTCTCGTAAGCCTCGGCCAGGACGACGTTCACCGCGTCGGTGAGGTCGAGTCGCAGGGCCGCGTAGCGGTTCTGGACCGTTCGGGCCTTGCGCAGGGCGTCGGCGGACAGCCCGGGAACGGCAACCCGGCCGGTCCGCTCCTGTGCCAACAACCAGTCGTTGACGGTATGCGCTGCCTTGCGGTCGACGTTGCGCGTGGTGATGTGTTCGATCTCCAGGATCACCAGCGGTGACACGACGGTGAGCGCGGCCTGGCGCATGGCGGTGCGGGCCGGCTTGTGCTCGGGGTCTGAGGTGTTGAGGGCGGCTACCAGACCGGACGTGTCGCCGACGACGATCATTCGGCGTCCGCCACGCCGTCCGAGACTGCTCGGTCGATGTCCTCGTCGGTGACCGGACCGCCGAAGTCCAGGCGGGGAATGTCCCAGTCGTCGTCCCAGCGCCGGGTGCGCAGGGCCGCGACGTGGAACGCCTCCCGGAAGTACTCCGACTCGGGCCGGCCCTCGCGCGCGGCGGCTTCCTTGATCAGCGCGAGATCTTCCTCGTCAACCATGACGGTCGTCTTCTTCAAGGCCATATGGCTATGGTACCCGAACCATATCTCTGCGCTTCGAGGTCGAGCGGCGCGCTCTTGTCGTCGGCGGCGCCGACCGTCAAAGTCATACATGAAGTGGTATGTCCCTGACAGTGCCGTATGTGCGGGAGGGAAGGCCGATGTGGACCAGGGCCCTGCTGTGACGTGGGCGCGCAAGATCTTCAACGATTTGACGGAACCGCTGGCGAGCGAAATCCCGCGATGTCTGATCCGAGCCCACCAGAGGGCCAAGCACGGACACCAGGGAGTGGGAACACAGACTCTGGAGGCATACGGGCACGGCCTGTACGCCGCGCAGTACGAGGAGTTGACCGCTGGCCTGGAGAATCTGCCGGAGGCGGTCCCTGTCCGTCTCCAAGGGCGAACGGTCATGATCGTTGCAGGCTATCTCCTCTACCCCCTCCGATATGCGAAGAAGGACGTGCCCGTAACGGAGGCGCATCTCCGCCGCGCGACAGGGTTCCGGGCCGACCTGATTCGCCGGCACGGCCCGGAGCCTGTGCAGGCAGAGTTGGATCTGGGACTGGAGGAGCTGCAGGAGGCCGAGGTGCACCGGGATCTTCTCCGGATCAGCCCGGACACCAGGCTGGTTCTCCTCGCCTACGCCTGTTCGATTGAACGGGGCGTGGTGCGCGTTGAGTGGGGCGACGCGGAACTGCGTCATGACGACAAACACCTGTTGTGGCATCACCATGAACCGCTTGGGCTGCCCGCGGATGGGGGGCCAAACTGACCAGCCGCCGGGCGATTTGGCACGTGCGCGGTAACTCAGCCTGGACAACACAACGGCCCAGGCTGGGGAACATGTCCCTGACCTGGGCCTTCACTGCTGGAGCGGGCGACGAGAATCGAACTCGCGCTCTGAGCTTGGGAAGCTCATGTTCTACCATTAAACTACGCCCGCGCGGAGCAGCTGAGTGGCTGCTCGCCACAGGCAGCTTACCGCATGTGGCGGTCGGCGGGGTACGCCGGAGTGGCTGCGGGGGTGATGTCGGTGGCTTCCCCTAGGGTGACGGTCGTCAGCCGGAGCAGGGAGAGGGAAGCGTTGCAGGCAGCCTTCGAGAGTGTCACCGTCGTCCGCTGTGCCGAGGGACACGTGTTCAGTACGTCGCGGTTTCCCTTGCAGCAGTTGGGGAGTGAGCGGATCGGGCCCGGGCGGTTGTTGCGCTGTCCGCGGTGTGCGCGGTTGCGGAGTGCGGTGCCGGTCGGGGCGTCAGGTCCGGGACCGGTGGAAGTTCAGGTATGAGCGGGAGGGCGTAGGGCCGCGCTGGCCCTGGTAGCGGGAGCCGACCTCGGCCGAGCCGTAGGGGTGTTCGGCCGGGGAGCTCAGCCGGAACATGCAGAGTTGGCCGATCTTCATGCCGGGCCAGAGCTTGATCGGGAGCGTGGCCACGTTGGAGAGCTCGAGCGTGACGTGGCCGGAGAAGCCGGGGTCGATGAAGCCGGCCGTGGAGTGCGTGAGGAGCCCGAGGCGGCCGAGGGAGCTCTTGCCCTCGAGGCGGGAGGCCAGGTCGTCGGGGAGGCTGATCACCTCGTAGGTCGAGGCGAGGACGAACTCCCCGGGGTGCAGGATGAACGGCTCGTCGCGCGGGGGCTCGATCGTGCGGGTCAGATCGGGCTGTTCGGTGGCCGGGTCGATGTGCGGGTAACGGTGGTTCTCGAAGACCCGGAAGTAGCGGTCCAGCCGAACGTCGATGCTCGACGGCTGGACCATCGCCGGGTCGTAGGGCTCGATCCGCACCCGGCCGGTGTCGATTTCGGTCCGGATGTCCTTGTCTGACAGCAGCACGCCCCGAGGCTACAGGGTGGCTAGAGGGTGCCCAACTTGACCAGCATCAGGACGGCGATCAGTTGGATCGCCGAGGCCGCCAGCGCGCGTGGCCACGGGATCTCGTGGGAGCGGCTGATCATCATGGTGAAGAGCAGCCCGGCGAGCAGCCAGGTGGCCCAACCCACGAGTTGGACAACGGGGTTGGCGCCGCCGAGGAAGATCGCCAGGGCGAGCCGCGGGACGTCCGTCAGCGCCATGATCAGCATGGCCAGGCCCGTCGTCGGCGCCCAGATGCCGTTGCCGCCGAACTGCCGGGCCAGGTTGTGGGTGACGGTGCCGAGGAGGAGCGCGCCGAGCACCATGACCACGCCGGTGATCAGCAGGTAGGGCGCCAGTGTGGAGGCGGTCGAGTCGAGGACGGACTCGCGGGCGCTGTCCAGGCCGAAGACGGCGAGCAGGCCGTAGAGGAAGGTGACGATCAGCGCCGGGACCCACATCGCGTAGTCCCGCATGCGCCAGAAGGTGGGGCTGGGCCGGAAGACGACGCCGACGAGCAACTGCTTCCAGGGGAGCGGGGGCCCGGGCG
>NZ_SMKI01000613.1 GCF_004348415.1 Streptomyces hainanensis
GGCGGGTAGGCGGTGCGGAGGGCCGTGCGGTAGTCGGTGAGGAAGGCGTCGCCGGCCTCGGGGTCGTCGGCGAGGGCGTCGAGGACGGGGCGGAGGCCGGTGCCCTTCACCCAGTCGAGGACGGGGTCGGGGCCGTGCAGGACGTGCAGGTACGTCGTCTCCCAGACGTCCGCCGCGCAGCCGAGGGAGGCGAGGGTGGTGAAGTAGCCCTCGGGGGGCTGGACGATGTCGGCGTGGCGGAGGACGCCGTCGAGGCGGGCGCGCCAGCGGGGGCCCTCGCAGAGGGAGCGCAGCAGGACGTGGCTGGGGGCGGCGAAGTTGCCGGGGACCTGGAAGGCGAACACGCCGCCCGGCGTGAGCGCGTCGATCCAGTCGCGGAAGCGGCCGACGTGGCCGGGGACCCACTGGAGTGCCGCGTTGGAGACGATCAGGTCGAAGGACTCGCCGGGCGCGGGCTGCCAGGTCGCCAGGTCGGCCTCGGCGAAGTCGAGGCCGCCGCCGCCCTCGGTGGGGCCGGCGTGCCGGGTGGCCTCGGCCAGCATGGTGGGCGAGTTGTCGTAGCCGGTGATGTGGGCGGTGGGCCAGCGGTCGGCGAGGATCAGGCTGGGGGCGCCGGGGCCGCAGCCGAGGTCGGCGACGCGCGGGGCGGCCGCCGGCAGCGGTGGCACGCGGGCCAGCAGGTCGATCAGCGGTCGGGCGCGGTGGCCGGCGTGCTTCTGGTACTGGCCGGGGTCCCAGTGGTGTGCCATGCGGGCCATACTGGCCGGCCAGTTATCTCTACGTCAAGAAGCTTGATGTCATGATGCTTCACGCCGTGAGACTTCATGTCGACAGAACAACTAGACTGATCGCATGGAGGACGAGGTTGATCGGTTGGTCGCGGCCTGGCGCCGCGAGCGTCCCGATCTCGACGTGGAGCCGCTGGAGGTGCTCAGTCGGGTCAGCAGGCTGGCCCGCCATCTGGACCGGGCCCGGCGGCTGGCCTTCGCCGAACACGACCTCGAGCCCTGGGAGTTCGACGTCCTCACCGCCCTGCGTCGGGCCGGCGGCACCTACCAGCTCTCTCCCGGGCAGCTCCTCACCCAGACCCTGGTCACCTCCGGCACCATGACCAACCGGATCGACCGGCTGGCCAAGCGGGGCCTGGTCGAGCGGCAGCCTGACCCGAACGACCGGCGGGGGGTGCTGGTCCGGCTGACGGAGGCCGGCAAGCGTCACGCGGACGCGGCGCTCGCCGGGCTGCTCGTCCAGGAGCGGGCGCTGCTCGGCGGGTTGAGCGCGGCCGAGCGGCAGCAGCTCGGAGGGCTGCTGCGCGCCCTGACCGCGCCCTTCGACAACCTTCCGGCCTAGGCCGCCGGGATCAGCCGGCCGCCGCGACCTCGGCGGCGAGCCGGACCGCGATCGCGCGGGCCAGCAGCGTGGGGCGGCCGGCGGCCTCGGCGGCGGCCGTGCGCATCCGTTCCGTGTAGCCGATGCAGTCCAGCACCAGCCAGCGGCTGCCCGCCGCGGCCAGCGTCTCGGCCGCCGCGGCGACCTCGGCCAGGGCCCGGTCCTCCGGCGCGTACGGGTTGGCCGCCGCGGCCCTGACCGGCGAGCCGGGCAGCGCCTCGGACCAGCGCGCGGTCACGTCGGCCGCCTGGTCCGGGTGCGGGCACACCAGGCCCACCGGGTCGGTGCCGACGATCGCCGCCACCGCCCGCTGCACCAGCGGTTCGGCGTAGAGCAGCGGCCGGTTCGACCGCACCGCGGGGAAGTGGCCGGTGCACAGCAGCAGGGTGGCGGTGGCGCCGTCCCGCTCGGCCCTGGCGACCGCGCGTTCCAGGCGCGGCACCAGGGCGTCGTGGCCGAGCAGCACCGAACCGCCGTCCCGCAGCCGGGAGATCAGCGGCGGCTCGCCGGGGGCCGGCGCCACCAGGCGCCGGGTCTCCGGGTCGTCGAAGCGGTCGTCGTCCAGCGCGCCGTGCTCGACCATCCGCACCCCGCCGAGCAGCGGCTCGGCGTCGGGGCGGAGGTCGGCGCGCGGCGCCTGGCCGATCGTCACCAGTCCCAGGGCGGGGCTGCTCACAGCATCTTTCCGTTCGCTTCTCCGACCGCGCGGCGAAGGTCGCGCGCCGTCGCGGTCCGCGGCCCGGTGGCCGCGCGTTCGTCGCTCACAGTGCCTTCGCCACCTGTCCGACGTCGTTGAGGGAGCTGCCCGCGACGAGGCCCGCGCCGACCAGCGACAGGTCGTTCTCGGCGTCCTCGGGCGACTGGCCGGCGCGGGCGCGCCACCAGGTGTAGAGCTTGCGGACGGCCAGCGCGCCGAGCACCATCCAGCCGGCGTCGGGGGTGGCCACCAGCAGGCCGGTGGCGAGCATCACGCCGAGCTGGCGCGAGGAGCCGCCGATCAGCTGGATCAGGGCGCCGGGGACGGCCCAGAGCGCCAGGGTGCGCAGGGTGTCAGGGTCGAGGCCGGTCTGGATCGTCGCGACGTAGACCTCGGAGACCGGCGGGACCCGGCCGTCCTCGAAGAACGTCCGCCAGGCGATGACGACCACGCCGAGCGCGACCGCGAAGCCGACCAGCTGGGCCAGGTACTGCTGGCGCCGGCCGTCGAGTTCGAACGGCTGCCACGGCACGGCGTGGCGGCGCAGCAGCCAGCCGGCCTTGAAGTCGTAGCCGATGTCGGCGAACGCGGGTCCCGTGGAGGCGGTGTAGCCGACGAGCAGGGCCAGCGGCACGGTGGGGATGTCCAGCGCCAGGCCGATGATCAGGAAGATCAGTGTGACGGCGAAGGCCGGGAACCAGCCGGAGTGCATGGCGGCCAGGCCCACGATCAGCTGGTGGACGAGCGCGGCCACGCCGGCCAGGGCCACCCAGCCGATCAGTCCCGGCACCGACAGGTCGCCGGCGACGCCGCCGGCGAAGGCGACGAAGATCGCGCCGAGGACGAAGAGGCCCATGCCCTCCAGCAGGCCGCGGCGCAGCCCGGTGGCGTCGACGGTGGGTCCCGGGACGTCGTCCCGCTCGGGGGCGGCGGCCGCCGCGGTCGCCTTGCGGGACTGGCGGTTGCGCATCAGCAGCACGGCCTGGATCAGGGCGACGAGGCCGGCGCCGATCATCACGCCGTGCGGCACGCGCTCGGCGGTCAGGTTCACGTCGAGCAGGTCGGGGCTGTACTGGGCGACCACCAGGCCGGTGCCGAAGGCGCCGAGCGCCCAGATGTTGCCGAGGAAGCCGACGCCGGCGGCGCTGGTGGGCAGCTTGAAGAACGCGCCGACCACGCCGACGATCGCGCCCGCGCCGAGGATCGCGGCGCGGCGGCCGCCCTCGTCGCCGGCCTTGATGGTCTCGGCGGCGGCGATGCCGGCCGGCCAGGAGCCGGTGGCGGGCAGCAGCCTGGAGTCGAAGACCCGGAACAGCACCCAACTGTCGACGGCCAGGCCGATCACGGCGCCGCCGAGCATCGGCCAGACGAGGTCGGTGCGGCCGAGTGCGAAGGGCACCGCGATCGGGGTGAGGAGGGAGTTGGCGGCGGCGAAGGTGGCGCCGGATATCGCCGACTGGACCAGGTTCTGCCGGTTCTGGTCACGCATCCTGGCCAGCATGGCGACCGGGATCCGGCCGACCAGCATGGCGACGAGCGCGCCGATCACGGCGGTGTTCGGGGAGATGCCGAGCGAGGTGATCAGCACGATGCCGATCAGCGCGCCGAGCACCGACATCAGGACGGTGAGCAGCAGCGTGACGGGCTCGAAGGCGCGCGGGTGCCGGGCGACCTTCCCCGCCGCGGGCGGCGGGGCGGCGGGGGAC
>NZ_SMKI01000614.1 GCF_004348415.1 Streptomyces hainanensis
GGGCCGGCCTGGGGCGGGGTCCGGGACTGCGGGGACTTCGGGCCGATCGCCCCGCAGTCGGCGGAGCTGCCGGGCGCGCCGGTGTGGCGCCCCGGCGACGAGGACATCCTCACCGTCAACGTGTGGGTGCCCGACGGCGCCGGCGGCGGGTTGCCGGTGTTCTGCTGGTTCCACGGCGGCGCCCACACCTTCGGGTCGTCCGCCCAGCCCGACTTCGACGGGGCGGCCCTGGCCCGCGCCGGGTTGGTCGTGGTCAGCTGCAACTTCCGGGTCGGCTTCGAGGGCTTCGGACACGTTCCCGGGTCTCCCGACAACCGCGGGCTGCTCGACCAGGTCGCCGCGCTGCGTTGGGTCCGGGAGAACATCGCGGCCTTCGGTGGCGATCCCGGGAACGTCACCGTCGCCGGGCACTCCTCGGGGGCCGGCTCGGTGGCCTGCCTGATGGCCATGGGGCGGGCCCGGAAGCTGTTCGGGCGGGCCGTCGCCCACAGCGTGCCGAGTGCCCACTTCACCGTCGAGCTCGCGGCCGCGGTCACCGGGCGGATCGCGGCGGCGGCCGGGGTGGCCGCGACGGCGGCGGGACTGCGGTCCGCGCCGCCCGAGGCGCTGGTGGCCGCCGCCGACCGGGTCGTCGCCGGCTGCGGAGACGACCCCGTGGCGGCGATCCACGCCTTCGACCCGGTGATCTTCCAACCCGTCGTCGACGGCGAGGTGTTGCCCGCCGACCCGCTCCGCGCGCTCGCCGCCGGGGCGGCGCGGGAGGTGGACCTGCTGGTGTGCCACGCGCTGGAGGAGTACTGGTTCCTGCACGCGGTGGGGGCCGTGCGGGAGGTCACCACCGAGGCGGAACTCGCGGAGTTCGCCGCGGCCCTCGACCTCCCGGCCGACCTGGTCGACGGCCACCGGGCGTCGCTGCCGGACGCCCCGGTGCTCGACCGCTACCTGGCGCTCTTCGGCGACGCGCGGTTCGGCGCGTACGGCACCCGCCTCGCCGAGCGGCACGCGCGGGCCGGCGGCCGGGCGTTCCTGGCCCGCTTCGCCCGCCGGCGCGGGGCGGCCAGGCCGTGGCACGGGGCGGACGTCCCCTTCGCCTTCGGCAACCTGGACGCCGTCGGCGCCGACTTCCTGATCGGCGGTGCCCCCGACGAGGACGACCGCGCCCTGTCCCGCCGCATGCTCCGCTCCTGGGCCGACTTCGCGGCCACCGGCGACCCGGGCTGGCCGGCCGTCACCGCGGACGCCACGCCGGTCAGGTCCTGGGCCGTTCCCGGGGACCGGCTGGTCGCCGACGACACGTCCGCGCTCCGCACCCGGTGGCGCGACGTCCGGTTCGACCCGCTGCGCCCCGGCCGGGTGGCCGGACCCGACGGCGCCGGGCCCAGCCGGGCGGGCCGGGCCGGCTGACGACGGCGACCGGCCCCCGGTCCCGTGGGGCACGAGGCGGCCTCGGCGGCGCACCCACCTTGATAGGCAAGTCGCGACTTGCCTATTGTGGGGGGCGTGGTGGACGATGTCTTCAAGGCCCTGGCCGACCCGACCCGCCGGCGCATCCTCGACGAGCTGGTGGAGCGGGACGGCCAGACCCTGTTCGAGATCTGCGCGCGGCTGGTGACCAAGCACGGTCTGGGTCTCTCCCGCCAGGCGGTCAGCCAGCACCTGGCCGTGCTGGAGTCGGCGGGGCTGGTCGTCACCCGGCGCCAGGGCCGCTACAAGTTCCACGACCTCGACACCGCGCCCCTGGAACGCGCCATGACCCGATGGCTCAGGCCCGACACCCCGGAGAGCTCCCCATGAAGATCTACGTGACCAGCGTCTTCGTCGAAGACCAGGAGAAGGCGCTGCGGTTCTACACCGACGTGCTGGGCTTCGTGAAGAAGCACGACGTGCCGCTGGGCGGCGAGGCCCGGTGGCTGACGGTGGTCTCGCCGGAGGCACCCGAGGGGACCGAGCTGCTGCTCGAACCCTCCGGGCACCCCGCCGTCGGCCCCTACAAGGCGGCGCTGGTCGACGACGGCATCCCGGCCGCCTCCTTCGCCGTGGACGACGTCGCGGCCGAGTTCGCGCGGCTCCGCGCGCTCGGGGTGGAGTTCACCCAGGAGCCGCTGGAGATGGGGCCGGTCACCACGGCGGTCCTGGACGACACCTGCGGCAACCTCATCCAGATCGTCCACAACGCCGGCGCGTAGGGGGCGGCCGGCCTACCGGTACTCGGACGCGTCGGCGTCCTTCCCGCCCTGGACGACCTCCATGATGTACGCGATCGCGTCCGGCTGGGAGCCGTCCGTGTCGGTGAAGCCGTACTCGCGGGCCAACTGGCCGCTGGACACCGACTGGCCGTTCCAGCGGGCCACGTCCGGGTCGCTGGCGAGGGCCGCCGCCGCGCGGCCGATGAGCGTCGGGGACTCGGAGATCGCGAAGTGCGGGTCCTTTTTGATCCCGTCCCGCCAGTTCTCCTCGGTCACCTTGAAGTGGGTGTCGAGCATCGCCTCGGACCGCAGCCAGCCCGGGGTCAGCGAGACGGCGGTGCAGCCCAGCTCCCGCAGCTCCTCACCCAGCGCGTACGCCATCCGGATCGGCGCGACCTTCGCCAGGTCGTAGAAGAAGCTCTCCCGGTAGCGGCGGTTGAACTCCTTGGTGCCGTCCGTCACCTCGATCACCAGGCCACCGGGCCGCCGCGTCAACAGCGCCAGCGCGTGGTGGGCGGTGATGATGTGCGTCTCGACGCCGAGCCGCAGCATCCGCAGCCCGCCGTCCAGGTCGAGGTCCCACATCCGGGTGGCGAACGCCAGATCGAGCAGGTGGTCGCCGCCCCAGACGTCGTTCACCAGGACGTCCAGCCGACCGCGCTCCCGGTCGATCTGGTCGACCAGGGCCTTGACCTGCTCCGACTCCAGGTGGTCGGTCGGCACGGCGACGCCCTCACCGCCCGCCGCGGTGACCAGTTCGGCGGTCTCCTCGATGGTCTCGGTGGCCCGGCCCACCTCGCTGACCGTCGACCGGGTCGTCCGCCCGGTCACGTAGACGGTGGCCCCGGCCACGCCGAGCTCGACCGCCATGGCACGCCCGGCGCCCCTGGTCGCCCCGGCCACCAGCGCGATCCTGCCCGTCAACGGCTTGTCCTGCTGCTTCACGCACGTTCCTCTCGTGTCGTCGTTCCGACGGATCCCACGCTCGCAGGGAAACCCGACATCTCCTGTCCGGCTTTCCCGGCGTGCGTCCGGACGCCGTAACCGGGATCCTGTTGTCGTGATGGACGAAACAGGCTTCTGGGAGATCATCGACAGCACTCGGGACGCGGCGGGCGGCGATCCCGAGGCGCACGCCGACCTGCTCGTCGAGCGGCTGGCCGAACTCGATCCGGAGGCCGTCGCCGACTACGCCCGGCACTTCGAGTCGCGCTTCGGCCGCGCCTACCGCTGGGACGTGTGGGGCGCCGCCTGGGTGCTGCTTGGCGACGCCGGGGACGCCGCGTTCGAGAACTTCAGGTGCTGGCTGATCAGCCAGGGCCGGCACGTCTTCGAGGGCACCCTGCACGAGCCCGACGCGCTCGCCGAGCTGCTCGGCCCCGAGGGCTTCGACCGGCGGGCCGACGGCGACGCCGAGGACGTCGGCTACGCCGCGTACGACGCCTACGACCGGCTGACCGGCGCCGAGCTGCCCGACCTCGGCCTGCCGGATCCGCCGCGCGAACCGGAGGGCGTGCCCGTGGACTTCGCGGACGCCGAGGCGATGGCCGCCGCCTACCCCCGGCTGTGGGCCCTGGCCCTGTCTCTTATACACA
>NZ_SMKI01000615.1 GCF_004348415.1 Streptomyces hainanensis
TGTGTATAAGAGACAGGTCGGGTCGCTTTCACAGATCCGGGCCGGCGGAGTTGTCCGGCTCGTCGTGGGACGGGATGACGTAGAAGGGGAAGACGAGGCTGCGCGGGTTGTTGGTGCCGCGGATGGCGTAGCGGACGTCGATGTACAGCACGCTCTGGTCGCCGCCTGCGGTGACCTCGACGTCGTGGACCTCGATCCGCGGCTCCCAGCGGTCGAGGCTGGCGTACACCTCGTGCTGGATGCGGCCCGCGGTCTGCTCGTTGACCGGTGCGAAGACCATGTCGTGGATGGCACAGCCGAACTCGGGACGCATCGGCCGCTCGCCCGGCGCGGTGGCCAGCACCAGGCGCATGGCCTCCTCGATCTCCTGATCCCCGCCGACCAGGGCGATGCCGCCGGTCGGGGAGATGCGGAGCGGGAACGTCCAGCCGGACCCGACGAACTGCTCGGCCATCACACCACCGGCATCTTGTTGATCAGGGGCGGGACCACGGTGACGGCCGGCACCTGCACGGTCATCGTCGTGGCGGCGGCCTTCAGGCTGACGGCGATCGCGGAGTTCACCGCGACCGGGCCGGCGAGCGACCTGACGTTGACGGGCCCGCGGCCCTCGATACTGAGCGTTCCGCCGCTGCTGATGGACAGCTTGCGCCGGGCGCTCAGCGAGAGGTCCGTGCCGGCCTCCACCGACACCGACCGGCTGCCCGTGATGCTGACGGCCCCCTTGCTGTCGATGCTGATCTCGGTCTTCGTCCGGTCGAGGTTGATGACCAACCGGTCGTTGCCGGTCGCCAGTCGCACCCCCCGCTTGGCGGCCCCGGTCTGCTGGCTGAGCAGGTCGACGCGGTTGCCGGTGCGGTCGGAGAGGGTGTGCCGGGCCGCCAGCCTCCGCAGCCCGTCGTGGAGCGGCACGTCCGGCACGTCGGTCGGCTTGTCCCTGCCGTTGTAAAGACCGCCGATGACGAAGGGGTGGTCGAGGGCGCCGCGGTCGAACGCCACCAGCACCTCGTCGCCGACGTCCAGCGGGAAGATCCCGCCGCCACCCTTGCCGCCCCACTGCACCACCCGGGTCCAGTCGCTGACGTACCTGTCGTCCAGCCACGGGAACTCCAGCTTCACCCGCCCCTGCTTCAGCGGGTCCCGCACGTCGGTGACGAGCGCGTTGGCCACGCCGGGCAGCCGCGACTCGGTCCCCGCGCCGCCGCCCCCGCCCGAGGCGAGCCCGTACAGCGAACGCCACTGCCGCCCGCTGACGGTCACCCACGCCTCGTAGTGGCCGTCGCCGAACACGTGCCGGACGGAGGTCGCGGTGTACTTGCCCTCGAAGGGCTCGCCCACGTCGGCGAGCGCCACCGGGACGCCCGCCCGCAACTTCGGCGTACCGAGCGCGATGACCTCCACCTCGGCGAAGGACGAGGTGACGTCGCCGGCGAGCGCCGCGGCGGCGTGCCTGACCTCGGGGTCCTGGTCGTACGGGGTCCCGGTCTCCACCAGGGTGACGGGCCGGAACCGGGCCGTCGCCGCCTGCGGGGTGCTGCCGATGTCGATGCCGGGGTCGGTGGCGGCCGACGAGGTGCCGATGATCCGCCGCTTTCCGACGACGTCCCAGCCGCGCGACTCGACCCTGCTGACCTGGTCCGCGGCGGTGACGCCGGCCCGCAGCCGCAGGATGTCGGTGCGGCCGAGCACGAAGGGGGTGGTCTGGCTGTTCGTCCGCGGCGAGGGCGCGCCGGAGGCCGGCCTGGGGTTGACGAACTGGAACTCGCCGCGCGCGTCGATGGACATCACCATCCCGTTCTCGGCGGCGAGCCGCCCGAGGAAGTCCCAGTCGGTGACGCCCCCCTGGCTGACGAACTCGTACACCGTCGTCGTCGCGTCGATCCGGCCGACGGTCACGCCGTCCAGGCCGGCCAGCCTGCGGGCGATGTCGGAGGCGCGCTGGTTGCGGTACGCCACCACCCGGCGTTGCCGCATCAGGCGGAAGCCGCTGTCGTAGCCGCGGACGACGGTGAACGTGCCGGTGCCGTCGTACTCGATCTCCAGGCCCGTGACCTCGCCGGTCAGGAGCGGATCCGCGGTGCCGCGCCCGGCGGCGACCGGGGAGATCTCCACCGGGTCGCCGAACGTCACGCCCAACAGGCCGAGCAGTGTGCGCTGCTGGTCCCGGAAGGTCAGCTGGAACGCGGCGGGCACGCCCATGCCCTGATCGACCGAGACGTCGACGAGCTGCCGGGCCGCCTCGCCCGTCAGCACCCGGCCGCCGATGGAGACGTGGGCGACGTTGGAGAACGACCGCTGCGACATCAGTAGGTCACCTCCTCGGCGGCCGGCAGCATCAGTTCGGTGCCGGTCCGCAGGGCGGCGGGGTCGTCGATGTCGTTGGCCTCGGCTATCGACCGCCACGCGGCGGCCGCGCCGTACTCGCGCCACGCGATCGACGGCAGCGAGTCGCCCGCGACGACCCGGTGCACCCGCCGCGCGGTGAGGGCGCCGGACGTCGGGTTCTGTCCGCCGGTCGTGCTGGGGATCTCGTGGATGTTCACCTGGCAGGTGGCGCGGATCGGCACGCCGGTGGTGCCGAAGAGGGTGTAATTGGCCTCGACGGAGGAGACGTACGCCGTGAAGCGGGCCGTGGCGAACGAGCCCCACTGGAACACGACCCACGGCGGCGACGGCTGTTTGGCGGCGACGCTCCTCGCGGTCGTCTCGCAGCACTCCATCAGCGCCCTCACCTTCTGCATCACGGAGTTGCCTTCTGGCTCCTCCGAGGAGTCGAGGAAGACCTCGACACTCATCTCGCGGGGCTCGGGGCCGAGGTACTCGGGCAGCGAGCCGTCGCGCACGGCCGCGGTCGGGGTGACCGCCCAGTTGGCGCGGCGGCTGAGGGCCAGCTGCACCGGGTTGAAGTCGAGCGTGAGGGTCTTGACGAGCCCGCCGGGGGTGGTGCTGTAGCCGGTGGGGGGTTCGTGGATGGCGAGCGTGGCGCGGACGAGGCTCCTGCCCGCGCCTCCGTTTCCCGTGGGCATGGCTGGTGCGGTCCTTCTTCTCGGTCGTCTGGGTTCCGTTGGGGTCCGTTGGGGTCCTTCGGCGTCCGGTTCAGTCGGTGAATCCGTGGTGGGTGATCTCCAGGATCTCCGTGGCCACGGCCGGGTTCGCCGGGTTGAAGGTGGGCCCCTGCCAGCTGACCGGCAGCACGTCGATCAGCCCCCAGCGCGCGACCTCGGACCCGTCGGCGCGGAGCGCCCTGATCTGCGCGGTGGGGCGCGTGATCCCCGTCTGGATGGAGGAGATCCACTTGGCGACCTTCGCGGTCTCCGGGGTGAGCGGGCGGGTCAGCCGGATCGTGGAGAAGCTGACACGGGTCGGCAGCTGCCAGACGAAGCCGTTGTTGCCGCCCTCCTGACGCTGCTCGATCTCCACCTGGGAGGACAGCCCCTCACACTCGTTGAAGCGGCCCAGGCTCTCGCCGTCGATGCTGAGGTTGAAGAAGAGCGAGGTGCCTGGGTCGAGTTCCTGGGGCATCGTGGGTGGACCTTTCGTTCGTGCCGGGGCTGCCGGGGCTGCCGGGTCGGCTGGAGGTCAGCGGCGGGTGTCGCGGAGTTGTCCGATCCGCTCGCGGTCCTGGCGCAGCTCCGCGCGCAGCAGGCGGGTGATGCGGCCGGTGAGCCGGTGGGTGAGCTCGTCGAGTTGGCGGGGGGTGAGCGCGCGCGGATCGAAGCCCGCCGCTGGCGGGGGCGCCTCTCGCTCCGCGGACCGCGAGGCGGTGCGCGGGGGCCGGGG
>NZ_SMKI01000616.1 GCF_004348415.1 Streptomyces hainanensis
GCCGCGTTCCGCGGCGGCCCCCCCCGTCGGGAATCGTTCAGAAGCGCCGGGTGATCAGCGCCTTCTTGACCTCCTGGATGGCCTTGGTGACCTCGATGCCACGCGGGCAGGCGTCCGTGCAGTTGAAGGTGGTGCGGCAACGCCACACGCCGTCACGGTCGTTGAGGATCTCCAGGCGCTGCTCGCCGCCCTCGTCGCGCGAGTCGAAGATGAAGCGGTGCGCGTTGACGATGGCCGCCGGGCCGAAGTACTGGCCGTCGTTCCAGAACACCGGGCAGGACGAGGTGCACGCGGCGCACAGGATGCACTTGGTGGTGTCGTCGAAGCGCTCCCGATCGGCCGCCGACTGGAGGCGCTCCCTGGTCGGCTCGTTGCCCTCGGTGATCAGGAACGGCATCACGTCGCGGTAGGCCTGGAAGAACGGCTCCATGTCCACGATCAGGTCCTTGAGGACCGTCATGCCCTTTATCGGCTCGACCGTGATGGGCTTGGTGGCCTGCCCGTCGCTCAGGTCGGCGATGTCCTTGATCAGGGTCTTGCAGGCCAGCCGGTTGCGGCCGTTGATCCGCATCGCGTCCGAGCCGCAGATGCCGTGCGCGCAGGAGCGGCGGAAGGTCAGCGTGCCGTCCAGCTCCCACTTGATCTGGTGCAGCGCGTCGAGCACCCGCTCCTTGGGGTCGATGCGCAGCTCGAAGTCCTGCCAGACCGCCTCCGGGCCCTCCTCCGGGTTGAACCGGCGGATCCGGAAGGTGACGGTGACCAGGTGGTCGGCGGCCGACGGGGCCTCGTCGGTCTTCTCCAACGTCGGGGTAGCCATCAGTACTTACGCTCCATCGGCTGGTAGCGGGTCTGGACGACCGGCTTGTAGTCAAGCCGGATCGACTCGTTGCCCTCGGCGTCGACCTCGCGGTAGGCCATGGTGTGCCGCATGAAGTTGACGTCGTCGCGGTTGGGGTAGTCCTCGCGGTAGTGGCCGCCGCGGGACTCCTGGCGGGCCAGCGCGGAGACCACCAGCACCTCGGCGAGCTCCAGCAGGTTGCCCAGCTCCAGGGCCTCCAGCAGGTCGGTGTTGTACCGCCTGCCCTTGTCCTGCACCGACACGTTCCTGAAGCGGCGGCGCAGGGCGGTGATGTCCTCCAGCGCCTCCTTCAGCGTCTGCTCGGTGCGGAAGACCATGGCGTTCTTGTCCATGGTGTCCTGGAGGTCCCGGCGGATGGCGGCCACCCGCTCGCTGCCGGTCGAGGAGCGCATCCGCTCCACCTCGTCGGACACGAAGCTCTCGGGGGTCTCGGGGAGCTCCACGAAGTCCGCGGTGGCCGCGTACTCGGCGGCCGCGATGCCGGCGCGCCGGCCGAACACGTTGATGTCGAGGAGCGAGTTGGTGCCCAGCCGGTTGGCGCCGTGCACCGAGACGCAGGCGACCTCGCCGGCCGCGTAGAGCCCGGGCACCACGTCGGTGTTGTTGGACAGCACCTCGCCCCTGACGTTGGTCGGGATGCCGCCCATCGCGTAGTGCGCGGTCGGCTGGATCGGGATCGGGTCCGTGTACGGCTCGATGCCCAGGTAGGTGCGGGCGAACTCGGTGATGTCCGGCAGCTTGGCGTCCAGCTGCTCCGGCGGCAGGTGGGTCAGGTCCAGGTAGACGTGGTCGCCCTCCGGGCCGCAGCCGCGACCCTCGCGGATCTCGGTGTAGATGGAGCGGGAGACGACGTCGCGCGAGGCCAGGTCCTTCATGACGGGCGCGTACTTCTCCATGAAGCGCTCGCCGTCCTTGTTGCGGAGGATGCCGCCCTCGCCGCGGGCGCCCTCGGTGAGCAGGATGCCCATCCGCCAGATGCCCGTCGGGTGGAACTGGAAGAACTCCATGTCCTCCAGCGGCAGGCCGCGCCGCCAGGCGGCGGCCTGGCCGTCGCCGGTGAGCGTGTGCGCGTTGGAGGTGACCCGGTAGAACTTGCCGTTGCCGCCGGAGGCGAACACCACGGCCTTGGCCTGGAAGACGTGCAGCTCGCCGGTGGCCAGCTCGTAGGCGACGACGCCGGCGGTGCGCTTCACCCCGTCGACCTCGGTGAGCAGCAGGTCGAGCACGTAGAACTCGTTGTAGAACTCCACGCCCTCCTTGACGCAGTTCTGGTACAGCGTCTGGAGGATCATGTGGCCGGTGCGGTCGGCCGCGTAGCAGGAGCGGCGGACGGGGGCCTCGCCGTGGTTGCGGCTGTGGCCGCCGAAGCGGCGCTGGTCGATCCGGCCCTCGGGGGTGCGGTTGAACGGCAGGCCCATCTTCTCCAGGTCGAGGACCGAGTCGATGGCCTCCTTCGCCAGGATCTCGGCGGCGTCCTGGTCGACCAGGTAGTCACCGCCCTTGACCGTGTCGAAGGTGTGCCACTCCCAGTTGTCCTCCTCGACGTTGGCGAGGGCGGCGGCCATGCCGCCCTGGGCCGCGCCGGTGTGGGACCTGGTCGGGTAGAGCTTGGTGAGCACCGCGGTGCGGCTGCGCTTGGTCGCCTCGATCGCGGCGCGCATCCCGGCACCGCCCGCCCCGACGATGACGGTGTCGTACTTGTGGATCTGCATGAGTCGTCAGCCCCGTCAGCGGATGTTCGGGTCGAAGGTGAAGATGACCAGCGTGCCGAGCAGCACGGTGAAGACCGTGGCCGTGTAGAGCAGCATCTTCAGCCAGAAGCGGGTGGTGTCGCGCTCGGCGTAGTCGTTGATGATCGTGCGCAGGCCGTTGCCGCCGTGGAGCATGGCGAGCCAGAGCATGATCAGGTCCCACGCCTGCCAGAACGGCGAGGCCCAGCGGCCGGCGACGAACGCGAAGCTGACCTTGGAGACGCCGCCGTCGAGGACGAGCTGGATCAGCAGGTGGCCGAGCACCAGCACCACGAGCACGATGCCGGACAGCCGCATGAACAGCCAGCCGTAGAGCTCGAAGTTGGTGCGGGTGGCGCGCGGGGTGCGGCCGGTGCGGGCCCGGGGCGGCTCGATGACCGGCGCCGGGTTGTCCGGGGAGTAGGTGGTGTCGGTGACCTGGGTGGTCTCGATGGCCATGATCATCAGCTCCCGAACAGCTCACGGAACGCGTGGCCCAGGACCGGGTAGGCGGCCCCCGCCATCAGGACGGCCCAGACGCCGACGACGGTCCAGAGCATCTGCCGCTGGTAGCGGGCGCCCTTGTTCCAGAAGTCGACGGCGACGACCCGCAGGCCGTTCAGCGCGTGGAAGAGCACGGCGGCCACCAGGCCGTACTCCATGAACGCCACGATCGGGGTCTTGTAGACCGCGATCGTGTCGTCGTACGCCTCGGGGGAGACCCGGACGAGCGCGGTGTCCAGGACATGGACAAAGAGGAAGAAGAACACCAGGACACCGGTGACGCGATGCGCCACCCATGACCACATGCCTTCCCGGCCGCGGTACAGCGTTCCTGCCGGCACGGAAGAACCCTTCGCAAGCGATCAGGGCCTACCGGCAGCTCCTGCTCCTGTGGGACGTCGGTCGGGCCCGGCCGGGTACGGTCCACCGGCCGCCGCCATGGTATCGGCGGCTTCGGGTGGCTCTGTCGCGGGGGGCGCCCAGCGGGGATTGTCGGCCGTCGCGCATCGCGTTTGCCATGTGCTGGCCAGCGGTTACCTTCGAGGTATGCGACAAGCGCCATGGCGAATATTCGCACTGGCCACGGCCGTGGCGGTGATCGTCACGTCGGTGGCCCTGGCCGTGGTCAGGAGCACTTCGGGCTCCAGCACCACCACCGGAAACACCTCCCCCACCCAGGCCCCCAC
>NZ_SMKI01000617.1 GCF_004348415.1 Streptomyces hainanensis
GGCCGGCCGGGCCTCACCCCCCTCCCCCCCCGGGTGGTGGCTAGCGGCGGTCCCGTGGGGTGGCCACCAGGCGGGTCGCGACCGCGACCGCCGCCCGGGCCGCCGCCGCCAGGTCGTCGCCGGCGGCGAGGCGCGCCGCCAGGTGGCCGGCGAACGCGTCGCCCGCCCCTGAGGAGTCCACCACCTCGACCCGCTCCGGCACCGGGACGTGCCGGACCGGCCCGCCGGCCGCGACGAACGCCCCGGCCGGCCCCGCCGTCACCACCACGGAACGCACCCGCGGCGCCAACAGCCGGGCGAGGCCCGGCCCGTCGTCGCCCGGGGCGCCGTCACCGGCGAGGGCGGCGGCCTCGCCGAGGTTGACCAGCAGCGGGTCGGCCAGCGCCAGCACCTCGGCCGCCACGGGCCGGACGGGGCTGGGGTTCACCAGCAGCCGCGCCCCGGCCCCGCGGCACCACAGCGCGGCGGCCTCCACGGCGTCCTCCGGGATCTCGAACTGCACCAGCACGACGGCCGGCCGCAGCCGCCCGAGCGCCGCGTCCACCGCCGCCGCGGTCAGCAGACCGTTGGCCAGCGGCGCCACCACGATGGCGTTGTCCCCGCCGAACAGGGTGATCAGAGCCCGGCCGGTGTGGCTCCCCGCGGCCCCGCGCACCTCGCTCACGTCGACCCCCCGGTCGCGGGCGTGCTCCCGCACCCGCCGCGCCTCCGGGTCGTCGCCGACCGAGGCCACCAGCGCCGTCGGCACGCCACGGGCCGCGGCGACGGCCTGGTTGAGGCCCTTGCCGCCGACCTCCTCCTCGTAGCGCGAGGCGAGCACCGTCGCCCCCGCCGCCGGCGCGGACGCCACGGTGGCCACCAGGTCGACGTTGGCCGAGCCGACGACCGCCACCGCGGCGGCCGCCGTCCCGTCAGTCACCGGCGACCCAGCCGGCCAGCGCCCGCCACAGCGGCCCGTACCCCGACCACTCCATGAACGGCGGCGGCGCCCAGTGCGGCGACATGTCCGAGGTGAACACGCCCGTCCGCCCCCGGCCCGCCGTGGCCACGGCGACCAGCGGATCGTCCTTCACCCGCGCGAGCACCTCGGCGCCCGCGCGGGCCCTGGTGCGGTTGTAGCCGAGCAGCGCCGGCCAGTCGGAGCCGACGCCCCCCAACGCGCCGTGGTCCGGCGCCTGGACCGTGACGGGCGCGCCCTCGGGGTGCTCCGCGCGGTCGTCCGTCTCCAGCATCTCGACGGGCAGGATGTCGCCCAGCGGGCTCGCCGCGTACCGGGCCTTCGCGTCTATCCCGGAGAAGGAGAGGTAGCCGCCGACCATCAGCAGCCCGCCGCCCGCCAGGACGTAGTCCCGGATCTGCTCCAGCTTGTTGGGCTCGCTCGCGCTGCGGCCGAAGACGGCCCGGCTCAGCAGGAAGGTGTTGGCCCCGACGTCGCTGATGACGACGAGGTCGTGGTCGGCCAACTCCGCCGCCGACGACGGGAACCGCGTCTCGATGGTGTGCGCCGGCAGGTGCGTCACCTGCCAGCCGTCGCTCTCCAGCGCGGCCGTGAACTCCTGGCCGCCCTCCACGTACTCGGTCGTGGTGAAGGAGTCGAACCCCTTCTGGTGGATCATGTGAGTCGTCCAGGACTCGCCGAGCAGCAGTGCTTTCTTCACGATGGTGCCTCGTTCCTCAGCCGACGGTTCCGCTCGGGTGTTCCTGGAGGAACTGCCAGTCGTGTTCGGGGATGATGATGTCGGCCTCGCTGCGCAGCCGGTCGTAGCCGGCCATCAGTTCCGGCAGGTCCCAGAAGGAGCCCATCGGCCAGTTCAGTTCGAGGTTCCGGTAGTTGTACATGACGTCGCTGGTCAGACAGACGACGCCGACGTCGGTCGTCACCATGACGACCATGCAGCCCGGGGTGTGCCCGCCGATCTTGACCAGCCGCACCGCGGGGTCCAGTCGGTGGTCGCCGTCGACGACCTGGAGCCGGTCCCGGACGGCGTCGATCTTGTAGGCGTACTCGGGGTAGTAGAACATGCAGAAGTGCGGCGGGTGCGCGGCCTGCGGCAGCTCGTCCCGCTGCACCACGAAGCGGGCGTTCGGGAAGAGCTCGTTGTTGCCCACGTGGTCGAAGTGCAGGTGGGTCAGCACCACCACGTCCACGTCCTCGGGCCGCACCCCGTGCCTGGCCAGCCCCGCGACCAGGTCCTGGTCGGGGCCGCGCGAGGCGACGAAGTCCACGCCGTAGCGGCTCTGCATCGCGGACACCTCGTCGATGTCGCCGAGCCCGGTGTCGACGAGGATGGTCTCCTCGGTGCCCTCGATCAGCCACACCGGGACCGGCACCATGACACCGGAGTGCACGGAGCCGTCCCGGCGGACGATGTCGTCGCGGTAGCCGTACGGCAGCCGCCGCTCGTGCGGCACGTCGGGGTGGGCCCCCGAGTTGAGCAGGGACACCGGCAGGGAGCTCTCCAGCTCGCCGGTGACGATGTGATGGATTCTCACGCCCATCGTTGCGCTGTCCTTCCTTGGAGTGGGCGGGTTCCGCCGGGCCGTCCGCCCGGGGAGACCCGCCCGGTGTCAGTAGTCCGTCTGGTCCGCCCCGTACGCGTCGACGTACGCCTGCCACACCTCCGGCATCAGGAAGTTGCTCCCGGCGTCCACGGCCGCCGGGATGGCGTCGGTCTCCACCAGGTAGGCGTTGTCGCTGTCCCAGGTGGTCCCCCAGTAGGAGACGCCCTCCTCGTCGAGGATCAGCTCCTCGGCCGCCCGGGCGTTGGGGGCGTACAGCTCGATGTTCTGCCAGTACTCCTCGAAGCCCTCCACCGTGAGCCCGGCGGCCGTCTCCTCGTTGAGCCGCTCGGTGATCGTCGTGCCGCAGGCGTCCGTCTCGGCGTCGCAGTACCGGACGATGCGGTGCATGACGTCGATGAACGCCAGCAGCGCGTCCTCCTGCTCGGTCACGAACGACCGGGTGGTCACCGCGCCGTTGATCGGCGGGGCCGCCAGGTCGGGACCCGAGAGCCCGATCTCCATGCCCTGCTCCAGCGCGGTGGCGCGCTGCGGCACCCCGCCGAGGTAGGCGTCGCCCGTGCCGGACAGGAACGCGGCGAGCCCCGCGTCGGGGTCCATGTCCACGAAGGTGACGTCGCTCTCGTCCATCCCCACGGAGGCGAGCGCGTCGTTGATCTGCTTGCCCATGTCGGTGGAGAGCGTGGTGACGATGGTCCTGCCGGCCAGCGACTCGATCATGGCGGTGCGGGCCTCCTCGTGGTCGCCCAGCCGCTCCTCGAGCGCGTCCACGGTCTCCAGCCCGCCGTCGGGCCTGACCATCAGCGCCGAGCCCTCGGTGAACGGGTTCCACCCGTAGGCGTAGACGACGTCCGGGTCCGCGTTGGCGACGGAGACCACGCCCGTGGTGTTGTTCACGGCGATGTCCACGTCGCCGGAGATCAGGGCGGGCATCGCCGCGTTCCAGGCGAGGGAACGCAGGTTGACGTTGAGGCCCGCCTCCTCGAACCAGCCCATCTCCTGGCCGATGATCGGCAGGTAGGTGTCCTGGAACGGGGATATCCCCACGTCGATCGTCGTCAGGCCGTCGGCGCCCGCGTCCTCCTCGGAGGAGCCGCAGCCGGCGAGGGCCACCACCAGTGCCAGGGCGGGGAGCGCCGCGGCGATGCTCGTCTTTCTCATGATCTTCCTCGGGTTCGCTGAGTGCTGCGCTCCTGGGCGCGGTGCGGTCGGTGGGTCGGGGCTGTCGGGGCTGTCGGGGTG
>NZ_SMKI01000618.1 GCF_004348415.1 Streptomyces hainanensis
GAATCGCGCGGGGGCGCGGGTAGGGTCGCCGGCGGGTGGATCGTGGTGGGTTCTCGGGGGAGTACAGCGGTGCCTGACCTGACGTTCACGCGGGTTGATGTCGAGGGCGAGGCCGGCAGGCAGCCGTGGCAGCGCTGCGAACGGTTCGCCACCGAGATCGACCCGGACGACATGGCCGACACCGCGGCCAGCTACGCCAGGGCCGCCGACGGCGCCCGGGGCGCCGGGGAGTTGGCGGCGCGGGCCACCACGCTGGCCGCCGACGCCGGCGGGCTCGACGGGGACGACCTGGTCGACGCCGAGGGGCGGATCGTCGAGACCGCCGACGGCCTCCAGGGCAACGGCGAGGACCTGGACCAGGTGCTGAACCACCTCGTCAGGGCCATGAACACCGCGATCGACACCCGTGACGAGGTGTACGGCCTGGTCTTCGAACCCGGCGGCCTGGAGGAGAAGTACCAGCGGCACGTCCAGTCCGCGGTCGACGAGTGGAACGCCTGGCAGGGCGCCCTCACCGACCGCGTCGCGGAAGCCAACCGCACCGGCACCACCCGCGGCGTGCTCGGCACGCCCGTCGCCCTCTGGGTCCAGCACGGCGGCCGGGACCTCCTCGTCCACCCCACCATCGGAAGCGGCGGCCCCGTCTACCACCTGCCCGACAGCCTGCCGGGCGAGGTCCGCGCCAAGCACCTCCGTGCCGCGGCCGACGACGCCCGCGCCGCCTACGACGACGTCACCGAGGCCATCGACCAGTACACCCGCAGACTCGCCGAGTCCGGCCAACTCCTCGAAGGACTCGGCCTCGACACCACCGGCGGCCCGCTCGACCTGTGGACCTCGCCCACCGTCGCCGAGGTCGCCGCGCAGAGCCTCGCCGAACAGCTGCGGCAGCACCACCCCGATCCCGACCTGCTCGCCCTCTACACCGAGGGCCTCGCCCAGATCGGGGACGGCGACCCCCGGCTGCTCACCGACGCGGAACGCGACTACCTCCAACGGTTCTACGAGAACCTCGACATCCAGGCCCTGTCCGCGCTCGGCCAGCTCCACTCCGACCCCGACGACCTCGCCGACGGCCCGGGGCGGGCCGCCGCCGAGGAACGGCTGCGGGGGATCTCCCGCGCCCAGGAGGCCGTGGCGAACGGCATCAACCTGCTGACGGACCCGGAACGCGGCGGCCTCGACCCGACCACCGAGGCCGGCCGCGCCGCCGTGCCCGCCTCCGTCCGCGCCTTCGTCCACGACTACGCCGAAGGCGGCGTGTTCGGCACCGACTACCCGGGACCCAGGTTCGTCCCCGCCGAACTGCGGCTGTTCAACGGCTTCGGCGAGCTCATGGCCCACGCCACGACCCCGCCGGGCGACGCCTTCGCCAGAGACCTCGCCGAGGCCGCCGTGGACATCCAGACCGCCACCTCGACCCAGTACCACCCGATGAGCATCGAGGTGGTGCCCAACACCGGGAGCAGCGGGCTGCTCCAGGCCGCCGCGCTGAACACCGAGGCGTCCGCCGGGCTGCTCAACGACGCCGACTTCCGCGACCTGTTGCTCCGCCAGGAGTGGGAGGACAGCGAGGGCGTCGGCGCGTTGATCCGCTCCGGCACCACCGTCCCCGAGGGCGTCGACCCCAACGACGCGGCGGCGAAGCCGTACGTCCAGGCCGCCTTCAACGTGCTGGCGAACGTCGACGACTACGAGCTCTTCGTGCTGGTGCCCGAGCGCAGCCCGCAGGCCGACATCGGCAACACCGACCACTCCGGGCTGCAACGCGCCATCGGCGACACCGCGTTGCGTTACCTGAACATGGTCTCGCAGTTCCCCGGTGACGCCGGATCCCAGTTCCTCGAACCCGCCGATCCGAACGACCCCGCCGCCCGCCGGTTCACCAGCCTGCTCGGCCAGGACCACCGCTACGGCTTCCAGCTCTCCCGGGAGGACCGGCAGGGCCTCTTCGAGCTGATGAACGGCGGCGTGGACACGGTGCGGTCCGACTTCCGCGCCGGCGTCGGCGAGTGGCAGGCGCTCACCGCCTACCAGGCGTTCCGCGCCGGCACGGGCGAGGCCGCCGCGCTCGAAGCGGTCGGGCGGGTGGCCGGCTTCGTGGAGCACGCGGACATCCAGGCCGTCGAGAACGGCGCCGACCGGTCCCGGATCGAGACCACCGCGCTCACCGGCCTGACCACCGGCGCCGGGGCGGTGGCCACCCTCGCCGGCGCGAGCAACCCGGTGAGCGCCGGAGTGGCGCTCGGCGCCTACGGTCTCACCGCCGCCGTCCGAGGCTCGCTCGGGCCGGCCGAGCTCACGCCGCAGCAACTGGCCGAGATCGACGCCATCGAGTCCGGCGACTGGAACGTCAGAACCCTCGTCGCACACGCCGCGCTCGCCGCCGACTACGGCAACGCCCAGGAGGCGCTCGACCGTTACTACGGCGGGGCGAACAGTGTTCTGCCGCGCGCCGGTTCACCCGACGTCGTCTACGGCGACCTGATGAACGCCGTCTCCGAGGTCGAGACCAAGAGCTACCCGGGCGCCGAGGAGCGGATCAGCCGGGGCTTCGAGGACGCGCTCGGCAGGTAGCGGCATGATGATCCCAATCTGACGGGGGAGGACATGTGTTCGGGATCATCCGGCCGTGCCGGCATCGGCTGCCGGGCGGACTGGCGGCGGAGTGGATGGGCCACCTCTGCGGCCTGTGCCTGGCGTTGCGCCGGGTCCACGGGCAGGCCGCGCGGACGGCCACCAACTACGACGGCCTGCTGATATCCGTGCTGTACGAGGCGCAGTCGGCGGGCGGTGACGCCCGGGCCGGCTGGCGGCGGGCCGGACCCTGCCCGCTGCGCGGCATGCGGACCGCTTCGGTCGCGGACGGCGCCGGCGCCCAACTCGCCGCGGCCGTCTCGCTCGTGCTGGCCTCGGCCAAGATCCGCGACCATGTGGCGGACGGCGACGGGGCGTTGGCCCACCGCCCGCTGGCCGCGGCCGCCCGCCGCATGGCCAGCGGCTGGGACCGGGCCGGCACCAGGGGCGGGGCCGGCGTCGGCTTCGACACGGCGGTGCTGCTCGAAGCCGTCGACCGGCAGCAGGACGTCGAGGCGCTGGCGGGCCCCGGCACCCCGCTGCTCGCGGTCACCGAACCCACCGAGACCGCGACGGGCGCGGCCTTCGCCCACACCGCCGTCCTCGCCGGCCGCCCCGCGAACGCGACGGCGCTCGCCGAGGCCGGCCGGCTCTTCGGCCGGGTGGCGCACCTGCTCGACGCGGTCGAGGACCTCGACGCCGACCGCACGGCCGGCGCCTGGAACCCGATCACCGCCACCGGCACGCCGCTCGGCGAGGTACGGCGACTCTGCGACGACGCGGTGCGGGGCGTTCGACTCGCCCTGCGGGACGTCGAGTTCGCCGACGACCGGCTGGCACACGTGCTCCTGGCCCACGAACTCGACCGCGCGGTCGGCCGCGCCTTCGACGACCAACACCTCGACGCCCCACCGCGCCGCCGGGGACTGGTGGCCGGCTGCGCGCAGTGGACCTGGCTGTTCTGCACGTGCCAGGTGTGCTGCCGGAAGCAGTACGAGGACCCGTGGAACGGGCAGAAGCGGCGGGAGGGGTGGTGTCGCAAGTGTGACTGTGGCGATGCGTGTGACTGCTGCGACTGCTGCGAGTGCGGTGGCGGCAAGTCGGGTGGGGGGTGTGGCGACGGCTGCTGCTGCGACTGCAGCCCGTGACGGGGGTTTCCCCCCACC
>NZ_SMKI01000619.1 GCF_004348415.1 Streptomyces hainanensis
CTGGAGTGCGTCCCCGGCGGCCCCACCCCGGCCCTGGTGGTGGCCACCGCGGGCACCACCGACAGCGGCGCCATCGACCCGCTCCCCGCGCTCGCCGACGCCGTCGCCGCCGCCCGGCACGCCGGCCGCCCCACCAGCCTGCACGTCGACGCGGCCTACGGCGGGCCGCTGCTCCTCAGCCCCACCCACCGGGCCAAGCTCGCGGGTCTCGACCGCGCCGACAGCGTCACCCTCGACCTGCACAAACTCGGCTGGCAGCCCGTCGCCGCCGGGCTCCTCACCGTGCCCGACGCGGCGGCCCTCGCCCCCCTCGGCCAGCGTGCCGACTACCTCAACGCCGAGGACGACACCGAGGCCGGGCTGCCCGACCTCCTCGGCCGCTCGATCCGCACCACCCGCCGCCCCGACGTCCTCAAGATCGCCGTCACCTTACGAGCCCTCGGCCGGACCGGGCTCGCCGCCCTCATCGACCGCACCTGCGCCGCGGCCGCCGACCTGGCCACGCTGATCGCCGCCGAGCCCCGGCTCGAACTCCACTCCGCGCCGGCCATCAGCACCGTGCTGTTCCGCCCGGCCGGCGCCACCGCCCCCCAGGTCGCCGCCGTCAGACGCCGGCTCCTCACGGACGGCCGCGCCGTCCTGGGCCGCGCCACCGCCGCCGGGCCCGACGGCCGGCCCGCCCTGTGGCTGAAGGCCACCCTGCTCAACCCCCAAGTCCAGCACAGCGATCTGACCGCCCTGATCAAGCTCGTCCTCGACCAGTACGACGGCACGACCCCGAAGGACCCCGCCGGTGACCACCACTGAGACCGAAGCCCCACTCGACCTCGCCGGTATCGGCATCGGCCCCGCGAACCTGTCGCTCGCCGCCCTGAGTTTCCCCATTCCCGGGCTGCGCGCCGCCTGGTACGAACGCCGGCCCGAGTTCCACTGGCACCCCGGGCTGCTGATCGAGGGCACCACCCTCCAGGTTCCCTTCCTCGCCGACCTGGTGACCCTGGCCGACCCCACCAACCCCTGGAGTTTCCTCAACTACCTGCGGCACCAACAGCGGCTCTACCCCTTCTACTTCGCCGAGCGCTTCCACAGCCACCGCGCCGAGTACGACGCCTACTGCCGCTGGGTCACCCGCCAACTGCCCGGGCTGCACTTCAGCCACCAGGTCGACGCCATCCGGTGGAACGCCGACGACGCCGTCTTCGACCTGGACTTCACCCGCCTCGGCCCCCACGGCGAGGCGGAGGCCGTCGGCCGCGCCCACGCCCGTCACCTCGCCATCGGCATCGGCACCGCCCCCCACATCCCCGAGGCGCTGCGTCCCCTCGCCGAGACCACCACCATCCCGGTGCTCCACTCGGCCGACTACCTCGACCACCGCGACCGGCTGCTCGCGGCCGAGCACATCACCGTGGTCGGCTCGGGGCAGTCGGGCGCCGAGATCTTCCTCGACCTGCTGCGCCGCCGGCCCGAGGGCCGCGAGCGACTGCACTGGCTCAGCCGCACCCCCGCCTTCGCGCCCATGGAGTACAGCAGGCTCGGCCTCGAACACTTCACCCCCGACTACTCCCGCTACTTCCACGGGCTCCCCGAGTCCACCAGGGACGACCTGGTGCGGCGGCAGTGGCAGCTGCACAAGGCCGTCGACCACGAGACGCTGTCCGCCATCCACGACGAGCTCTACCGCCGCTCGCTGCACGGTGGTTGGCCGGACGCCGTGCTCACCCCGGGGGTCAGCGTCCGCACCGCGGGCCGCCTCGGCACCACCCAGATCGAGCTGCACCTCGACCACGCGGAGCAGGGCGAGCGCTCCCGCCTGACCACCGGCGCCCTGGTGCTCGCCACCGGCTACCGGGACCGGCCGCTCGACCCCCTGCTGCCCGCCCTCGACCAGGCCCTCCGCCGGGACGCGGCCGGTCGGCCCCGGATCCACCCCGACTACCGGCTCGACCTGGACCAGAGCATCACCGGGTCGGTCTTCGTGCTCAACGCGGAGCGGCACACGCACGGCGTCGGCGCTCCCGACCTGGGCCTCGTCGCGCACCGCAGTGCCGTCGTCCTGAACACCCTGACCGGCGAGCGCTGCTACTCGCTGCCCGAGCGGGCCGCCTTCACGAGTTTCGGGCTCCGCCCCGCGGCCGGGCCGTCCCGCACACCGGAGTTTGCGGCCCGCGGAAGGGGGCACTCTCCCATTCGTTAGTCCGGACCTTCTCGACGCGAAAAAGCGGGGCTCAAAAGAGCGGGCTGTTGCTCATTCTGTGAGTTGTCAGTCTCCTCTTTAAAATCCTGCCGCCGTGTGGTCACTTCCGGATAGCCTGCTACCCGCTGGTAACTCCTACAGTTGGCCTATGCGCCGAGCAAAAATCGTTTGCACACTTGGGCCAGCTACCGACTCATATGAGCGCATCGTCGCGCTTGTCGAGGCCGGAATGGACGTGGCGCGGCTCAACCTCAGTCATGGCGCCCATCGCGAGCACGAACTGCGCTACCAGCGCGTGCGGCGCGCCGCAGAGGAAAAGGGTCGAAGCATCGGAATTCTGGCCGACCTCCAGGGCCCGAAGATCCGACTCGGCAGCTTCCGCGAAGGCCCGGTCCTCCTCGAGAACGGCGACGAATTCACCATCACCACCGAGGACGTCGCCGGCGACGTCAACCGCTGCGGTACCACCTACCCCGGCCTGGTCTCCGATGTCAGGCCGGGTGAGCGCATTCTGGTCGACGACGGCCGGGTCGCCCTCGAAGTCACCGCCGTCGAGGGGCCCGAGGTCCGCACCGTGGTGGTCGAGGGCGGCCTCGTCTCCGACCACAAGGGTCTCAACCTGCCCGGTGTCGCCGTCTCCGTGCCCGCCCTCTCCCACAAGGACATCGAGGACCTGCGCTGGGCGTTGCGCACCGGGGTCGACGTCATCGCCCTCTCCTTCGTCCGCAGCGGCGACGACATCAAGGACGTGCACCGGGTGATGGCCGAGGAGGGCCGTTTCCTCCCCGTCATCGCCAAGATCGAGAAGCCCCAGGCCGAGGAGAACCTCCGCGACATCGTCGACGCCTTCGACGGCATCATGGTGGCCCGCGGCGACCTGGGCGTCGAAGTGCCTCTGGAGTCCGTGCCGTTGGTGCAGAAGCGGGCCGTCGCCCTGGCCCGGCGCAACGCCAAGCCGGTCATCGTCGCCACCCAGATGCTCGACTCGATGATCGAGTCCTCCCGCCCCACGAGGGCCGAGGCGTCCGACGTGGCCAACGCCGTCATGGACGGCACGGACGCGGTCATGCTCTCCGGTGAGACCAGCGTCGGCCGCTATCCCGTCGAGACCGTCAGGACCATGAGTCGCATCGTGGCCGCCGCGGAGGACGTGATGCTCTCCGGTGGCCTGCCGCCGCTGACCGAGGGCACCAAGCCGCGGACCCAGGGCGGCGCCGTCGCCCGCGCCGCCGCCGAGATCGGCGACTTCCTCGACGCCAAGCTGCTGGTGGCCTTCACCCAGAGTGGTGACACCGCCCGTCGCCTCGCCCGCTACCGGTCGCCGATCCCCGTGGTCGCCTTCACTCCCGACCCGGCCACCCACGCCCAACTCACCCTAACCTGGGGCGTGGAGACGCATCTGGCACCCACCGTGCAGACCACCGACGAGATGGTGGCCCAGATGGACGAGCGGCTGCTGAGCATCGGCCGGTGTCGCAGGGGCGAGATCGTGGTCATGACGGCGGGCTCCCCGCCTGTCTCTTATACACAGCTGACGCTGCCGACG
>NZ_SMKI01000061.1 GCF_004348415.1 Streptomyces hainanensis
AACTCCCAGG
Source organism: Streptomyces hainanensis (assembly GCF_004348415.1). Classification (GTDB taxonomy): domain Bacteria; phylum Actinomycetota; class Actinomycetes; order Streptomycetales; family Streptomycetaceae; genus Streptomyces; species Streptomyces hainanensis. The sequence continues at coordinate 11 of NZ_SMKI01000061.1, forward strand.
ACATCCCGATGGTGTTGGGGATCGTGAGCTTCGGGGCGCTGGTGTTCGTGCTGGCCAACCTGCTGGTCGACCTCCTCGGCCCGCTGCTCGACCCCCGGCTGGCGGCGATGGCGGCGGCGATGCGCTCGGCGAAGACCAGGCCTTCGAGGAGCGAGTTGGAGGCGAGCCGGTTGGCGCCGTGCACGCCGGTGCAGGCGGTCTCGCCGCAGGCGTACAGCCCCGGCACGGTGGTGCGCCCGGCCAGGTCGGTGCGGACGCCGCCCGCGGCGTGGTGGGCGGTGGGCGCGACGGGGATCGGCTCGGTCACCGGGTCGATGCCGTGGGCCCGGCAGGCGGCCAGGATGGTGGGGAACCGCCGCGCCCACATGGTGGCGCCGAAGTGGCGGGCGTCCAGGTACATGTGGTCGGTGCCGAGTTCCAGCATCCGGCGGGTGATGGCCTTGGCGACGACGTCGCGCGGCGCGAGCTCGGCCAGCTCGTGCTGGCCGACCATGAACCGCTCGCCGGCCGCGTCCACCAGGTGGGCACCCTCGCCGCGCACCGCCTCGGAGATCAGCGGCTGCTGGCCCTCGGCGCCCGGGCCCAGGTAGAGCACGGTGGGGTGGAACTGCACGAACTCGATGTCGGAGACCTCGGCGCCGGCGCGCAGCGCGATGGCGACGCCGTCGCCGGTGGAGACGGGCGGGTTGGTGGTGGCCGCGAAGATCTGGCCCATGCCGCCGGTGGCCAGCACCACGGCGGGCGCGTGGACGGCGCCGACGCCGTCGTGCCGGCCCTCGCCCATCACGTGCAGGGTGACGCCGGCGGCGCGGCCGGCGGCGTCCTTGAGGAGGTCGAGGGCGAGGGCGTTCTCCACGGTCCTGATGCCGGCGGCGCGCACCGCGGCGACCAGGGCGCGGGATATCTCGGCGCCGGTGGCGTCACCGCCGGCGTGGGCGATGCGGCGGCGGTGATGGCCGCCCTCGCGGGTGAGGGCGAGGGCGCCGGCGTCGTCGGTGTCGAAGTGGGCGCCGAGGGCGATCAGCCGGCGCACCGCGTCGGGGCCCTCGGTGACCAGCGCGCGGACGGGCTCCTCGGCGCAGAGGCCGGCGCCGGCGACCAGGGTGTCGGCGAGGTGCTGCTCCGGGGTGTCGCCCTCGCCGAGCGCGGCGGCGATGCCGCCCTGGGCCCAGCGGGTGGAGCCGTCGTCGAGCCTGGCCTTGGTGACGATGACGGTGCGGCGGCCGGCGGCGGCGCAGCGCAGCGCGACGGTGAGGCCGGCGACGCCGGAGCCGACGACGACCACCTCGGCCTCGATGGCCCAGCCGGCGCCGGGGGCGACCTGGAGGGTGTCGGACCCGGTCATCTGACGGCCCCCACGGTGATCCTGACGTTGTCGATCAGCCGGGTGGCGCCGACCCGGGCGGCGAGGGCCAGCACGGCCTCGCCGGTGTGGTCGTCGGGCACCTCACGGAAGTCGAGCGGGCCGGCGAGCACCAGGTAGTCGGGCGCGACGCCCGGCTCGGCGGCCAGCACCTCGTGGGCGGCGGCGCGGACGGCGGCCGGGCCGCGGCCGGCGGCGGCCGCGCCGGCGCGCAGGGCGCGGCCGAGGGCGAGCGCCGAGGCCCGCTCGGACGGGGACAGGTAGCGGTTGCGGCTGGAGCGGGCCAGGCCGTCGGGGTCGCGGACGGTGGGGGTGGCGACGATCTCGACCGGGAAGTCGAGGTCGCGCACCATGCCGCGGATCAGCGCGAGCTGCTGGGCGTCCTTCTCGCCGAAGAACGCGTGGTCGGGGCGGGTGAGGTGGAGCAGCTTGGCGACGACGGTCAGCACGCCGTCGAAGTGGCCGGGCCGGGAGGCGCCCTCGAGACGCTCGCCGAGCTCGCCGGCCGAGACCCGCACCGCGGGCGGCCCGGCCGGGTACATCACGGCGTCGCTCGGCGCGAAGACGAGGTCGGCGCCGGCCTCGGCGGCCAGCGCCACGTCGGCTTCGAGGGTGCGCGGGTAGCGCTCGTAGTCCTCGTCGGGGCCGAACTGCAACGGGTTGACGTAGACGGTGACGACCAGCTGCCCGCCCGGCGGCAGCAGCGCGCGGGCCGCGCGGATGTTGGCGGCGTGGCCCTCGTGGAGCGCGCCCATGGTCATGACCACGGCGCGGCTCGTGTCCGGCGCGCCGTACCGGTGCAGCTCCGCGGCGTCGCGTGCGACGGGTATCGCCGTCCGCCCGGTCGCCCCGGCGGTCTCCGTCGTGCCGGCCCTCTCGGTCATCGCTCTCCTCCCTCGACGGGCCCGGCGCCGTCCGCGCCCGGGCCGCCGCTGTGTCCGCCGCTGTGTCCGCCGTCGGCGCCGTCCGCCAGGACGCCGAGCAGCGCCTCCGCGAGCTCCGGCTTGAGCAGCCCGTGGTCGAGGGCGCGGTCCGCGGTGGTGCGGGCCATCGCGAGATAGCCGGCCAGGGCGTGCGGGGCGTGGGCGCGCAGCTCGGCGAGGTGGGCGGCCACGGTGCCGGCGTCGCCGCGGGCGACCGGACCTGTGAGGGCGGCGTCCCCGGAGCGCAGGGCGTTGTCCAGGGCGGCGCCGAGCAGCGGGCCGAGCATCCGGTCGGGCGCCGAGACGCCGGCGAGCCGGAGCAGTTCGAGGGACTGCGCGACGAGCGTGACGAGGTGGTTGGCGCCGAGCGCCAGGGCCGCGTGGTAGAGCGGGCGGTCCTTCTCCTCGATCCACTCGGGCTCGCCGCCCATCTCGATGACCAGCGCCTCGGCGGCGAGCCGCAGCTCGGCGGGCGCGGTGACGCCGAACGAGCAGCCGGCGAGCCGCTGGACGTCGACCGGGGTACCGGTGAAGGTCATCACGGGGTGCAGGGCGAGCGGCAGCGCGCCGGCGCGGAGCGCGGGGTCGAGGACGGCCGTGCCGTAGCGTCCCGAACAGTGCGCGATCAGCTGCCCGGGGCGGACGGCGCCCGTCTCGACGAGGCCGGCGACCAGACCGGGCAGCGCGTCGTCGGGGACGGTGAGCAGCACCAGGTCAGCGCGGGCCAGCACCTCGTCGGGGGCGACGAGCGGCACGCCGGGCAGCAGTTCCTCGGCCCGGCGCCGGGAGGCGTCGGAGACGCCGGAGGCGGCCACCGGCCGGTGGCCGGCCAGGGTGAGCGCGGCGGCGAGCACCGGGCCGACCCGGCCCGAGCCCACGACGCCGACGCGGAGCCGCGCGGGTCTGTCCCGCGCCTCGGTGCTCCGGGGGGCGTTGGGGGCGGCGTTCACGACGGGCGGTGCCTCTTTCGACTCAGGCGTTCCGGTCCTGTGTGGGTACCGGACGACGAGGCCATGCTACGGCGCGCGGCCGCCGCTGTATGCGTCGGAGGATCCGTCGTCAGTGCCCACCGGCGCGCACCAGGCCCGTCTCGTAGGCGAGGACGACGGCCTGCACCCGGTCGCGCAGCCCCAACTTGCCCAGGATGCGGCCGACATGGGTCTTGACGGTGGCCTCGGAGACGAAGAGCCGGCGGGCGATCTCGCCGTTGGAGAGGCCCTGGGCGATCAGGGTCAGCACCTCGCGCTCCCGGTCGGTCAGCAGGGCGATCCCGGGGTGGGGCGCCGTGCCCGCCGTGGGCAGCAGGGAGACGAAGCGGTCGAGCAGCCGGCGGGTGGTGGAGGGGGCGACGACCGCGTCGCCGCTGTGCACGGAGCGGATGGCGGCGAGCAGTTCGTCGGGTGGCACGTCCTTGAGCATGAACCCGGCCGCGCCCGCCTTGAGGCCGGAGAACGCGTACTCGTCGAGGTCGAAGGTGGTGAGAATGAGCACCTTGGGGTCGCCGGGGCCGCCGGCGCCCTCCTGGCAGATCCGGCGGGTGGCCTCCACGCCGTCGAGCCTGGGCATCCGGACGTCCATCAGCACGATGTCGACCGTGGTGTTCCGGAGTGCCTCGATCGCCTCCAGGCCGTCGCCCGCCTCGGCCACCACCTCCATGTCCGGCTGGGCGGCGAGCACCATCTTGAAGCCGGTGCGCAACAGGACCTGGTCGTCCACCAGCATCACGCGGATCGTCATCGGATTCTCCCCCTCGTTCTTCCCTCGTTCATCGGCCGGCGTCGCTGCCGGTCAGCGGCAGCGTGGCGCTGATGCGGAAGCCGCCGCCGGGCCGCGGGCCGGCCACCAGCACGCCCCCGACCATGCCTACCCGCTCCCGCATGCCGATCAGCCCCTGGCCCCGACCGTCCGCGCCGCGCTCCTCGTACAGCTCGCGCTGGGCCCCCCGGCCGTCGTCCTCGGCGAGGACGGTGAGCACGTCGAGATCGTAGGAGAGCCGGACGATGGCGCCGACGTCCGGGCCGCCGTGCTTGCGGGTGTTGGTCAGGGCCTCCTGGACGATGCGGTACGCGGTGAGCTCGACGCCGCTCGGCAGCGGGCGGGGGGTGCCCTCTATCCGGAAGTCGACGGGCAGCCCGGTGTCCCTGACCTGGTCGACGAGGTCGGCCAACTGCTCGACGCCGGGCTGGGGGACGTAGTCCTGGCCGGTGACCTGGCCGTCCTCGCCGCGCAGCACGCCGAGGAGCCGACGCATCTCGGTGAGGGCCTGCCGGCCGGTGCCCGAGATGGTGTGCAGTGCGTTGCGCGTCTGCTCCGGGGCCGTGTCGAGGACGTAGGCGGCGCCGTCCGCCTGCACCACCATGACCGACACGTTGTGCGCGACGACGTCGTGGAGCTCGCGGGCTATTCGGGCGCGCTCGGCGGCGACCGCCATCCTGGCCTGGGTCTCGCGCTCCTGCTCCAGGCGGTTGGCCCGCTCCTCGAGCTCCGCGTAGTACGCGCGGCGGGTGCGCAGCGAGTCTCCCAGGACCCAGGCGAGAAGGAAGGCGATGGTGAGGAAGACGGTGCCGGCGATGGTGTTGGCGAGGCCGCTCTCCTCCGAGTCCTCGGGCCAGCGCAGCACGGAGACGGTGGGCGCGAGGAGCGACATGGCGAGTGCGACCCTGGAGGGCCAACGCCGGGGGAGGGACGCGACGGTGAACGCGATGGCGAGGAACGCGAAGTCGGACGGCAGCGGCCGGACGTCGACGACCAGTTGGAAGAGGCCGATGGCCACCGCGAGCACCAGCATCCGCTCGGGCACGACCCGGCGCAGCGTCATCACGGCGTACGAGCCGAACATGACGATCAGCGCGGCCCACTCGTCGCCGGCGTAGACGCTGGTGCCGGGGGCCGTGACGACGACGAGCGACATGAACAGGGGCAGCAACGACCAGCAGCCGTCCACCCAGGTGGGGTGGCGGCGGATGAAGTCGTAGAGCCGGTTCACGTAACCCAGCGTAGGCAATGTGTGCGGCTCGGGAGTCAGCCCGTCGGCCGATACATGAAGCCGTCAACTACTCCTCAAGGTGGATGATGCGTGTGAGTGGGATCCCTGAGGGCATCCCCGACGACCGGCCGGAGGGCTGGCGCGTGGCGACCGAGCGCGCGCTGTACGGACCCGGCGGCTTCTTCGTCAGCCAGGCGCCGGCGGCGCACTTCAGGACCGCCGTGCACGCCTCGTCGCTCTTCGCCGGCGCGGTGGCGGAGCTGCTGCTGCGGGTGGACGCGGCGCTCGGCGGGCCGCCGGCGCTCGCGCTGGTGGACGTCGGCGCCGGCCGGGGCGAGTTGGCGGCCGGGGTGCTGGCCGCGCTGCCGGCCGAGCCGGCGGCCCGGCTGCGGGTGTACGCGGTGGAGCGCGCCCCCCGCCCGGCCGGCCTCGACCCGCGGGTGGCCTGGCGGGCCGCGCCGCCGGCGGGCGCGACGGGGTTGCTGTTCGCCAACGAGTGGCTGGACAACGTGCCGCTCGACGTGGCGGAGGTGGACGACTCGGGGGTGGCGCGCCACGTGCTGGTCACGCCGGACGGCGCGGAGCGGCCCGGTCCGCCGGTGCGGGGCGCGGACGCCGACTGGCTGCGCCGCTGGTGGCCGCTGGACGGCGCGCCGCCCGGCACGCGCGCCGAAATCGGGCTGCCGCGCGACGTCGCCTGGGCCGGCGCCAGGTCCAGCCTGGCGCGGGGGCTCGCGGTGGCCGTGGACTACGCGCACACCCGCGACCGGCGCCCGCCGCTCGGCACTCTGACCGGCTACCGGGACGGCCGCGAGGTGCGGCCGGTGCCGGACGGCGGCTGCGACCTGACCGCCCACGTGGCGCTCGACGCCTGCGCCGGCCCGGACGCGACGCTGCTGACCCAGCGCGCCGCGCTGCGCGCGCTGGGCGTGGACGGCGCGCGCCCCCCGCTGGAGGCGGCCTCCCGCGATCCGGCCGGCTATCTGCGGCGGCTGGCCAGGGCCGGCGAGGCGGCCGAGCTGACCGATCCGGCGGGTCTGGGCGGCTTCAGCTGGCTGGTCGAGCCGGTCGGGATCCGGAACCCGCTGACCTGACGGCCCCCGGGAGCGCCGTCACTTGTCGATGTCGCCGACCACGAAGAAGAAGGAGCCGAGGATCGCCACCATGTCCGCGACGAGCGTGCCGGGCAGCAGTTCGCGCAGCGCCTGGATGTTGTTGAACGAGGCGGACCGCAGCTTCAGCCGGTACGGGGTCTTCTCGCCCTTGGACACCAGGTAGTAGCCGTTGATGCCGAGCGGGTTCTCCGTCCAGGCGTAGGTGGCGCCCTCCGGTGCCTTGAGCACCTTGGGCAGGCGCTGGTTGACCGGTCCCGGCGGCAGCTCGGCGAGCCGGTCGAGGCAGGCGTCCGCGAGGTCGAGCGCGTTCTTCGCCTGGTCGAGCAGCACCTCGAACCTGGCCAGGCAGTCCCCCGCGTCCCTGGTCACCACCCGCAGCACGTCGCCCAACTCGCCGTAGGCCAGGTACGAATCGTCCCGGCGCAGGTCGAAGTCCACGCCGCTGGCCCTGGCGATCGGCCCCGAGATCCCGAACGCGTGCGCCGTCTCGGGCCGCAGCACCCCGACGCCCCTGGTGCGGGCCCGGAACACCTCGTTGCCGAGTACCAGTTCGTCGAGCCTGGTCATCCCGGAGCGCACGTCGGCCACCGCCTCCCTGGCCCGGCCCGTCCAGCCGGCGGGCAGCTCGTCCTTGAGCCCGCCCACCCGGTTGAACATGTAGTGCATCCGGCCGCCGGAGACCTCCTCCATCACGTGCTGGAGGCTCTCGCGCTCGGTGAACGCGTAGAAGATCGGCGTGATGCCGCCCAGCTCCAGCGGATAGGAGCCGAGGAACATCAGGTGGTTGAGCACCCGGTTGAGCTCGGCGAGCAGGGTGCGCAGCCAGACGGCGCGCTCCGGCACCTCCATGCCCAGCATCCGCTCGACGGCCAGCACGACGCCCAGCTCGTTGGAGAAGGCGGACAGCCAGTCGTGCCGGTTGGCCAGCACGATGATCTGCCGGTAGTCGCGCGCCTCGAAGAGCTTCTCCGCGCCCCGGTGCATGTAGCCCACGACCGGCTCGGCGCTGGAGATCCGCTCCCCGTCGAGCACCAGCCGCAGCCGCAGGACCCCGTGTGTGGAGGGGTGCTGGGGGCCGATGTTCAGCACCATGTCGGTGCTCTCCGCGGCGCCGCCCACTCCGATCACCGTCTCCGTCATGCGCGTCAGTCTTTCACTCCTCCGTGTCGCGCGCCGCCCCCCTAAGATGCATTGGTATGGACACGAGGGCTGAGAATCCGGCCCCGGCGGGGGCGGTCTCGGCGGCCGGCGACAGCTGGCGGCCGGTGGCGGGCGCGCTGCTGCGGATGCGGCGGCTGCTGCTGGTCGGCTGGCTCGCGCCGCCCACCGTGGCACTCGGCGTCCTGCTGGCGCTGCTCGCCGGCGGCCCCTGGACGCTGTTCGCGCTGGTCCCGGCCGGTGCCGCCCTCTGGGGCTGGGGCGCCCTCGCGCGGAACTGGCGTTCCTGGGGTTACCGGGAGCGGGACGACGACCTGCTGATCAGGCGCGGCGTGCTGTGGCGGCAGCTGACCGTGGTGCCCTACGGCCGGATGCAGCTGGTCGAGGTGACCTCGGGCCCGCTGGAGCGCAGGTTCGGCCTCGCCACCCTCCAGCTGCACACCGCGGCCGCCGCCACCGACGCCACCATCCCGGGGCTGCCGCCGACCGAGGCCGAGCGCCTGCGCGACCGTCTGACCGAGCTGGGCGAGGCCCGCTCGGCCGGGCTGTGAGCCGGACGGGGCGGGTGGAACCGTGAGCGCGGTGACCGAGCGGCGGACCCGCGGCGAGAACGACGACAGCGGGACCGGCGGTAGCGGCGGTAGCGGCGGAACCGGCGAGATACCCGCCGGTCAGGGGCGCCGGCTGCACCCGGTGACGCCGTGGCGCCGGACCTGGGCGCCGCTGGCCGGGCTCGGCGCCGTCGCCGCGCAGAACGTGCAGAACCTCGACGACTGGACGAGCTCGCTCGGCCTCCTCCGGCTGGCCCTGCTGCTGCTCGCGCTGGTGCTGTGCGCCGCCGGCTACGGCTATCTGTCCTGGCGCGTCACCCGCTACCTGGTCACCGACACCGAGCTACGGATCCGCACCGGGCTGCTGTTCCGCCGCTCCGCCCACCTGCGCCTCGACCGCATCCAGGCCATCGACGTGTCGCGGCCCATGCTGGCCAGGCTGCTCGGGGTGGCCAAGCTGAAGATGGACGTGGTCGGTTCGAGCGCCTCAGACGAGCTGGCGTACCTGTCGGAGGCCGAGGCCGTGCGGCTCCGCGCCGAGTTGCTCGCCCGCGCCGCCGGCATCGCCCCGGAGGCCGCGACGACGGCGGGCGAGGCGCCGGCCCACGAGCTGTACCAGGTGGACACCCCCACCCTGATCAGGTCGTTGGCGCTGCTCGGCACCGGTTGGGGCCTGTTGGCGGTCGCGCTCGGCGTGACCTCGCTCGTCTGGTGGGGCAGCGACAGCATCGTGGCCGCCGTGCTCGCCGGGCTGCCGCTGCTGGCCGGCGCCTGGCAGTCGAGCCTGGGGGCGTTCCTCACCCAGTACGGCTGGACCGTCAGCGAGTCGCCGGACGGGCTGCGGCTCGACCACGGCCTGCTCCAGCGCGACCACGCCACCGTGCCGCCCGGCCGGGTGCAGGCGGTGCGGCTGGTCGAGCCGCTGCTGTGGCGGCGGCGCGGCTGGGTGCGGGTCGAACTCGACGTGGCCGGCGCGGGGAACGAGGGCGGGCTGCTGGTGCCGGTCGCCACCCGCCAGCTGGCGGCCGCCCTGGTCGGCCGGATCCTGCCGGACGTCGACATCCCGGCGGCCCTGGCCGCCATCAACCCGGCGCCCGGCCGCGCCCGTTGGGCCTTCCCGGTGGGCCGGGTCGGCTACGGGCACGGGGTGACGGAGTCCGTCTTCGTGGCCCGGCACGGCCGGTTGCGGCGGGTCCACGAGCTGGTGCCGCACGCCAAGGTGCAGAGCGTCCGGATGACGCAGGGCCCCTGGGCCCAGCGGCTCGGCCTGGCGCACATCCACGTGGACCACGGCGCGGACGGCACGGCGAGCGCCCGGTTGCAGGACGCGGGGTACGTGGCGGCCGAGGTGGCGGCGCAGGCCGAGCGTTCCCGAGTCGGCCGGCGGGCCGCCGCGCCCGAGCGCTGGCTGACGGGCTGATCGGCCGACGGGCCGACCGTGCGTCGACCGCAGTCGACCGCACGTCGACCGGGTCAGCCGATCGTCGTGCCGCCGCCGTCGCCGTCCTCGTCCTCGTCCTCGGCGACGCCGCCCTCCGCCACGTCGTCCTCGTCGTCGTCCTCCTGGTCGAGCAGCACCGGCGAGCCGTGGTGCGCCCACACCTTCCAGTCGCCGGTCTCGGTGCGGCGGAAGACGTTGGTGGCCACCACCATGCCGCCGACCAGCGGCCCCGCCGAGCCGTCGGCCTCCGCCGGACCACCGCTCAGGATGTTCTCCGTGCAGGTCACCATGGCCGTGTCGCCGTGCACCGCGACCTCGACGTCGGTCAGGAAGAACTGGATGTACTCGGTGTTGGCCATGATCAGCGCGTAGGAGCGCATCACCTCGCCGCGCCCGCTGATGACCGGCCACCCGGGGTGCACCACGCTGATGTCCGTGTCCAGCCAGCGCTCGCCCATCGCGTCCAGGTCGCCGCGCTCCAACGCGTCGTAGAGCGCGGTGTTGGCCGCCGTCACGGCCTCCACGTCCGTGCTGGCGCCGCTCACGCCGCCCCCTCCCCCGCCGCCGCGACGGCCGAGGCCACCCGCACCGCGTCCGCGCTGGCCCGCACCTCGTGCACCCGCACCGCCCAGGCGCCGTCCCGCGCGGCGAGCGCGGTGACGGCGGCCGTGGCCGCGTCCCGCTCCCTGGCCGGCGGCGGGCCGCCGCCCGGACCGGTGAGCACCCGGCCGAGGAAGCGCTTGCGGGACGCCGCCACCAGCAGCGGCAGCCCCAGCTCGGCGCGCAGCCGCCGGGTGGCGGCGACCAGCGCCAGGTCGTGCTCGGCGTTCTTGGCGAAGCCGAGCCCCGGGTCGACGATCAGCCGGTCGGACGTGATCCCGCCCTCGACGGCGCGCGCCACGCTCTCCCGCAACTCCGCGAGCACCTCGGCCACCACGTCCCCGTAGACCGCGCGGTCGTTCATGTCGACGCTCTGCCCGCGCCAGTGCATCACCACGAACGGCACCCTCGCCGCCGCGACCACCGACACCATGCGGGGGTCGGCCCGCCCGCCGCTGACGTCGTTGACGAGCCGCGCGCCGGCCGCGACGGCCCGCTCGGCGACCCCGGCCCGCATCGTGTCGACGCTGACGACCACGCCCTCGCGCGCCAACTCCCGCACCACGGGGATGACCCGGCGCAGCTCCTCGGGCTCGTCCACCCGGGTCGCGCCCGGTCGGGTCGACTCGCCCCCCACGTCGACGAGGTCGGCGCCCTCGGCCACCAGGTCGAGGCCGCGTTTCACCGCGGACTCGGCGTCGAACCAACGCCCCCCGTCCGAGAACGAGTCCGGTGTGACGTTGACCACCCCCATGACCGCGCAGCGATCCCAGCTGGGCAGCCCGGTCACGTGGCCGTACGAGATGTTCATGCGTCAAGGGTAGGGGCTCACCGGCCGCCGACGCGGGCCGAGAAGCGACCTGGTGCCGCGCCGTGCCAGGGCGTAAGGCACCATCGGGCGGTGTGTCCCGGGGTAGGGGAAGCCGATCGCCCCGCGCGGGTAGATTCGAACGCCTCGGAGGGGTTTCATGCCCTTGGCACCTGCGACCACCGCCGGGCATGACGAGACCCGGACCAGCGTTCAAGCAGCGAACGAGCGAAGACAGCGAACGACGAGAGGGAGTGACGCCGTGGACGTGATCGCCCTGCACGGGCTGAGCGCCAAGGGCTACCACGGGGTTCTCCCGCACGAGCGCGCCGAGGGACAGACCTTCGTGGTCGACGTCCGACTCGGCGTCGACACGCGCGCGGCGGCGGCCGACGACGACCTGGCGAAGACGGTGCACTACGGCGTGCTGGCCGAACAGATCACCGCGGTCGTCACAGGTGAACCCTGCGACCTGGTCGAGACGCTGGCCCAGCGGATCGCCGACCGGTGCCTCGGGCATCAGCCGGTCCAGTGGACCGAGGTCACCGTGCACAAGCCGCAGGCGCCCATCGCCGTTCCCTTTGACGACGTGACCATCACCATCAAGCGGAGCCGAGCATGACCCCCAGCAACGCCGCTTCTTCCCCCGACCCGACCGTCCAGCCCGTGCCCGCCTCCGTCGTCCAACAGGTCGACGCCGCGGACGCGACCCTGCACAACCCGCAACGCGCCGTCATCTCCCTCGGCAGCAACCTCGGCAACCGCCTGGAGACCCTCCAGGGCGCGATCGACGCGCTCGAGGACACCCCCGGGCTGCGGGTGAAGGCCGTCTCGCCGGTGTACGAGACCCAGCCGTGGGGCGTGGATCCGGGCAGCCAGCCCACCTACTTCAACGCGGTGGTGATCGTGAAGACGACGCTGCCGCCGTCCTCCCTGCTGGAGCGGGCACACGCCATCGAGGAGGCGTTCGAGCGGGTACGGGAGACCCGTTGGGCGCCGCGCACCATCGACGTCGACATCGTCTCCTACCAGGGCGTGGTCTCCGACGACCCGACGCTCACCCTGCCCCATCCCCGGGCCCACGAGCGGGCGTTCGTGCTCGTGCCGTGGCACGATGTCGATCCGGGCGCGGAGGTTCCCGGCCACGGCCCGGTGGCCGGGCTGCTGACCGCGCTCCCGGAACAGGGCGTCCTCGCCCGCCCGGACCTCACCCTGGTGCTGCCCGACTGAGCCGGTCGGCTCCCTTCGACGCTCGCCACGAGCCCAGCCTCCCGGACTGATTGGGACCGAAGTTCACCGTCATGAACCAACTGCGGATCCGCACCCTGGCCGGCCTGTTCATCGGCGCCGCGGCGCTGTGTTGGGCAGCGGCCGGGCTGTGGGACTCCCTCGACAACACACTGCCCGCGGTGCCGCTGCTGGCACCGGTCATCCTCGCGCTGATCGCGGTCGTGCTGCTGGCCACCGCACTGTCGCTGCGGTCCCGGCTGCGCGCCCAGCGCGAACGCCGCCCGGGCGCGAAGCCGGTGGACCGGATGATGGCGGCGCGCGCCGTGGTCTTCGGCCAGGCGAGCGCGCTGGTGTCGGCGCTGGTGGCGGGCGGCTACGGGGGGTTCGGGCTGTTCCTCCTGATGTACCGGATGGACGTGTCCAACCGGCGCGAACAGGCGCTCTACGCCGGCCTCGCGGTGGTGGCCGGGCTCGCCGTCGTGGCGGCCGCGCTCTACCTGGAGCGCGTCTGCCGGCTGCGGGACGGCGACGACGACGAGGGCCACGGCGGCCGGGGGCCGATAGGCCACCGCGCCTAGCGGCCCCCGGCGGGCGGCTCCCGCCCTTCCGTGTCCTCCGCCTCCTCCGCGTCGTCCGCCTCAGGCGCCGCTGACCGCGTCGAGGTCGACGGCCGAGCGGGCAACGGCGCGCGCGTCGGCGTCGATGGAGCGGCGCAGCGCCTCGTGCAGCCCGCTGGGAGTGAGCACGCCGAGGAAGCGGTCGTCGTCGCGCGGGTCGAGCACCGCGATCCAGCCGGCGTCGTACTGGAGCATGGTGCTGAACGCCTGCTTGAGCGAGGCGCCGAGCGGCAGCGTGGCGTCCATCCGACGCGCGTAGCCGGCGACCGGGCCGACCACGTCGGAACCACCGGCGTCCGGTATCGGCACCCAGCCGTGCAGCGCCTCCCGCTCGTCGAGCACCACGGCCCACCGCACCCCGTCGGCACGCATCAGGGCGGCCGCCCGGTCCATCGGGTCGGAGAGGTGCACGACCGGCGGCCGCTCCAGGTCGCCCTTCTCGACGGGTGTCACCGAGAGCCGCTTGAGCCCGCGGTCGCTGCCGACGAACGCCGCCACGTGGTCGTTGGCCGGGTTGCCGAGCACGGCGGCCGGCGAGTCGAACTGCTCGACGCGGCCCTGCCCGAAGACCGCCATCCGGTCGCCGAGCCGGACCGCCTCCTCCACGTCGTGCGTGACGAACAACACGGTCTTGCGCATCTCGGCCTGGAGCCGCAGGAACTCGTTCTGCAGCCGCTCGCGCACCACCGGGTCGACGGCGCCGAACGGCTCGTCCATCAGCAGCACGGGGGGATCGGCCGCCAGCGCCCTGGCCACGCCGACCCGCTGCCGCTGCCCGCCGGAGAGCTGGTCGGGGTAACGGCCCCCGTAGACGGCGGGGTCGAGGCCGACGAGTTCGAGCAGCTCGGCGGCTCGGCGGCGGGCCTCGGCCTTCCGCCGGCCGAGCAGCAGCGGCACGGCGGCGGCGTTGTCCAGGACCGTGCGGTGCGGGAAGAGGCCGACCTGCTGGATGACGTAGCCGATCCGGCGGCGCAGTCGCACCGCGTCCTGGCTGGCGATGTCCTCACCGCCGAGCAGTATCCGGCCGGAGGTCGGCTCCTCCAGCCGGTTGACCAGCCGCATCGTGGTGGTCTTGCCGCAGCCCGAGGGACCGACGAGCGTGACCAGCTCGCCCTCTTCGACCTCGAGATGGAGGTCGTCCACGGCGAGCGTGCCGTCCGGATAGCGCTTGGAAACGTGGTCGAACTGCAACATGTTCATAAGTCTGTCAGGTTTCCCGGCTAGGGTGCTTGAACATGAGTGCGGTGAGGGCCGAGAACTGCCTGGCGGCGAATGAGTGGATCTGCGGAGAATACGTCCGCAGTCGCGGCCAGGAGCTCACCGACGCCACCCTCGAACACATCGTGATCGCCACCACGTCGGTGGGCATCGCGATCCTGGTGGCCTTCCCGCTGGCCCTGCTCGCCCGCCGTTGGCGGCCGGCCGCCGGCTCGATCCTCGGCCTGACCACGGTGCTCTACACGATCCCGTCACTCGCCATGTACGCGCTGCTGCTGCCGGTGTTCGGGCTCTCCGCCTCGGTGGTGGTCTGCGGCCTGGTGCTCTACTCGCTCACCGTGCTGGTCCGGAACATCCTCACCGGGCTCGACTCGGTACCGACCGAGGCCAGGGACGCGGCCCGGGGAATGGGCTACGGCCGCTGGCGGCTGCTGTTCGGCGTCGAACTGCCGCTCGCGGTGCCCGCGCTGATGGCCGGGGTGCGGATCGCCACGGTCTCCGCCGTCTCGCTGACCACGGTCGGCGCCATCGTCGGCCACGGCGGGCTCGGCAACCTCATCCACACCGGCATGCGGAGCTACTTCAAGGCACAGGTGCTCACCGCCTCCGTGCTGTGCGTGCTGCTCGCCGTGCTGGCCGACCTGCTGCTGCTCGCGCTGCAACGGCTGCTCACGCCCTGGACCAGGGCGGCGGCCACCGGCGGCCGGGGCGCCAACCGCGCGGCACGGCGAGGCCGCCGGCGGTCCGCCCGACAGGAAACAGCGCTCGACGCCAAGGGGGCGATCTGACGTGGGCGTCTTCGCCGACGCGTGGGCCTGGCTCACCACCGGCGCGAACTGGTCGGGCGACGCGGGCGTCTGGCACCGGCTCGCCGAGCACCTCTCGCTCACCGGGATCTCGCTGGTCGTCTCCTGCGCCGTGGCGCTGCCGCTCGCCTGCTGGCTCGGTCACGGCGGCGGGCGCCGGATCGGCGGCGCGCTGGCCATCAACATCTCCAACGTCGGGCGCGCGGTGCCCACCTTCGCCGTGCTGGTGCTGCTCACCCTCGGCCCGCTCGGCCGCCACGGCGACCTGCCGGTCCTCGTCGCGCTGGTGCTCTTCGCCGTGCCGCCATTGCTCACCAACGCCTACGTGGGCGTCTCGGAGGCCGACCGGGACGTGGTCGGCGCGGCGCGCGGCCTCGGCATGTCGCGCTGGCAGCTGTTGACGCGCGTCGAACTGCCGTTGGCGTTCCCGCTGATCATGACGGGCGTCCGGACGGCGGCCGTGCAGATCGTGGCCACCGCCACGCTCGCCGCGCTGCCGGGCGGCGGGGGGCTCGGCCGGATCATCACCGCCGGCTTCGCGAACTACCGCACCGCGCAGGTGGTCGCGGGCGCCGTCCTCGTCGCCCTGCTGGCGCTGGCCGTCGAGGGGGCGCTCACGCTGCTGCAACGCGCCATCGACCCGGCGCGGCGGCGAAACCACCGCGCTCCCGAGCTGGGCGCCGCCGGGGCCGCCGACGGCGGCCGACCGGGTGACGGCGCCGACCCGGCCGGCGATGGCGGCGGCCGGCCCGGCGGCGGGCCCTCGGCCCGCACGCCCGGGGGCCCCGGGCCCTCGGCCGAGCCGCCGGAAACCCACGCACCCCCGACCGGTGGCGGCGTGCGGGTCGGTCGGGGCCAGTCCCCCACCGTCCGCCCCTCCACCGAAGTCGTCGAATGACCCGACCAAGGGAGACCCTGATGAAAGCCACCCGCACGCGCGCCCGTGCCAGTCGGCCGGCGATGGCCGGCATCGCCGGCCTCGCCCTCGCCCTGTCCCTGGCCGCCTGCGGCGGCGGCGACAGTCTGGAGTCGGAGGGCGACGGCGACAGCGGGGGCGGCGGCACCGAACAGGGCGACGCCGGCGGCTCGTTGACGATCGGCGGCGCCAACTTCACCGAGGCCACCATCATGGCCGAGCTCTACGCGCAGATCCTCGAGGACGCCGGCTACTCCACCACCGTCACCACCGTGGACAGCCGCGAGATCTACCAGCCGGAGCTGGAGAGCGGCGGCATCGACATCGTGCCCGAGTACGCCGCCACGTTGACCGAGTTCCTCAACGCCCAGACCAACGGCCCGGACGCCGAGCCGGTCGCCAGCTCCGACGTCGACGAGACCGTCGCGGCGCTGCGCGAACTCGCCGAGCCGCGCGGCCTCACCGTGCTGGACGCCGGCGAGGCCGCGGACCAGAACGCGTTCGCCGTCAGCGAGGAGTTCGCCGCCGAGCACGACCTGACGACCCTCTCCGACCTCGGCGAGTCCGGGCTGCCGATCCGGCTCGCGGCCGGCGACGAGTGCGCCGAACGCCCCTTCTGCGAACCGGGCCTTGAGGAGACCTACGGCATCGACATCACCGAGATCGACCCGCGCGGCGTCGGCACCGTGCAGGCCAAGCAGGCCGTGGCGGACGGCCAGGACGACATGGTGCTGACCACCACCACCGACGCCACGCTCGACCAGTTCGGCCTGGTGCTGCTCGAGGACGACCTGAGCCTCCAGCTCGCCGACAACCTGCTGCCGGTCCTCAACTCCGAGAACGCGGGCGACGAGGAGATCGCCGCGGCCCTCGGCCGCCTCACCGAAACCCTCACCACCGACGACCTGATCGAGCTCAACCGGCAGGTCGACGCCGAGCGCCGCACGGCCGAGGACGTCGCGGGCGACTATCTCGCCGATCGGGGTCTGATCACCAACTGACCCATCGCCGCAGGTGGTTGAGGGATCAGTGCGCCGGCCGGAAAATCCGCCAGGTAACCGGCCGGCCACAACCCGCCGGGTGCACTCCCACGGGCCGTCCGCGTCACGGTAAGTTTCGACCATGGCACGTGGACGTCACCGTAACGCGGCACTGCACCGGGTGTTGATCCCCTCCGCCCTCGGCGGCTCCGCGCTGCTGTGCGCGGCGCTCGCCTGGGTGCTCGGCGGCTCGGCGGCGAGCCTGCTGGCGACCGTCGCCGCGTTCGCCGCGGTGACGGCGTCCGCGCTGCTGCGCCGCTGGGACCTGGAGGCGGGGCGGATGGTCGCCCGGGAGCGGGCGGCGAAGGCGGGGATGAGCTGGCAGGTCGACGAGCGGCAGGCCGAGCTCGAAGAGGCCCAGGATCTGGTGAGCCAGCTGGAGGACAAGATCCGCGGCAAGCGGGCCGACCTCGGCCGGCTGCGCTCGGAACACGCCGACCTGCTCCGCCGCTACGCCACCGCGGAGAGCGAGCGGGCCAGGGCACTCGAAGGTCGCAGGCGGCTGGCCCTGGAGGCCTCGGAGCCGGCCAGGGAGCTCACCTCCGAGCCCACCGACCACCGCACGGCCGCCGGCGCCCCGACCCGGCTCACCTACCTCCAGGCGTACGAGGCGCTCGGCCGGCTCTCCCGCAGCGCCGCCCGCCAGCGGGCCGCCTCACCGGAGGCGGAGCCGGAGGCCGAACAGGCCACCGAACAGCGCATCGAACAGGGCACCGAGCAGGACGCCCGGCAGGACGCCGCTCCGGCGCTCCCCGCCCCGGCACCGCGCCGCGAGGAGCCACGCGAAAGCGAAGCGCCGGTCCCGGCACCGGCCCGGTCGTCCAGGTCCGAGGCGGGCCCACGCCAGGGCGGCGGCTCCCGGTTCGACTTCTTCGGCTCCACCGCCTCGCCGGCGCCGGCCAAGGCGCGGCGCAAGCCGGTCCTTGACGAGCCCGAGGAGGACGCCCGCGAGCGCGAGCCGGCCGGCGCGCTGGACGAGGCCCGCGAGAGCCACTGACGCCGAAGCGGGCGAGCCCGCTTCGGCCGGGGCTCGTCAGCGGGCCAGGATCAGGCTCATCGCCTCGGCGCGGGTCGCCGCGTCCCGCAGTTGGCCACGCACCGCGGAGGTCGTCGTCTTGGCCCCCGGCTTCCGCACCCCGCGCATCGTCATGCACATGTGCTCGCACTCCACCACCACGATCACCCCGCGCGGCTCCAGGATCCGCATCAGCGAGTCGGCGATCTGGGTGGTGAGCCGCTCCTGCACCTGCGGCCGACGGGCGAACACGTCCACCAGCCGCGCCAGCTTGGACAGGCCGGTGATCTTCCCGCTGGCGGCCGGGATGTAGCCGATGTGCGCGTACCCCACGAAGGGCACCAGGTGGTGCTCGCAGGACGACAGCACCTCGATGTCCTTGACGAGCACCATCTCGTCGTGCCCGAGGTCGAACGTGGTCGTCAACACGTCTTCGGGGCGCTGCCAGAGACCTGCGAATATCTCCCGGTAGGCCCGCGCCACGCGCGCCGGGGTGTCCCGCAGTCCCTCGCGGTCCGGGTCCTCGCCGACCGCGATCAACAGCTCGCGGATGGCACTCTCGGCGCGCTTCTCGTCGAACTCACCGATCGGCCCGGGCCCGGGCTGGTCCGGCAGTGTCACCGGGTCGGTCATAGCGTTCCTCGTTCCTTGATCACGACGCGCACCATGGCTCCACACACGTCCGCGCCCCTCACCATAGAACGTGAGGGGCGCGGACGGACATTCCGGGACCAGCCGGGGAAGGACCCCGGATCAGTCCTCGGTGCGCTGCTCCTCCAGCGGGGGCACGGCCTTCTCCAGGCTCCCGTTGGCCAGGTTGATCTCCTTCACCGGGAAGGTGACCGGCGGCCGGGTGGACGGCGTGCGGCGGGTGGACCCCGTCCACGCCGGGCGGGCCGGACGCTTCACGACGCCGGCGAAGATCTCCGCGAGGTCCTCCTTGTTGAGGGTCTCCCGCTCGAGCAGCGCCAGCACCAGGTTGTCGAGCACGTCCCGGTTCTCCACCAGGATCTCCCACGCCTCGTTGTGCGCGGTCTCGATGAGGGTCTTGACCTCCCCGTCGACCACGCCGGCGACCTCCTCCGAGTAGTCGCGCTGGTGGCCCATGTCCTTGCCCAGGAAGGGCTCGGAACTGTCGGTGCCGAACTTGATGGCGCCGAGCCGCTCGGTCATGCCGAACTGGGTGACCATCGCCCGCGCGGTGGCCGTGGCCTTCTCGATGTCGTCCCCGGCGCCGGTGGTCGGGTCGTGGAAGACGAGCTCCTCGGCCGCCCGGCCGCCCATCATGTAGGCCAGCCGGTCCAGCATCTCGTTCCGCGTGGTGGAGTACTTGTCCTCCTCCGGCAGCACCATGGTGTAGCCCAGGGCGCGGCCGCGGGAGAGGATCGTCACCTTGTGCACCGGGTCGCTGTTGGGAGAGGCCGCCGCGACCAGGGCGTGCCCGCCCTCGTGGTACGCGGTGATCATCTTCTCCTTCTGGCTCATGATCCGGGTGCGCTTCTGCGGGCCGGCGACCACCCGGTCGATGGCCTCGTCCAGGAACGAGTTGTCGATCAGCTTCGCGTTCCCCCGGGCGGCGAGCAGCGCCGCCTCGTTGAGCACGTTGTTCAGGTCGGCGCCGGTGAAGCCGGGGGTGCGCCGGGCGACGGCCGACAGGTCGACGTCCGGGGCGACGGGCTTGCCCTTCTGGTGGACCTTGAGGATCTCCAGCCGGCCCTGCATGTCCGGGCGGTCGACCGCGATCTGCCGGTCGAAACGGCCGGGACGCAGCAGCGCCGGGTCCAGGATGTCCGGCCGGTTGGTGGCGGCGATCAGGATCACACCGCCCTTGACGTCGAAGCCGTCCATCTCGACCAGCAGCTGGTTCAGCGTCTGCTCGCGCTCGTCGTGCCCGCCGCCCATGCCGGCGCCGCGGTGCCGACCGACGGCGTCGATCTCGTCCACGAAGACGATGGCCGGCGCGTTGGCCTTGGCCTGCTCGAACAGGTCACGCACCCGGGAGGCACCGACACCGACGAACATCTCGACGAAGTCGGAACCGGAGATGGAGTAGAACGGCACCCCGGCCTCGCCGGCCACGGCGCGTGCCAGCAAAGTCTTACCGGTGCCGGGCGGGCCGTAGAGCAGCACGCCCTTGGGGATCTTGGCGCCGACGGCCTGGAACTTCGCGGGCTCCTGCAGGAACTCCTTGATCTCCTGGAGCTCCTCCACGGCCTCGTCGGAACCGGCCACGTCGGCGAAGGTGGTCTTCGGCGTGTCCTTGGTGATCAGCTTCGCCTTGGACTTGCCGAAGTTCATCACCCGCGAGCCGCCGCCCTGCATCTGGTTCATCAGGAACAGGAACACGATGATGATCAACAGGAACGGCAGAATCGACAGCAGCATGCCCACGAACGGGTTCTGCGACTTCGGGGAGACGGTGTACCCGTCGGTCAGCTGGCCGTCCTGGTACTTCGACTGGAGCATGGAGGCGAGATTCTCGCCCTGCCCGTCGATGTAGCTCGCCTGGACGCGGGAGCTGCCCTCGATCTCCCGGCCGTTCTCGAGCTCGATCCGGATCATCTGCTCGTCGCCGGTGGTGAGCTCGGCGGACTTCACATGATTCTGGCTGATCGCCTGTACGACCTCGCCGGTGTCCACCTTCTTGTAGCCCTCGGAAGAGCTGAACACCTGCATCAGCAGAATTACGGCGAGGACGGCCAGCACGATCCACATCACTGGCCCACGGAAATAGCGCTTCACGTCTATCCATACGGGGCGGCGCGGCCCCGTCCCTCCTGCCACATCTAGGCACAGCGCCCGGACGGGATCTGCTGTGCGCGCGGTGTCCTTGTCTTCATCCAACGGTAGGGGATGAACCGGTGTTCCCGGCCGTCCCCTGCGTTCCGGCCCCGCCCGGCGCTACCCCACTAGGAGCTGTAGACGTGCGGGGCCAGCGTTCCGACGAAGGGCAGATTGCGG
This sequence comes from Streptomyces hainanensis, assembly GCF_004348415.1. Lineage (GTDB taxonomy): Bacteria > Actinomycetota > Actinomycetes > Streptomycetales > Streptomycetaceae > Streptomyces > Streptomyces hainanensis. The sequence goes on from NZ_SMKI01000061.1 coordinate 20,759, forward strand.
TACTTCTCCGCGTAGTCGAGGCCGTATCCCACCACGAACTCGTTGGGGATGTCGAAACCGACCCACTCCACCTCGATGTCGACCTTGGCCGCGTCGGGCTTGCGCAACAGCGTGCAGACGCGGATCGAGGCCGGCTCCCGCGAGCCGAGGTTCGACAGGAGCCAGGAGAGGGTGAGGCCGGAGTCGATGATGTCCTCGACGATCAGCACGTGCCGGCCCTTGATGTCGGTGTCCAGGTCCTTGAGGATCCGCACCACACCGGAGGACTGGGTGCCGGCGCCGTAGGACGACACCGCCATCCAGTCCATGGTGACCGGCGACGACAGGGTCCTGGCCAGGTCCGCCATGACCATCACGGCGCCCTTGAGGACCCCTACCAGGAGGAGCTCCTTCCCGGCGTACTCGGCGTCGATCCTGGCGGCCAGCTCCTGGAGCTTGGCATCGATCTGTTCCTTGGTGATGAGCACCGACTCCAGGTCGGCCCCCAGGTCCGTCTCTCGCACCCGCGCCACTGCTCTCTTCCGGCTCTTCCGGTTCTTCCCGCTCATCCGGGTCTGGCTCCGCTGGCTGCGCAGGTCCGTGTCGACTCGCCCCTCGACGCGCCTACTGACTCGCCTGCTGGATCACCAGTCTGCCACCCTGCCTGCTGGCCTCGACGCGGCCCGGCAGATTCAGCGGGCGCTGGCCGCGCCACGCCGTGATCAGCCGGTCCGTCTCCTCGATGTGCCGGGCGAAGAGCGAGCCCGCCGGGGAACCCGCCGCGATGGCCGCCCGGCGCAGCACCCGGCGCCGCACGGCGGGCGGCAGGGCGCCCAGCTCCGCGACGCCCAGCGCGCCGTCGGGGCGGGTGGCGGCCCGGTGGGCGGCCTCCGCCCAGGCGTCCAACGCGTCGGCGTCGTCCCTGGAGAGCTGCGCGGTGCGGGCCAGGGCCTCGACGACGCCGCGGCCGAGGGCCTTCTCCAGCGCGGGCAGCGCCTCGTGCCGGACGCGGGAGCGGGTGTACGACGGATCGGTGTTGTGCGGGTCGTCCCAGACGGGGAGCGACTGGACGAGACAGGCCTTGCGGGTGGTCTGCCGGTCGATGCCGAGGAAGGGGCGACGGTAGCGGAGGGCCGTGGCCGGGGCGCCCGAGAGGCTGCCCGAGACGGCGGCCATGCCGGCGAGCGAGCGGGTGCCGGAGCCTCGGGCGAGGCCGAGGAGCACGGTCTCCGCCTGGTCGTCGCGGGTGTGGCCGAGGAGCACGGCGGCCGCGCGGTGGCGTTCGGCCGTGGTGTCGAGGGCGGCGTAGCGGGCGCTGCGGGCGGCGGCCTCGGGGCCGCCGGTGCGGCCCACGTCCACCGGGACGACGTCCACCGGGTCGAGGCCGAGGGAGGAGAGGCGCTCGGCGACCTCGGTGGCGCGAAGGTCGGAGCCGGGCTGGAGACCGTGGTCGACGGTGACGCCGCCGGCGCGGACGCCGGCCTTCGGGGCCTCGAAGGCGAGGGCGGAGGCGAGGGCCATGGAGTCGGCTCCGCCGGAGCAGGCCACCAGCACGAGGGGCTGGGGGAAGCG
>NZ_SMKI01000620.1 GCF_004348415.1 Streptomyces hainanensis
CCGCCGACCCGTTCGCCCACCCACCGGACGAGGGCGTCTTCGACGCGCTGCGCGCCTCCACCGCCCGGATCGACCTCTCGCCCGGCACCCCCGACCTGGCCGCCTTCCCCCGCGCCGCCTGGCTGCGCGCCGAACGCGAACTCCTCCGCGACCTCCCGACCACCGGCCTCGGCTACGGCGACCCGCGCGGCACCCCGGCGCTGCGCACCGCCGTCGCCCACTGGCTGGCCCGCAACCGCGGCCTCCGCGTCGCCCCCGACGAGGTCCTCGTCACCTCGGGCACCGCCCAGAGCCTGACCCTCCTCGCCCAGGTGCTGCGCGCCGCCGGCCACACCACCGTCGCCGTCGAGGACCCCGGCTCGCTGGGCGCCCGCCAGCAGTTGGCCGCCGGTGGACTCGCCACCCCGCCCGTCCCCGTGGACACCGCGGGGGCGCGCGTCGACGCGCTGCGCGCCACCGGCGCCGACGCCGTCCTGCTCACCCCCGCCCACCAGTTCCCCACCGGTGTCGTCCTCGACGGCGCCCGCCGTCGCGAGCTACTGCGCTGGGCCACCGAGTGCGACGGCCTGATCATCGAGGACGACTACGACAGCGAACACCGCTACGACCGGCCCCCGGTCGCCGCGCTCCGCTCACTGCTCGCCGACCGCGTCGCCTACTGCGGCAGCGCCTCCAAGCTCCTCGCCCCCGCGCTGCGCATCGGCTGGCTGGTGCCACCGGCCGAACTCCGCGACGCGCTGATCGCCGCCAAGCGCCTCGCCGACCTCGGCAACGCGGTGCTGCCGCAGCTGGTGCTGGCCAGGCTGATGGAGTCGGGCGAGCTGGAACGCCAGCTGCGGCTGGCCCGCCATCGGCACCGCCGCCGCCGGGACGCCATGATCGCGGCCCTGCGCCGACACCTCCCGCACGCCACGGTGCACGGCGCCGCCGCCGGCCTCCACCTGATGGCCACGTTCGCCGACCCGGCGCTCGACGACGCCGCCCTGGCCGCCACCGCCCTCGCGCACGGCGTCAAGCTCCACCCGCTCAGCTGGCACCGCATCCTGCCCCGGCCGCCGGGGCTGATCATGGGCTACGCCGCCACCCCGCCGCCCGCTATCCACGAGGGCGTCGCTGTCGTGGCCGCGGCCCTCGCCCGGCGCTGAAGGAGGGGGTGGGGCGGCCCGTCCGCCCCACCCCCGAGGGTCACCGCCGGCGCCCGAGCCCGTAGCGGGCCAGGTCGCCCTCGGCGCTCAGCCGCACGAAGCCGACCTTCTCCAGCACGCGGACGGACGCCGGATTCGACAGCTCGACGCCGGCGACCACGGTGTGCACCCCGGGCAGCGCGAGGGCGAGCGCCGCCAGCGCCCGGGTGGCCTCGGTGGCGTAGCCGCGGCCGCGGCGGGAGGGCACGACGCCGTAGCCGAGCTCGACGGTGCCCTCGCGCGGCGGCAGGAAGAGACCGATCGAGCCGACCACCGGGCCGCCGTCGCGCTCGACGATCAGCCGGTGGCCGCGCGCCGCGAGCCAGTCGCGGTGCTGCTCCAGCAGGCCCGCGATGACGCGGTCCCCGTCGGCCGGGAAGTCCTCCGCCCAGCCCGCCGGCCGGTCACCCCCCAGCACGGCGGCCACGTCGGCGGCGGTCCAGCACCGGAGACGGAGGCGGTCGGTGATCAGGTCACCGTCGCGCGAGGAGGAGGAAGGGGAAGAGGAAGGGAAGGACACGTGTCACTCCAGGTCGTCGGTGCGACCCGGGCGGCGCTCCACTGGCGCGCGGCCCGGACCAGGGCATGCGGACGAGGGCCGACGACGGCCATATTCATCAACCTCCCTCTCCCGCTCTCCCCGACCCGCGGCTCAGAAGCCGCCCTCCATGTTGACGAAGCGCGAGTAGTGGCCCTGGAAGGCCACCGTGATGGTGGCCGTGGGCCCGTTTCGGTGCTTCGCCACGATCAGGTCGGCCTCACCGGCGCGCGGCGACTCCTTCTCGTACGCGTCCTCGCGGTGCAACAGGATGACCATATCGGCATCCTGTTCGATGGATCCCGACTCGCGCAGGTCGGAGACCATCGGTTTCTTGTCCGTGCGCTGCTCGGGCCCACGGTTCAGCTGGGAGAGCGCGATCACCGGCACCTCGAGCTCCTTGGCCAGCAGCTTCAGGTTCCGGGACATCTCGGAGACCTCCTGCTGCCGGCTCTCCGCGCGGCGGCTGCCGCCCGACTGCATCAGCTGCAGGTAGTCGATGACGACGAGCCGCAGGTCGTTCCGCTGTTTGAGCCGCCGGCACTTGGCCCGGATCTCCATCATCGACAGGTTCGGCGAGTCGTCGATGTACAGCGGCGCCTCGTTGACCTCGGCCATCTGCCGGGCCAGCCGGTTCCAGTCCTCGTCGGTCATGCTGCCGGACCGCATGTGGTGCAGCGCCACCCGCCCCTCGGCCGACAGCAGCCGCATCGCGATCTCGTTGCGCCCCATCTCCAGCGAGAAGATCACGCTGGGCAGCTTGTGCTTGATGGAGCACGCCCGCGCGAAGTCCAGGGCGAGAGTCGACTTTCCCATGGCCGGGCGGGCCGCGATGACGATCATCTGGCCGGGGTGCAGGCCGTTCGTCAGCGCGTCGAGGTCGGTGAAGCCGGTGGGGACGCCGGTCATCTCGCCGCTGCGGTTGCTGATGGCCTCGATCTCGTCGAGCGCGCCCTCCATGATGTCGCCGAGCGGCAGGTAGTCCTCGGCGGTGCGCTGCTCGGTGACCGCGTAGACCTCGGCCTGGGCCGAGTTGACGATGTCGTCGACGTCGCCGTCGGCCGCGTATCCCATCTGGGTGATGCGGGTGCCGGCCTGGACGAGGCGCCGCAGGACGGCGCGGTCGTGCACGATCTCGGCGTAGTACTGGGCGTTGGCCGCGGTGGGGACCGTGTGGACGAGGGAGTGCACATAGCCGGCGCCGCCGACCCTGGCCAGCTCGCCGCGCTTGGTGAGCTCGGCCGAGATGGTGATCGGGTCGGCCGGCTCGCCCTTGGCGTAGAGGTCGAGGATGGCGCTGTAGATGGTCTCGTGCGCCGGCTTGTAGAAGTCGCCGCCGCGCAGCACCTCGACCACGTCGGCGATGGCGTCCTTCGACAACAGCATGCCGCCGAGCACGGACTGTTCGGCCGTCAGGTCCTGCGGGGGAACCCGCTCGAAGGCGGCGCGCTCGTCGGCGCCCGGTCCCGACTCGGCGGCCGGCCGGCCGTCCTCGGCGCCGTTCCGGGGGCGGGACACCGGAGCCGGCCCGGCGGTCACTTCGATCCCGTCCCACATGGGTCCCGCGTGGTCCAACTCCGCCACCGGTCCCACCTCCTCCCCGGCCCGCCGCCGCGCGTCACTGCCCATTCCTACGCCACAGCTCTGACACTCGGCTCATCGCCCGGCGGGGGACCTACGGTAAGCCCAGTGGAGGGGAGGACCAACCAAGTTATCCACAGGCTATGTGGATTTCAGATCAGACCCTGTGGACAACGTCCCGAAAGCTGTGGACAACCCAGTGGGGGACGGTGGACGACGCTGTGAACAACTCGCCGAAGATCCACTTCTCCCCGCTCTGACGTGCGGTTTCCTCGTCCACCGGCTGTGTACGGGAAAAACTTCCGCCCACTCGCCGAGATCACGACAACAGGCGCAGACCATCACACCGCCGAACCGGGGAGGTAAGGACCCCATCTCACTTGTGTCCATTACCTGTGGATGTTTGGATCAGACCCATGC
>NZ_SMKI01000621.1 GCF_004348415.1 Streptomyces hainanensis
AAGAGACAAGCCCCACCCGTACCAGCAGCAACAGCAGCAACCGCCGCAACAGCCCGGCCAGTTCAGCGCCCTGTTCGACCACGCCGCCTCCGCGCCGCCGCCCGGCGGCGGCCCGCACCCGGCGTACCGCGACGACTACGCCCCCGAGCCACCCCGCCAGCGCAACAAGCTCGGCATCGCGCTCGCCGTCATCGTCGGCTGCGCCGTGCTCGGCCTCATCGGCGGCGCCCTGCTGGGCGGCGGCGGGGACGAGTCCGACCAGCCCGCCGGCCCGCGGCAGACCGTCGGGAACGAGGGCGGCGACGACCAGCCGGCCGAGGGCGGCGACACCGCCGAAGGGGACGCGGCCGACGCCACCCCCGAGTCCGGCACCGAGGGCGAAGCCGACGACCCCGAGGCCAGGGCCCAGGCCGAGGCGCTCTCCACGCTGCTCGCCGACAGCAGCGCCAGCCGCGACTCCGTCATCCGCGCCGTCGGCGACGTCCGCGGCTGCGCCAACCTCGACAACGCCGCCAACGACCTGCGCGCCGCGGCCGCCCAGCGCAACGGGCTGGTCACGGAGCTCAACGTGCTGTCCCTGGACGCCATCCCGGACGGCGCCTCGCTGGCCGCCTCGCTCACCGAGGCGTGGCAGGCGTCGGCCGAGGCCGACGACCACTACGCGGCCTGGGCCGACGAGGCCAGGACCAACCCGGCCGTCTGCCAGGGCGGCAGTGCCACCCACACCGACCGGGCCAACCAGGGCGACGCCGCCAGCGGCCGCGCGACCACCGCCAAGGAGCGCGCCTCGCAGCTCTGGAGCCCGGTCGCGGCCCGGTACGGCCTCCCGGAGCGCACCTCGGACCAGCTGTGACCGTACGATCGTTTCCCGTGCAAGGTTCGGAAAGGTCTTCCCGTCACCCCCGTCGCTCCTCCACCATGGCAGGCATGCCGCTCAACGACATGCCGTGGTGGCGTTGGCGCGCGAACGTGCGCTCGGCGCTGCACATGCTCTCCGACCCCGCCTTCCAACAGGGCGTCTGGCTCCCCGCCGTGCCCGGCTTCGGCGACGTGACCGACGCCGTCTACCGGCTGGTCGAGGACACCTGGTTGGACAACTGGTCGGCGGAGAAGTACGTCGGCACCGTCTTCCGGGACTCCCAGGAGGCCGCGCTGGTCGACGTCGCCGTGCTGCGCTTCCTGCGGATCCTGCACCAGGTCGGTGCCGACGCCCCCGCCTCCGGGTACTTCCAGCAGCAGGGCTGGCCCGAGGCGGTCCAGGCCGCCCGGGAGGCGCACGTCCTGCTCGCCACCAACGACGGCGAGGACCCGGACGCGCCGCCCCGCTCCCTCCAGGAACTGGCCACGGTCGTGCACACCATGTGAGCGGCCCTGGTCCTGGCGGGTGGGGCCGGTGTGCCAGGCTTGGCGGCATGACGTCCTCGCCCGCGACCCCCGCGGCCGCCCCAGGCCCGCAGTACGTGCTGACCCTCTCCTGCCCGGACAAGCCGGGCATCGTGCACGCCGTGTCCAGCTTCCTGTTCATGACCGGCTGCAACATCGAGGACAGTCAGCAGTTCGGGGACCGCGACACCGGGCTCTTCTTCATGCGCGTCCACTTCGCGGCCGACGAGCCGGTCACCCTGGAGAAGCTGCGCGCCAGCTTCGCCGCCGTCGGGGACACCTTCCGGATGGACTGGCAGCTGCACCGGGCCGACGAGAAGATGCGCGTGCTGCTGATGGTCAGCAGGTTCGGCCACTGCCTCAACGACCTGCTGTTCCGCGCCAGGACCGGCGCGCTGCCGGTCGAGATCGCGGGCGTCGTCTCCAACCACACCGACTTCGCCGAGCTGTCCGCCTCCTACGACATCCCGTTCCACCACATCCCGGTGACCGCCGACACCAAGGCCGAGGCCGAGGCCGGGCTGCTGCGGATCGTCGAGGACGAGGACGTCGAACTGGTGGTGCTCGCCCGCTACATGCAGGTGATCTCCGACGACCTGTGCAAGCGGCTGCCGGGCCGGATCATCAACATCCACCACTCGTTCCTGCCGAGCTTCAAGGGCGCCAAGCCGTACCACCAGGCGCACGCCCGCGGCGTCAAGCTGATCGGCGCCACCGCGCACTACGTGACGGCCGAGCTGGACGAGGGCCCGATCATCGAGCAGGAGGTGGAGCGCGTCGGCCACGGGCTCACCCCGGCCCAACTCGTCGCCGTCGGCCGCGACGTGGAGTGCCGGGCCCTGGCCCGCGCCGTCACGTGGCACAGCGAGCGCCGCGTGCTGCTCAACGGCCGCCGCACCGTCGTCTTCGACTGACGCGCCGCGCGGCCCGCTACAGCCGGGACAGCGCGGCCGCCGCGGACAGCACGTCGTGGATCACCAGTTCGTCGCCCTCGCCCGCGGACGCCGCCTCGTCGGGGGTGATGCGGCCGGCGGCCAGTTGGCAGAAGACCACGTCGTCCACGGCCACATGGGCCACCGCCCCGCGGGCGGCGGTGCGGGAGACCGCGGCCACCGGCGAGTCCAGCGGTATGTAGAAGTCGCCGCCGCCCGGGCCCTCGACCTCCAGGTGCAGGGTGCGGCCCGGGGTGCCGGCGGTGGTCAGGCGGGGCCGCGAGACGGCCAGCCCCGCGCGGCGCCGACGGGCGATGCTCCCCGGCAGCCGCCGCGCCGCCAGGTCGACGAGCCGCCGCAACTGCGGCCCGAGCGGCGGGCCGTACGGGTACTCGACGGCCCGCGCGATGTCGTCGGCGTGCACCCAGCAGGCGAAGGCCCGGTCCAGGTAGGCGTCGGAGAGCGGCAGTTCACGGCCGGCGCCCGGCAGCCGGTCCAGGTCGCCGAGCACCGCCCGCTCCACCGTGCGCTCGCCGGTGCGGCCACCGGCGCCGGCCGCGGCGCGGACCAGCGCCTGGGTCTGCTCGCGCCAGGGCCGCCAGGTTCCGACGGCCGGGCGCGGGTCGGCCCAGCGGGCGAGCGTGCGGTCGACGGGGTCGTCGCCCGCCTCCCGCAGCAGGTCGGGCAGGCCCATGGCACGGGCCAGCAGGCCGTCCACGGCGAGCAGGTGGTCGAGCACCCCGGAGACCGTGGTCGTCCGGTCGAGCCAGCCCGCCTCGTCGTCGAACCAGCGCAGCTCCACGGGCGTGCGCCACTCGTCCTCGGTGATGTCGTTCAGCAACGCGTCGAGGCGGGCCGCCTCGGAGTCGAGCGGGGCGGCCCAGGACGGCACCGGAAGCGACGCCGGCCGGCGGGCCAGACAGCCGTCGAGCACCCGGCCGCGCAGCCGCGGGTCGAGATCCAGGTTGCCCTGCGGTTCGAGGAGCGTGGCCGCGTCCCGCAGGCGCAGGGCCTCCTCGGCGCAGCCGCCGCAGTCGTTGAGGTGGGACTCGACGCGCTCGGCCTCGTCGGGCGCGCAGGCGGCGAGGGCCCAGGCGCCCAGCAGCGACATCAGCTCCTGGTGGTCGGCCGGGTGCGGCTCCCGCCGCCCTCGCCCGTGCCGCTCGTGCCGCTCGTCCGCCATGGCCTCGCTCGTCTCCGGTCGCCGAGGGGGGACCGGCCGGGAGCCGTCGGGCCCCGGTCGCCCCGGTGGGGAATCCCGGTCGCGCGGCGAGGGTACGCGAGTCGACCGGCCGTCGCGCGCCAGCGACTCGCCCCGGGGGACGGAGGTCACGAACCCTCCGGCGGTTCGGCGGGGACCACCGGGACGGCCGGGGCGGCCGGGGATGCCTGGGCGGCGGTGGCGGC
>NZ_SMKI01000622.1 GCF_004348415.1 Streptomyces hainanensis
CACCGAGATTTACACCCTAGAGTTCGTCGGCAGCGTCAGAGGTGTATAAGAGACAGGGTCCGGGGCTCCGCCCCCGGCTCCCCCGGCACCTTCGGCTGCCGCCGGTGCGGCCGGCAGCTCCGCCCCGGCGACGGCCTGGCCGTTGGCCCCGCCGGGGGACGCCAACCCACCGGCCGACTCCGGGGCTCCGCCGGCCGCCGGTGCGGCCGGCCGCTCCGGTGCGGCTTCGTCGGGTGACGCGTGGCCGGGGGCCGGGTCCGGGGCTGCGCCCCGGTCGTCGCCGGGGGCAGTGGCCCCGGCCGCGCCAGCCGTCGCCGTGGCGCGGACACCGCCCGACGCCGTGGCCCGGGCCGAGTCGGGCAGCCCGGACGGCGAGTCCGTGGCCGAGTCGGGCGGCCCGGGCGGCGAGTCCGTGGCGGAGCCACGGACGCCGCCCGGGCCGGGGTCACCGCCGGAGGCGGGTCGCGGCCAGCGCACCCTCATGGCGAGGGGGCGGAGGAGTTCGCAGAGGGCGAGGGTGAGGAGGATGTAGAGGAGCGATCCGTACCAGTAGTTGCCCGGCCAGGCCAGGGCCTGGACCAGGGGGAAGGGGAGGTCGAGGACGCGGTCGCCGACGACCGTGATCATGGAGACGATCGGCAGCACCCACAGCAGGACCGTGCCGATCCTGCGGTACCAGCCGCCGGGCCGGGACACGTCGCGGACGAGCCGCACCCACAGGTACCGGTGGACGACCACTACCAGCACCGACACCACGGCGACGAAGCCGAGCCCCATCAGCCAACCTCCCGTCAAGATCCCCCGCCACCAAGTATGGGCGAGGGCCGTCCCCCGGTTGACGGCGCCCTCTCACCGGTTTGGCTCGCTCCGCTGGTCCCCGCACGGCCGGGCGACGGTAAGTTCACGATGTGCCGTTCAATCGCTCGTCTTCTTTTACGATCGCCGCGCGCGCGTTCGGGTGCGCCGCCCTCGCCGCCCTCGTCCTGGCGTCACCGGCCCGGGCCGACGAGGAACCGGATGACGCCCGGGACGAACCCCCCGAGGTCATGTCCACCATCGGCGGAGAACGCCTCGGCCGGCCTGGCACCCAGGTCGGCGAGGGTCCGGGCGTGCCCGAGCTGCCCGACGACCTGACGTCCAGGTCGTGGGTCGTGGCCGACGCCGAGACCGGCGACGTGCTCGCCGCGCACAACGCGCACTGGCCGCTCGCCCCGGCCAGCACGCTCAAGATGCTGTTCGCCGACACCCTGTTGCCCGAGTTCGAGCGCGACGCGACCTACCGGGCCGAGCCGGAGCACTTCGAGGAGATGGGCCCGGGGAGCAGCGCCGTCGGCATCGCGGACGGCCAGACCTACCGCGTCGAGGACCTGTGGCACGGCGTCTTCCTGGCCTCGGGCAACGACGCCGTCTACGCGCTGACCGCCATGAACGGCGGCAAGGAACAGACGGTGCGGGAGATGAACGACCGTGCCGAGGAGCTCCAGGCCAACGACACCCATGTGGTCAACCCGGACGGCTACGACGCCGCGGGACAGCTCTCCTCCGCCTACGACCTGACCCTGTTCGCCCGCTCCGGGATGCAGAACGCCGACTTCCGCGAGTACGTGTCGACGCCGCGCGCCGAGTTCCCCGGGGCCGAGGGGGAGGACGGCGAGGAGCGCGAGAGCTACGAGATCCAGTCGACCAACCGGCTGCTCGTCGGCGCCCCGGGCCTCGACCGGTACGAGGGGCTGGCGGGCGTCAAGAACGGCTACACCTCGGAGGCCGGCCACACCTTCACCGGGGTGGCCGAGCGCGACGGCCGGGTGCTGCTGGTCACCGCGCTCGCCCCGGAGGAGGACGACCCGCTGGCCGTCTACCGGGAGTCGGCGGCCCTGCTCGATTGGGGGTTCGCGGCCGAGGGGCTGGTCGAGCCGGTCGGCGAGCTGGTGCCGCCGCTGAGCGAGGCGGCGGAGCCGGGCGAGGACGGGACACCGACCCCGGCGGACGACGACAAGAACGGCGCGGAGGAGACCGGCGCGAACGGCGCGGCCGGCTCCGACGGCGACTCGGTCAGCGGGTTGCTGGTGCTCGGCGTCACCGCGGCGGGTCTGGTGGTTCTCGCGGCGGGGGCCTACGTGTTCCATCGCAGGCATCCGCTGCCCCCGTTGGCCCAGCTGTCCGGTCGCCGGCCAGGACGTCGGCGCGGAGACGCTCCTCGGGGGTGACCGCGGTGGCCGTCCAGGCGCAGCACACCAGCAGCAGCCTGGCCATCAGGTTGATCCAGATCAGCAGCGCCACCGGGACGCCGAAGGCGCCGTAGAGGTTGCGGGTCGCGACCTGGGTGAGGTAGCCGCCGAGCGCCAGCTTGAGGAGCTCGAAGCCGACCGCGCCCAGGCCGCAGACCGTGAGCAGCACGGCCTGCGGCGGCCTGACCCCGGGCAGCCAGGTCAGCACGTAGCAGAGCAGCAGGAACGTGACGATCGCGGCGAACGCGAAGGCGGCGAACTGGATCAGCAGGGTGCCGGGACCGTGCTCGGCCACGGCGCGCACCACGGCCAGCGACAGCGCCGAGACGACCAGCGACAGCAGCGTCACGGCGCCGAGCCCCGCCAGCACGCCGAGGTCCTTGGCGCGTCGCAGCAGCGGGTTGCCCGGCGGCTCCGGAAGGTCCCACAGTTCGCGCAGGCAGCCGCGGAGCGCGTTCACCCAGCTGGCGCCGGTGGGGACGACGAGCAGTAGCGAGACGACGCCGAGGGCGCTGGCGTTGTCGAAGAGGCTGTTGAGGTCGAGCCGGCCGGAGATGCCGGGCACCTGGTCCTCGAACCAGTTCTCGATCTCCCCCAGTCGTCCCCGGCTCAGCACGGCGGCGCCGAGGGCGGCGACCAGGCCGAGCACCGGGAAGAGCGCCGTGAAGCTGGTGAAGGTGATGGCCGCGGCCAGCCGGCTCCAGTTGTGCGACTCCAGGTGCTGGAACACGCCCCACGCCCGGGTGCGCTGGATCCGGGCCACCGCCGGGCCGATCCAGCGCAGTCGGGTCAGTGTCTCCATCGCGCGTGCCACGGTAGGTGCGCGTACCCGGCATGCGGGGAGAGACACGCCCCACCGCGAACTACGCGGCGGCCTCCGGGGTGCGGGGCGGGACGGCGGGGGCCCGACGACCGGCGAGGCGGAACTCGCGGCGGGGCTCCCAGACGCCGGCCTCGTCCTGCTCGTAGAGGGCGAAGCCGCGCACCGTCCAGGCCGCCTCGTAGTCGGCGAGTTCGGCCTGGGCGATGTCCATGGCGTCCTCGTCGATGCCGTGCGCGAGGGTGACGTGCGGGTGGTAGGGGAAGCCGAGTTGGCGGTCGAGCGGGCCGCCGGCCGCCCTGACGCGCCGCTGGAGCCGGTCGCAGGCGGTGGCGCCCGCCACCACGCGGAGATAGACGACGGGCGACACCGGCCGGAAGGTGTCGGTGCCGCGCAGCCGCATCGGGAACGGGCGGCCGGCGCGGGCGACGGCCGCCAGGTGGTCCTCGATCAGCGGCCGGTCGGCCGCCGGCACCTCGGTCGGCGGCAGCAGCGTCACATGGGTGGGGATGCCGGCCGCGGCGGCGTCCCCGAAGCCGAGCCGGCGACTCTGCAGGGCGCTGCCATGCGGCTCGGGGACCGCGATCGACACGCCGAGCGTGACCGTGCCCACGCCGCGACTCCTCTCCTCGCGCTGCTCGTTTCTCGGTCCCCCGACCCCGGGCGGCCCCAC
>NZ_SMKI01000623.1 GCF_004348415.1 Streptomyces hainanensis
GTGGGTGGGGAGCCCCCTCAGGCCTCGGCCGGCGGCGTCCGGCGTTGGCCCGGGGTGAGGAGCGCCGTCTCGCCCGGGGAGATGTCCGGGCGGAGCACGTCCACGCCGCCGAGGCGGAAGACGGCGATCTCGCCCGGCGCCAACGCGGCGGTGACGCGGGCCGGTTCGGGGCCGAGGACGCGTTCCACCGGGTCCGCGAAGTGCGCGTCGAGCGCCAGCACCGCGTCGGCCGCCGTCCAGAAGGCCGAGCGGCGCGGGGCGACCCGCGTCACGTGCAGCACCGTGCGCCACGGGCCGGCCGCCAACGCGACGTGCGGGGGCCGGCGCAGGTCGCAGACCAGGGCCTGCGGCCCGTCCGCCACGGTGGGCGGCGCCGGCGGACTGCCCGGCCAGGCCGGGATGGTGTCGAGGACCGACAGCCGGTCGCCGGCGGCCTGGGCGACGCCTGCCCACTGGTCGGCGACCCGGGTGACGGCCGTGACCCGCGCGCCGACGGCCAGCAGCCGCAGCGCGAAGAGCCGGCCGAAGAGGGACTCGCCGAGCACGCCGATCCGCGTGCCGGCCGGTCCCGGGGCGGGGATCGCGACGGGCTGGCCCGTCCGGTCGGTGCCGAGGTGGATGCCGGCGAAGGCGGGCGTGAGCCGACAGTCGGCCGTCTCCTCGTCCCGCCACTGGGCGGCCGGGAGTTCGGCCAGGTCCGGGATGGTGGTCATCGGGCTCCCCCCGTCGTCGTGAAGCCGGTCGCCTCGACCAGGGAGCGGGCGGGGTAGGCCACCGGGAGGGTGGCCAACAGGCCGGCGGCCTGGTCGGCGGCCGGCGGGCCGACGATGCCGGCCTGGACGAGTCGGTCGCGTTCGGCCGCCGCGTGCTGGGCCATGGTGCTGACGACCCGGACCGCTGTCCGCACCCGCAGCTCCGCGCCCTCCCTGGTCAGGGTGGCGGCGGTGATCACCCGGTCGGCGGTGCAGGTGGCCAACGAGCCGAGCAGCCGCGCCCAGTCGGACTGGTTCGCCACCTCGGCCGTGACCGTGCAGTGGGTGGCCGCGCTGCCGGCCCAACTGCCGGTGATCGCCCGGCCCTCGGCCGACGCGTCGCCGATCTGCCGCAGCAGGTCCCGCACCTGTCCCGCGCCGAGCGGCAGGCTCGGCATGCCGCGGGCGGCGAGGCCGGCCCGGATGCGGGCGGTGGCGGCCGCCACCGCGGCCCGCGCGCCGGCGGCGCCGCCACCGCGCCGCTCGGCCGCCTCGGGCGCGTCGAACGGCTCGTAGCGCAGCACCAGCCAGGAGCGCACGGCCACCGGGCGTCCCGCGAACGGCAGTTGGCGGTAGGCGATGGTGGGCTGGTAGCGGTAGTGGAAGTCCCAGGGCGGCAGGCCGAACTGCTCGACGACCAGTTGCGCGGCCGCCGGCCTGGCCGGGTCCTCGTCGAGCCAGCGGGCGATGACGCCGGCCGGCAGCGACGGCAGCATGCCGCCCGGGAACTCGACGATGGCGGCGTGGCCGCGGCCGTCCGCCAGCACGCCGAGGTCACGGCCGTTGCGGTCGGGGAACTCGGCGATGTCGAGGGCCGGCAGCAGCGCCGTGGCGAGCCCGAGGTCCGCGTCGTCGGCACGGCCGGCCGGGGCGGCCGTGCCGTCCGGGGCCAGCGCGTCGCGGCGCAGCCGGTCGAACAGCCACTGGTCGGCCCAGGCGCCGCGCCGCCGCAGCAGCGATCCGGTGGCGACGAGCGCGCCGACGCCGGCCAGGCCGTAGCCCCAGGGTCCCTGGAAGGCCGCGCCGGCGGCCAGGCAGCCGAGCCCGGCCTCGACCGCGACCAGCCGGCCCCGGCCGAACCGGCCGGCCGGGCCGGGGTGTCGCGGGCGGCCGCCGGCCGCGTCGCCCGGGGGGTTGGTGGTCCGCTGTCGGCGCTGTCCCGGGCTCACTCTGGGGCTCACTCTCCGGCTCCGCTCTGCTCGCGACCGGCCGCCTGGGGGTCGAGGACCGGCCCGACCGGCAGCAGGTCGGTGAAGGCGCTCGGCACGGACGGCGCCTCGCCCGGCGCGTAGCCGAGCCGTTCCACGGCGTCCGGCGAGGCGAAGGGGTAGGCGGCGCCGCTGTCCGTGACCAGCGTGTAGGTGCCGCCGGTGCCCGCCGAGGTGGTGGCCCGGACCACGGCGCCCGAGCCGGCCGGCAGGTAGATCTGGTCCAACAGGCCGAGCCTGGCGCCCTGGTAGCCGGTGACCGGGTCGACGTCGGCCGGGTCCGGCATGGTCGCCGGCAGGTGGATGGTGGCCTGCCAGGGCGCGTCGCCCGGCTGGCCGCCCGGCGGGGTGCTGATGCAGACGGGCTGGTTGCGCCCCGGCTCCTCCGGCCTCTGCAACTCGTCGGGCCAGGCCGGGTCGCCGGGCGCCGCGGCCTCGGAACGCGCCGCGCGGGCCGCGTCGGTGGCGCTGATCTCGTGGTCCGTCTCGGCGTCGACGCTCAACAGCGCGTGCACCAGCGGGGAGACGGAGACCAGCCCGTCCGACCTGACCAGGTAGTACTGCGGGCTGACGCCGGTGTCGGTGTGCGCGATGTCGCCGACCCTGGCCTCGAAGGGCAGCGCGACGGCCGGTTCACCACCGGCGTCGTCGCCGGGCGCCGGGATGGTCAGCGCGGGCCCCTCGGGCATGGCGGCGATGATCTCGTGCGGCAGCCGCACCGGCTCCACGCTCTGCAGGCCGAGCAGGTCGCGGATGGGCGTCTCCAGGGAGTACCTGCGGCCCTCGGTGAGCAGCCAGAACGCGCCGTCCTCGGCCTGGGCGAGCACGGTGGCGCCGCCCGCCGGCTCCTGGTCGGCGGGCGGGGCGACGCCGGGCACCGAGACGTAGAGCGCGGTGGCGGTCGGCGTGCCGCCGGTCTCGGACGGCACGACGCACAGCGTCCAGTCGTCGTCGACGAGGTCGCCGGTGCCGGGCAGCGCGTCGGGGGCGCCCGGGATGCCGACCGGCAGTCCGCGCGGCGCCTCGTCCAGCACGGACTGCTTGACCTTGGTGACCTCGCCGCCGCCCAGCAGCATCGCCGAGGCCAGGTTGAGCGCCGGGTGCACGACGCCGTCGCTGACGACGTAGCGGTCGCCGCTGTCGCCCACCACCACGGCGCCGGTGGCGGGCAGCGCCGGGCCACGGCCGCCACCGAGCCAGCCGGCGATGCCGAAGCCGGCCAGGATCAGGATGCCGATCGCCGTGCCGCCACCCAACGAGCGGTTGAGCCGGCGGCGCGGGTCGAGGCGCGCCTCGTCGGCGCCCCGGATGAGGCTGGTGGTTCGGCGGCGGTTCTCGTAGGCGTACGCCTCCGCCTGCTCACGTGTGGTGGCCATCTATCGTGTCCGGTTCCGGGGGGAGGAGTGCGGCGGGGTGGTGGTGCCGGCGGCCGGGGCGTCGCCGCCGTCGAGCCAGTCGAGCCGACCGGGGGGCGGGCCCTTCGGCCCGCCGCGCCGGTCCGGGGCGTCGCGGCCCGGGTCGGGGCCGGCGCGCCAGCCGCGGGCGGCGGCCCGGCGGACGGCGGGCGCGGCCATCAGCCCGAGGACGACGGCGAGCAGCAGGCCGCCGCTCCAGGCCAGGGCGGTGGCCGCCGTGTCGGAGAGCATCGGCTCGCTGACGGGGATGGGCTGCACGGGAAGGTGCCCGGGCGGGGCGGCCTCCGTGCCGTCGCTCTCGCCGGCGCCGAGGTGGGTGAGGGCGCCGAACGGGTCCACGA
>NZ_SMKI01000624.1 GCF_004348415.1 Streptomyces hainanensis
GTCTCGCCGCGCGGAGCGCGTGGGTGGGGGAGAACCCCGGGGCCGGCGCCGTCAGACGTCGCGCCGTCGCAGGGACGCGGTTCCGGCCGAGAGGGCCAGAACGGTGTAGCCGGTGACCAGCGTCAGCGACGGCCACGCGCCGAGAGAGCCGACGGCGTCCACGCTCGCGTCCGAGCTCTGGATCAGTTTCTCCAGCGCCGCCGTCGGCGACATGCCGGCGATCCAGCGTTCGGCTTCGCCGAAGAGCGGACCGAGCAGGGACGGGAGCAGCAGCAGGGCGATCACCGTCGCCACCGAGCCGGCCGCGTGGCGGATCAGGGTGCCGACGGCCAGGCCCAGCAGGCCGGCGACGGAGAAGGCGGCGGCGACGCCGAGCAGTGCCGGCAGTGGGTCGCCCTGGGCGTGGTCGCCGTCGAGCAGCGCGTCGGCGGTCAGGTACGCGGCCGTCGCGGCCGGCAGCGACAGCGCGTACAGCAGTGCCGCGACGAGGGTCGCCTTCGCGGCCAGTACCGTGCCGCGGCGCGGCACGGCGGCGAAGGTGGTGCGGATCGTGCCGCTGCCGTACTCGCCGCAGATCACCAGCGCGCCCACCACTGCGGCCAGTATCAGCGCCGGCACGGTGAAGGTGAGGCCGCCGCCGAGCACGGTGTCGTCCGGCTGGAGGCTGCCGGTGGCGGCCACGAACACCGCGCCGGGCACCGGCAGCACGGCCGTCGCCGCCGTCGTCCACACCGTGGACCGCACGCTGCGGAACTTGATCCACTCGTGGGCCAGGGCCCGCCGGAACTCCATCGCGGCGCTCAACTCGCCACCTCCGTGCGGTAGTCGCCGGCCCCCGCGGCCATCGCCGTGTAGACGTCCTCCAGCGAGGAGCGTCGCGGCGCCAGTTCGTGCAGGGTCAGGTCGTGCGCGCGGGCCAGGGCGCCGATCGTCGGCGCGTCCAGGCCGTCGACCAGCCAGCCGCCGCGCGCGTCGAGCCGCACCGACGCGCCCGCCGCGTCGAGCACGTCGCGGAGCCGTTCCGCCTCCGCCGCCCGAACCAGCGTTCTGGCCCGGGAGTTGGACTCGATGAACTCCCGCATGCCGGTGTCGGCGAGCAGTCGGCCGCGGCCGATGACGATCAGGTGGTCGGCGGTGAGTTCCATCTCGCTCATCAGATGGCTGGAGAGGAAGACGGTGCGGCCCTCGGCGGCCAGCGAGCGCATCAGCCCCCTGATCCACCTGATCCCCTCGGTGTCCAGGCCGTTGACCGGCTCGTCGAGCAGCAGCACCTCCGGCTCGCCGAGCAACGCGCAGGCGATGCCCAGGCGTTGGCCCATGCCGAGCGAGAAGCCGCGGGTTCGTCGGCGTGCCGTCGCCGGGTCGAGCCCGACGGTGGCCAGCACCTCGTCGACCCGGCGTCGCGGGATTCCGTTGCTCGCGGCCAGGCCGGCCAGGTGCGCGTGGGCGGAGCGGCCGCCGTGCACGCCCCCGGCGTCCAGCAGGGAGCCGACCACGCGCAGCGGCGCGACCAGTTCCCGGTAGCGCCGGCCGCCCACCCGTACCGTGCCCGAGGTGGGCGTGTCGAGCCCGAGGATCAGCCGCATGGTGGTGGACTTGCCGGCGCCGTTCGGCCCGAGGAAGCCGGTGACGCGCCCCGGCCGGACGGTGAAGGAGAGCCCGTCGACGGCCGTCCGTTCGCCGTAGCGTTTGGTCAGTTCTGTCGCCTCGATCATGCCGACGACGCTAGGAGCCGGCGGGCGGGACGTCGTCCGCCGGCGGGAGTCGGTGCGTACCGCGTCGGGAGTAGGCGAGTACGGGGTCGTCGGGATCCATCTCGCCCGAGAATTCCCTTTGTCGCGTCCATGGCTTTTTCCCGCCCTCCTCATTCGACCTCTTCGAAAGTGAATCCCAGCTGGGGCATTACGGCTCCCTGAAACTGTTCGACAGCCGACGGAGCCTACGAGCCGGGGGTGAGGAAAGCGGGTATAGCGCGTTAACCCGCTATCGGTTCGGGTTAGGGTTGCGTCAGGTCAAGTGTGGTGTGCGGGCGCATGGTTGCCCCAGGTGAGCGGGTTCGCCGTCTGGAATACTCGACGTTTCGCACCAGGCGGACGGAGGACGACATATGCGGTGGAAAACGTATGGCGAGCGGCGGATCTACAGCAATCACTGGTTGAATCTCTGCCTCATCGACGTCGAACTCCCGGACGGTCAGCGTTTCGAACACCATGTCGTCAGATTGCGGCACCTGGCCGTGGCCGTGGTGGTGAACTCGCGCCGCGAGGTGCTGATGATGTGGCGGCACAGGTTCATCACCGACGCCTGGGCGTGGGAGTTGCCCATGGGCCTGGTGGAGGCCGACGAGGAGCCCGTCGAGACCGCGGCGCGCGAGGTCGAGGAGGAGACGGGCTGGCGCCCGGGCCCGATGAAGCCGCTGCTCTACGCCGAGCCGGCCAACGGGATCACCGACTCGCAGCACCACATCTTCCGCGCCGAGGACGCCACCCACATCGGGCCGCCCACCGAGCTGAACGAGTCGGACCGGATCGAGTGGGTCCCGATCGACCGGATCCGCGGGATGATCGACCGCGGCGAGGTGGTGAGCGGCGCCACGCTCAACGGGCTGCTCTACCTGCTGGTGGACGAGGCCGTCCACTGACGCGCCACCGGCGGACGCTCCCGCGCTCCCGCGCTGCCGCCGGTCACCGCAGGCCGGGCCGCACCAGGCCCGTCTCGTAGGCCAGCACGACGAGTTGGGCCCGGTCCCGCACCCCCAGCTTGGTCATGGCGCGGCTGACGTGCGTCTTGGCGGTCAGCGGGGACATCGACAGCCGGGCGCCGATCTCGTCGTTGGAGAGTCCGCCCGCCACCAGCGCCACCACCTCACGTTCCCGCGCGGTCAACGGCGCCAGCCGCGCGGCGCCTTCGGCAAGCGGCGTGCGCAGCCTGGCGAACTCCTCGACCACGCCCCGGGTCACGGCCGGCGACAGGAGGCTCTGCCCCGCCGCCACCGTGCGGATCGCGGCCCGCAGCTCCGCCGGCTCGATGTCCTTGAGCACGAAGCCCGCGGCGCCGGCGCGCAGCGCCTCGAAGACGTACTCGTCGGCCCCGAAGGTCGTCAGGATCAGCACCCGGACGTCGGGCAGCGCCGGATCCACGGCGATCCGGCGGGTGGCGGCCAGGCCGTCGAGCCGGGGCATCCGGATGTCCATCAGCACCACGTCGGGCCGGGTGGTGCGCACCGCCTCCACCGCCAGCGCGCCGTCGGCGGCCTCGGCGACGACCACCAGGTCGTCGGTCAGGTCGAGCAACGCCCGGAACCCGGCCCGCACCACGGCCTGGTCGTCGGCCAGCACCACGCGGATCATCCGGCCACCACCTCCGCCACCGGGACCCGTTCGTCCGTCGGCAGGGAGGCCAGCACCCGGAATCCGCCCGCCGGTTGCGGCCCGTGGCTGAGCGTGCCGCCCACGGCGGCGGCGCGCTCCCGCATGCCGAGCAGGCCGAACCCCGGCCGCCCGGCGCCCGGCGGGGCCGCCCGGCGCGGCCCCTCGTCCACGACCTCCACGGTCAGCCGGCCGTCCGCCCCCGCCACGACCGACACGGCCGCGTGCCGGGCCGCCGAGTGCTTCACCACGTTGGTCAGCGCCTCCTGCACGATCCGGTACGCCGCCAGCTCCACCATCGGCGGCACCGGCCCGCCCGCCCCCGCGCGGCGCAGCGTCACGCGC
>NZ_SMKI01000625.1 GCF_004348415.1 Streptomyces hainanensis
GGCGCGGGCGGCATCCGGGTTTCGGCCGCCGGCTCCGGGACGCGTCCGGCCGGTGGTTCCGGCTCGGGCTCACGCTCCGGTTCGGGCTCCGCCGCCGGCTCCGGCTCCGGCGTTGGTGGGACGGGAGTCGGATCGGGCGTCTCCGGTTCCGGCTCCGGTTCCGGTTCCGGCGCGGGGGCCGCCGGCTCCGGTTCGGCGTTCGTGGCGGTGCTGAGCGTGGTCGGGTCGGGGCCGACCTCCTGCTCGACGGACTGCTCGGGCTCGGAATCGGGCTCAGGCTCGGGTTCGGGCTCGGGTTCGGGCTGCGCCTCCGGCGCGGGTGCGACGGCCTCGGCCTCGGACGCGGCCTCCGGCAGCCCCTGCGGTTCGGCGTCCGGGTCGCCGGTGGCCTCTGCCGCGTCCTCGCGGTCACGTTCGGCCTGCACCTCGTCGGCCTTGGTGGCGGGCGGCTCGGGGAAGGAGGGCATGTTGGGCTGCGCGGACGAGCCCGGTTCGAGCTGGTCGGCGGTCGGCACCCCGGACACGTCGAGGTCGGAGCTCGGCAGGAAGTCGTCGGGCTTCAGCTCGGTGTCCCAGGCGCTCGGGCGCTCTGGGGCCCGCTGTTCTGAGGTGGCCGGTTCCGAGGCCGTCGCGGACTGTTCGGCCGCGGTCGGCTCGGTCGTGGACTGCGGCTGCTCGTCGCCGGCGGGGCGCAGCACGCTGGGCGGAGCGGTGTCGCCCGGAGGACCCGCGGTGGCGGCGAGCGCCCGATCGGCGCCGGCGATCTCGCGCTCCTCGGCGGGCTGCTCCTCCTCGGGTTCCTCCTCCTGCTCCTGCTCCTCGTCTTCTTCCCCTTCTTCCTCCTCCTGTTCCTGCTCCTCGTCCTCTTCCTCCGCGGCCTCCTCGTCCTGCTGCTCCTCTTCCTCCTCCTCGGGTTCCTGTTCCGCCTCGTCCTCGCGGCCCTCCGCACCCGGGCTGGCGGCGCCGCCGCCAGCCGCGCCGGTGGTGGAGGGGGCGGCTGCGGTGCTCTGCTGGGCCGCCGCGTCCTGTTCCTCGGACGCCTGCTCGCGCTGCTCGGCGTCGCCCTCCACCGCCTCGTCGCGCTCGCGGTCGTCGCGTTCG
Organism: Streptomyces hainanensis; assembly: GCF_004348415.1. Classification (GTDB taxonomy): domain Bacteria; phylum Actinomycetota; class Actinomycetes; order Streptomycetales; family Streptomycetaceae; genus Streptomyces; species Streptomyces hainanensis. Next base: position 1,102 of record NZ_SMKI01000625.1, read on the forward strand.
GCCTGTTCCTCGCGTTCGCGGTCGCGCTGCCACTGTTCGATGAAGTCCTCGACGGGCGCGGGGGCTTCGGTGGAGCCGGGGCCGAGGGAGCCGTTCTCCTCGACGTCGTCGACGAGGTCGACGACCCGCTCCCAGTCGGGGGTGGGCAGCCGCTGCTCCAGGCGGCCCAGCACGGACTCCTCGACCTCGGGTGAGAAGCGGGCGAGTTGGAGGCGGACGCGCCCCGAGGCGTCGGCCGGGTCGCCGCGCAGGGAGCGGATGATGTCGGCGGTGAGGCGGTCGACGAGGGTGGCGGGGTCGAGACGTTCGGTGCGGTTGCGGTCGGCGTCGACGGTGGCGTAGCGGAGCCAGCCAGGGGTGGCGGCCGGGGTCGGGGTGACAGCGGCCTCGGTCGTGGCATGGGCGGCGCCCGCCTCGGCCTCGCGTTCCATCGGCTCGTACGGGAGGCTGACGGCGCCCAGGTCGCGGCCGGCGCGCAGGGTGCCGAGGGCGTGGGGGGCCTGGACGGTGTGCAGGAGTTCGTGGGTGAGCAGCCGCTGGCCGTCGGCGGTGTCGGGCCGGTAGGCGCCCTCGGCGAAGAAGACGTCCGTGCCGACGGTGACGGCGTCGGCACCGAGGAGTTCGGTGAGGGCGGCCGAGTCGCGGTCGGTGTGGAGCCGGACGCGGCTGAGGTCGTGGCCGAGGCGCTGCTCCAACTCGCGCCGCACGCCCGGGTCCAGCGGCTGGCCGGCGCCGCTGACGATCTGGCGGGGCTCGGGAGTGTGGGCCGTGGGGGTGCGGCGCTTCCTGCGGCGCTGGTCGGAGCGGGGTTGGGCGTCGCGGGCCGAGGCGCTCATCGGGGCCGCCTCCGTTCCTGGGCCCGACCGGGGTCGGTCAGGGCGGCGTGGACGGTGCGGGCCAGCGCCTCGCCGAGCCGGTGCGGCGGCAGGTGGCGGGGTAACTCGGGCAGGGTGGCGCGGAGTTCGTCCCCGGGGGTGGTGGCGAGTGGCAGGCCGTGTTCGGTGACGAGGCGGGTCAGTTCGCGGCGGAAGGACTCGGAGATCCGGTCCGCGTGGGCCGGCGGGAAGCCGTCGAGGACGAGTTCGCCGATGGTCAGCTCCACGGCGGGACGCGGGCCCGCGGGGGTCGCCGGCGTCGGGGGGCTCAGATCCATCCCTGCACCTCCGTGGCGGTCAGGGAGCGCTCCAGCTTCAGGTACTCGGTGCGGGCGGCGGCCAGCATGTGGCGCATCTGGAGGTGGTCGCCCTCCTCGGCGGCGAGGAAGGCCGCGGAGAGGGCGATGTTGCGGATGGAGCCGCCGGCGACGGTGAGTTGTGCGAGGCGGCGTGGGTCGAGGCCCTTGGTGGGGGCGCGTTCGGGGAGTACCCGGCGCCAGATCTCGGCGCGTTCGGGGACGCCGGGGAAGGGGAAGTCGACGGCGAAGCGGATGCGTCGCATGAAGGCGCTGTCGAGGGCCTTCTTCATGTTGGTGGTGAGCACGGCGAGGCCGCGGTAGGCCTCCATCCGCATCAGCAGGTAGGACACTTCGAGGTTGGCGTAGCGGTCGTGGCTGTCCTTGACCTCGCTGCGCTTGCCGAAGAGCGCGTCGGCCTCGTCGAACAGGAGCAGGGCGCCGCCGCGTTCGGCCGCGTCGAAGACCCGGCGGAGGTTCTTCTCGGTCTCGCCGATGTACTTGCTGACGACCTGGGAGAGGTCGATGACGAAGAGGTCCAGGTCGAGTTCGTTGGCCAGCACCTCGGCGGCGAGCGTCTTTCCGGTGCCGGAGCCGCCGGCGAAGAGGGCGGTGACGCCGAGGCCGCGGCGGAGCACGGATTCGAAGCCCCACTCCTGGTAGACGGTGCCGCGCTGCCTGACGTGCGCGACGATCTCCCGGAGGATGACCAACTGGCGTTCGGGGAGGACGAGTTCGTCCCAGGTGGCCTGGGGTTCGATGCGGCGGCCGAGTTCGTCGAGGCCGATGCGGGCCTCGTCGAGGCCGGCCCGCCAGGCGAGCTGGGTGGCGCTGAGGTCGTCGTCGCCGGTTCCGCCGCCGCCACCGTGCGCCGAGCCGGCGCCGGCTCGGCGCACGGTGGCGGCGGCGGAGCGGATGATGTGCGGCGGCAGGGTGAACTGGGCGACGAGGTCGCGCAGCTGGTCCTCGGTGACGCCGGGGATGTCGTGGAACGCGGCTACCCAGAGGCGGAGTTGTTCCTCCGGCGTGAGGGTGGGGACGCTGACGCGCTCGGCGCGGCGGCCGCCGGTGCGCGGGTCGCGGCTGGCGACGATCAGTGGCACGCCGGTGGCGGCGACGAACGAGTCGGTGGTGGCGGCGAGTTCGCGGGTGGGTTCGGCGGTCTCGCCGAGTTCGAGAAGCAGCGCTGCCGGCAACAGCACGGCCTCGCGCTGCCAGAGGCGGATGAGTCGGTCGCGTTCGACGGGGTCGCCCGGCAGGTCGTCGGGGGTGACGGCGTAGAGGCCGAGGCGGGCGCGGCGGGCAGCGGCGGCGGCCAGGTCGACGCGGCTCCGCGGATCGCCGCCGACGAGCTCGACCACGGGCGGTTCGCCGGCGGGGGCCGTGGCCCAGGCGGCGGCGAGGCGGTCGGCGGTTCGGCGGTAGGCGTCGGG
>NZ_SMKI01000626.1 GCF_004348415.1 Streptomyces hainanensis
GCGGTGGGGGGCGCGGCGGGCGCGGTGTGGGCCCGGCCCGCCGCCGATCGTGGTTACGGCGTGACCACCCGGCCGCCGAAGGTCACGTTGAGGCGACCGTCGGAGGCGAAGGACCAGCCGAGGGCACCCGAGTAGGTGGCGCAGCGGGAGCCGTTGGAGCCGGAGTACCACTGGTTGGAGCTGTCGGAGTTGCCGATGATCCGGTCGTTCGACCCGCTGTCGCAGGAGGTGTTGTTCCGGAACACCGAGGTGCCGGCGTCGAAGTTGAAGTTGCGCTCCTCGCTCCGGATGCTCACGTTGTTCGAGATGGTCATCGAGCCCGGGTTCCGGTTGTAGGTGAACCCGTGCTGGCCGTTGTCGACGGCGATGTTGCGTCGGATGACGTGGTTGATCGGGACGTCCTCGCCGCCGAGCTTGTAGCCGTTGCGGTCGCCGTTGGAGAGCTGGGTGCCGTCGCTGAGGGTGCCGTTCTCGTAGGAGAGGGAGTCCTCCACGGTCACCGGGCCGATCGCCTCCTCGTCGGCGTAGGTGTAGAGGTCCCAGCCGTCGTCGGCGTTGTTGTGGGCGACGGCGTAGCGGAAGACGTTGCCGTTGCCGACGGTGAGCTTGGCGGCGAAGCCGTCCGCGTCCTCGCCGTCGGAGTCGGCGTTGTCGTGCGACTCGGCGCTCACCACGAGGTTGTTGGACGGCCACTGGGCGCGCGGCGTGCTGGAGGAGATCCGCGCGATCTGCAGACCGGTGTCGCGGTTGTAGCGCGTCACGGTGCGCTCGAAGACGTTGTTGTTGCCGCCGACGAAGATGCCGTTGTCGCCGGCGCGTTCGACGGTGATGCCGTAGACGTGCCAGTAGTTACCGTTCACGGCGAGCCCGCGGTTCGACGAACTCTCGCTCTGCGCGGAGAAGTTGAACACCGGCCGCTCACCGTTGTATCCGGTCAGCCGGGTCCGGGCGCTGGAGGTGCCGTTGTTGCCCTGCGGGATGGTGACGGTCGTCGAGAAGTTGTAGGTGCCGCCGCGCACGTAGATCGTGCCGCCGGGGTCGACGCGACTGATCGCCGAGGTGAGCGTGGTGGGCGCCGATATGGTGCCGGCCGCGCCGTCGGTGCCGTTGGGCGCCACGTACACGGTGGCGAGCGCCGCCTCGATCGGCGCGGCCTGGGCGGTCTCGACGGTGGCCGTTCCCGCTACGGCGGCGAGCAGGCCGGCGCACCAGGCCGTCGCCATCGTCCTCATGTTCCTGCGTGCGGGCATACCTTGCCTTCCTTCCATGACGACTACTCGTGGGGGTGGGCGCGGCGCACGCCTCGGCCCCGGCGGGCACGGCCGGCGTGGTGTGCCGGGCCGCCGGGCCAGGTCGGATTCGGGGCGTGCGCGGAACGCAGTAGACGGAGGGGGTGACAGGGGTCGGTAGCTGCTCACCTGCGGCGCGCGGCTCGGGCAGGGACAGGCTAGGTCGGCCCGTGTGGACGATGAGGGGCGGAGTGTGCACTATCGCGCGCTGCCGCGCCGTCACCCTCCTGTCGGATGGGCGACTACGGGCGGGTGGCGGTGCCGAGGACGTGGGAGAGGGGCGGGATCGGCGTCGCCGGGGCGAAGGTGAAGCGGTCGATCTCGTCGACGGTGAACCCGGCGACGCGGATGGCCGCCTCGGTGTCGCGGTTCGGGTGGCAGCCGCCGGCGCTCCGCCGCCACAGCGGCGTGATCGCGTCCTCCAGCAGTGCCGCCCAGCGGCGCGGCGAGCGGACGTGCTCGTAGAAGCGGAGCTGCCCGCCCGGCCGCAGCACGCGGGCGGCCTCCGCCAGGGCGGCGGCCTGGTCGTCGACGGTGCAGAGCACGAGCGAGAAGACGACGGCGTCGAACTCGCCGTCCCCGCCCGGCAGTCGGCCGGCCTGTCCCGGCCGGACGACCACCGGGACGGGGGCGGTGACGGCCTCGCGCTCCGCCACGTCCCGCAGGGTGTCGTCGGGCTCCACGGCGACGACCTCGCGCGCGGTGTCGGGGTAGTGCGGAAAGTTGCGGCCCTGCCCGGCGCCGACCTCCAGCACCCGGCCGCGCACCCCGGCCAGCAGTCGTCGCCGGTGCTCGGCGCCGCCGCGCCGGTCCGTCTGCTCGGCGATGCGGAGGTAGGACCGCGCGAACCTCGGGTTCTGGAGCGAGGCCGGGCGGCGCGTCATCGGGCGCCGGCCGGCAGCGTGCGGTCGAACAGGTCGATCAGGGCGGCCCAGTGGCGTTCCGTCGCGTCGTGGTCGTAGGCGGCGGTGTCGGACTGGGTGAAGCCGTGCTGGGCGCCGGGGTAGACCTCGGCGCGGTGTCGGACGCCGGCGGTGGTGAGGGCCCGCTCCAGGCGGGCGATCATCTCCGGGGTGTTGGTGGAGTCGCCGTCGGCGTGGCCGAAGTACAGCTCGGCGGTGACCCGGTCGGCCAACAGGTGCGGGCTGTTCTCGTCGTCGGTGGCGAGGCGGGCGCCGTGGAAGCCGGCCATGGCGGCGACCCGGTCCGGGTAGCCGCCGGCGGTGCGGAGGGCCAGGCCGGCGCCCATGCAGTAGCCGGTGACGCCGACCAGCCCCCTGGTCGTCAGCGGGGAGTCGGCCAGCCATTCGAGGTAGGCGCCGGCGTCCCGGACGGCGGCCTCGGGGGTGAGGGTCGCGGCCGCGGGGCGGATCTGCCGGAAGATCTCGGGGCGTTGGGCCGGGTCGATGAAGTCCGGGAGGTCCACGACGGGTGCCCGCCCGTGGCGGTGGAAGACGTTGGGGACCAGGACGGTGTAGCCGGCCGAGGCCAACCGGTCCGCCATCGCCCGCAGGGCCGGGCGCGGCCCGAAGGCGTCCATGTAGAACAGCACGGCCGGGTGGGGCGCGTCGTCGTCGGGATGGACCAGGTAGGAGTCGGCCGCTCCGTCGGGCGTGGGGACGTCGAGGAACGAGCCACTGACGTGGGGCATGGGGGAACCTCTCTCGGTGGGCGAGTGAGTGCGGCCGAGCGTCAGACTAGTCACCGCGGCCCGACCCGTCGGGGTGACGTTCCGGCCTTCGCCTGCCCGGGGGTGCTCAGTCGAGGCAGAACTCGTTGCCCTCGATGTCCCGCATCACGATGCACGACTCGTTGGTGCCGTCGGCGAACAGCGTGCGCTCGTGTACCGCGCCGAGCGCGGTCAGTCGCGCGCACTCGGCCTGGAGTGTGGCGAGGCGCTCCTCGCCGACGAGCCCGGGGGCGGCCCGCGCGCAGAGGTGCACCCGGTTCTTGACGACCTTGCCCTCGGGAACGCGTTGGAAGAGCAGCCGCGGGCCCACGCCCGAGGGATCGACGCACGAGAACCACCGCACCTCGTGCTCGGGCGGCAGCGAGCGGTGGTAGTCGTCCCACGTGTCGAAGCCCTTCGGCACCGGCGACACGACGTATCCGAGCACCTCGCACCAGAAGCGGGCGAGGCGCTCGGGCTCCGCGCAGTCGAAGGTGACCTGGAACTGTTTGATCGATGACATCGGCGCACCATAACAGCGCGTGACCGACGTCGATGTCTCCACGGGGTCGCTCGCCGCTCCGGTCACCGGGCCGCTCCGTGGCTCACGGCCGGTGCCGGTGCCGGTGCCGGTGCCGGTGTCGGTGTCGGTGTCGGTGTCGTGAGCAGGTTCCGCACGGCATCGATCGCGGCGCTCACCAGGGCCGGGTCGGCGCCCGGGCGGGCGCGGGCGCTGAGGCGGACGG
>NZ_SMKI01000627.1 GCF_004348415.1 Streptomyces hainanensis
GGCTCAGGGCTTGACGGAGCGGTAGTACTCCCGGGCCCCCGGGTGCAGTTCGAGCGGCTGGGTGTAGATCGCGGTGCGCCGGTCCACGCGCTGCGCGGCGTGCACCTCCTGCCCGATCCGGTCCCGGCCGTTGATCACCGACCTGGTCACCTGCTCGGCCAGCGCGTCGTCCACCGCGTCGGTGGTCACCAGCAGGTTGGCCACCGCCAGGGTGTCCACCACCTGCGAGCCGGGAATGTCCGGGTACGCGTCCGGGGGCAGCCCGGCCGCGCGGTAGAAGGCGCTTTCCGGACTGAGCCCCGTCAACGCGGGCAGCAGGTCCTCGAGCGGCACCAGACGGATGTCGGTGTTGGCCGCCAGCCGCTCCACCGCCGTGGTGGGCAGCCCGCCGGACCAGAAGAACGCGTCGAGGCGACCCGCCTCCAGCATCCTCGGCATCGCGTCGATGCCCTGCCGGACCGCGGTCACGTCCCGCTCCAGGTCGAGCCCGGCCGCCGCCAGCAGCTGCCTGGCCGCCGGCTGCACCCCGGACTGGTCCTGCCCCACGCCCACCCGGAGACCGGCCAGGTCCGCGGTGCTGCGCACCGGGGAGTCGGCCGGCACCACGAGCTGTATGTAGTCGTCGTAGAGCCGGGCACAGGCGCGCAGCCGGTCGGCGCCCTCGGCGCCCGACGCCTGGTAGGCCGCTATCGCGTCCGCGGTGGCGATGGCGAAGTCGGCGTCCCCGGCCACCAGCCGCTCGATGTTCTGCACCGAGCCCTCGCTCGGCTTGAGCGTGATGTCGAGGTCCGGCGCGTCACCGGCCAGCTGGCCGCGCAGCAGCTCCCCGTACCGGGAGTAGACCCCGCTGCTGACCCCGGTGCTCACCGTCAACGAGCCGCCGGGGCTCGGCGCACTGCCGAAGAGCGGCCGCCACAGCAGGCCGGCGAGCACGACGAGCGCCACCGCGACGCCGAGCAACACGGGCACCGGCCGGCGGCGCAGCGAACGCACGGAGAGCAGGCGGCGGTCCTGCGCGCTGGGAGCCACCCGAGCAAGCTACCAGCGGAACGTAGACTTGGGGACTGGCTCTTGCTGGTCCCGGATCGATTTGGATTGAGTTCTCGCATGCCGGAAGTCACGCGCACGTACCAAGTCAGGACGTTTGGCTGTCAGATGAACGTCCACGACTCGGAGCGGATGGCCGGGTTGTTGGAGGCCGCCGGCTACGTCGCGGCCGAGCCCGGCGCCGACGCCGCCGACATCGTGGTCTTCAACACCTGCGCGGTCCGGGAGAACGCCGACAACCGGCTCTACGGCAACCTGGGGCAGCTGGTGCCCAAGAAGAACGCCCGCCCCGGCATGCAGATCGCCGTGGGCGGCTGCCTGGCCCAGAAGGACCGCGACACTATCGTGCGCCGTGCCCCCTGGGTCGACGTCGTCTTCGGCACCCACAACGTGGGCAGCCTCCCCGTGCTGCTGGAGCGCGCCAGGATCGAGCGCGAGGCCCAGGTCGAGATCGCCGAGTCGTTGGAGGCGTTCCCCTCCACCCTGCCGACCCGCCGCGAGAGCGCCTACGCCGCCTGGGTCGCCGTCTCCGTCGGCTGCAACAACACCTGCACCTTCTGCATCGTGCCGGCGCTGCGCGGCAAGGAGAAGGACCGCAGGCCCGGGGACATCCTGGCCGAGATCGAGACGCTGGTCGCCGAGGGCGTCAGCGAGATCACCCTGCTCGGCCAGAACGTCAACGCCTACGGCTCGGACATCGGCGACCGCGAGGCGTTCTCCAAGCTGCTGCGCGCCTGCGGTGGGATCGCCGGCCTGGAGCGGGTGCGCTTCACCTCCCCGCACCCGCGCGACTTCACCGACGACGTGATCGAGGCCATGGCCGGGACACCCAACGTGATGCCGCAGCTGCACATGCCCCTGCAGTCCGGCTCGTCCCGGGTGCTGCGCGCCATGCGCCGCTCCTACCGGCAGGAGCGCTACCTGGGGATCATCGAGAAGGTCAGGGCGGCCATCCCGGACGCGGCCATCACCACCGACATCATCGTGGGCTTCCCCGGCGAGACCGAGGAGGACTTCGAGGAGACCCTGCACGTGGTGCGCGAGGCGCGCTTCGCGCAGGCCTTCACCTTCCAGTACTCCAAGCGGCCGGGCACCCCGGCGGCCGAGATGGCCGGGCAGATCCCCAAGGAGGTCGTCCAGGCGCGCTACGAGCGGCTGGTCGCCCTCCAGGACGAGATCTCCTGGGCGGAGAACAGGAGCCAGGTGGGCCGCACGGTCGAGGTACTGGTCGCCGAGGGCGAGGGCCGCAAGGACGACGCGACCCGGCGGCTCTCGGGCCGCGCCCCCGACAACCGCCTGGTCCACTTCACCCGCCCCACCGAGCCGGTCAGGCCGGGCGACATGGCCACCGTCGAGATCACCTACGCCGCCCCGCACCACCTGCTCGCCGAGGGCGAGGTGAAGGCCGTCCGCCGCACCCGCTCCGGCGACGCCTGGGAGCGGCGCACCGCGGCCCCGGCCGCCGGGCCGGCGGGCGTGATGCTCGGCCTGCCGGGCGTCGGCGTCCCCGCCCCGCTGCCGGAACCGGCCGGCGGGTGCGCGGTGTCCTGACGGTCCCGGCCCGACCGGGAGTTAGGCTCCGGGCATGCTCGTCGCCGCCGCCGTCTGCCCCTGCCCGCCGCTGCTGGTACCCGAGGTCGCCGGTGGCGCCGCCTCCGAACTCGACGAGGCGCGCGCCGCCTGCTACGACGCCCTCGGCGTGCTGTCCGCCGCCCGGCCGGAGCGACTGGTGGTCGCCGGCCCCGCGACCGGCCGGGGCCTCGACCACTACCCGGCCGGCACCCGCGGCTCGCTGCGCGGCTTCGGGGTGGGCGTCGAGACCGCCCTCGGGTCGGCCGCCGAGCGGCCCGGCGAGCCCGAGCTGCCGCCGTCCCTGACGGTCGCGGCCTGGCTGCTCGAACGCGTCGGCTGGCGGGCCGCCCCCGTGGCGGCGCTCGGCCTGGGCGAGGACCTCGAACCGGCGCGTTGCGAGGCGGCCGGCCGCGAGCTGGCGGCGGGCGGGGAACGGCTCGCCCTGCTCGTCATGGGGGATGGCAGCACCTGCCGCTCGCCCAAGGCCCCCGGCTACCTCGACGAGCGGGCCGCCGACTTCGACGCGGCCGCGGCGCGCGCCCTGGGCGCCGCCGACCTCGACGCCCTGCGCGGCATCGACCGGGGGCTGGCCGCCGAGCTCGGCGCCGCCGGCCGGTCCGGCTGGCGACTGCTCGCCGCCGCGGCGGACGGCGCCGGCCTCGGCGGCCGGCTGCTCTACGACGATGCGCCCTACGGCGTCGGCTACTTCGTGGCGTCCTGGTCCTGAGGGGCCGCCACGGCCTGGGTGCGGGCGCCCTCACCGGCCTCGCTGTCGGCCGCTTCCGAGGCCGCCGTCTGCTTGGGGATGCCGACGGCGTCGGCCTCGGCGACCGGACCGGCCGACGCCTCCTCGGGCGCCTCCCCGGCGGGCGGCCCCGCCTCCGAGCCACGGCGACGCAACCAGGCGAACACTCCCATTGAACCTCTCCTGACCTCGGGTTTCCTCGGGCGATGACCCGCCGGGAGACCGGCGGTTCACCCTCGAGACCCCAAACGACCCGACTCCCCCCACGTCACGTCGCTCGTTCGAGGACCGGCCGCCCGGTCTGCGAGACTTCCCGGGTGAACACCCC
>NZ_SMKI01000628.1 GCF_004348415.1 Streptomyces hainanensis
GCCGCCGCCGACCTGGTCGCACTCGACACGGGAGCGCGGCCGGGCGAACCGCGCGAGCCGGGCGACGCGACGGGTCCCGCCCGCCTCGACGCCGCGTTGCGCTCCCTGAACGGCGCTCGGCCACCGGCCTGCTCGAACGCGGCCCGGACATCACCCTGTTCGTCTTTCGATGAGTTGAGGATCATGACGAAGAACTTCAAGATCTCCCTCGCACTGGTGGCCGGCGTCCTCGCCGTGGTCGCCGCGCTGTTGGCCGCGAACCGTTCCCCCGGCGGAGACACCGCCACGACGGACGCCGACGACGCGCCGACGGCACCGGCCTCCGTACTGGTCCGCGAGAACAGCCACCGGCTGTCCACCGCGCCGGACGGCAAGGTCACCCTGGTGGAGTTCCTCGACCTGGAGTGCGAGGCGTGCCGGGCCGCGTACCCGATCGTGGAACAACTGCGCGAGGAGTACGCGGGCCAGGTCACCTTCGTGCTGCGCTACTTCCCCATCCCCAGCCACCGCAACGCCGAACCGGCGGCCCGCGCCGTGGAGGCCGCCGCCGCGCAGGACCGGCTGGAGGACATGTACCGGATGATGTACGAGACGCAGGAGGAGTGGGGTGACCAACAGGAGTCCCACGAGGACACCTTCCGCGGCTTCGCCGAAGAACTCGGCCTGGACATGGCGCGCTTCGAGGCGGACTGGAACGACCCGGCCACGGCCGAACGCGTCGCCCTCGACCAGCAGGACGGGCTGATGCTCGGCGTGCGGGGAACCCCCACCTTCTTCCTCAACGGCCGGCTCCTGAACCCCGGCTCCTACGAGGAGTTCACCGAGGCCATCGACGCGGAGCTCGCCAGGTGACCACCGCGACGCGCCACGCCGCCGACCCGACGGCGTCCGAGGCGACGCCGGTCGGGGACCGGCTGCTCGGCCTGGTGCTCGGCGTCGGCGGAGTGGTGGGGCTGCTCGCCGCGTTCGTCCTCGTCGTCGAGAGGATCGAACTGCTGGAGGACCCCTCCCACATCCCTTCCTGCAGCATCAGTCCGGTGCTCAGCTGCGGGTCGGTGATGACCACGCCGCAGGCCGAGGTCTTCGGCTTCCCCAACCCCCTCCTGGGCATCGCCGGCTTCACCGCGCTGACCGTCGTCGCCGTGGTCCTCCTGACCGGAACCGCCCTGCCCCGCTGGTTCTGGCAAGGCCTCCAGGCGGGCGTCACGTTCGGCCTGCTGTTCGTCCACTGGCTGGTCTACCAGAGCCTCTACCGGATCGACGCCCTGTGCCCCTACTGCGTGGCCGTGTGGATCGTGACGATCCCCGTCTTCTGGTACACGACGCTGTACAACCTCACCCGCGGCCACCTCGGCACCCTCGGCCGGCCCGGGCCCGCCCGCACGCTGGCCGAGTACCACGGTGTCGTCCTCACCTGCTGGTACCTGACCATCGCCCTGCTCGTCCTCCAGCGGTTCTGGAGCTACTGGACGACACTCGTCTGAGCCCCACGCCCCATCACCTGGCCACCGCGTCAGGCACCCCGAGGAAACCCCGCTCAGAGGGGCTTCAGGAGCATCAGAACCTCGTCGCGGTCGTCGCCGGGCGCGAGGCGCAGGGCGTCGGGCCAGCGGCCGATCTCCTTCCAGCCCAGTCGCCCGTAGAACTCCTCGAGGCCTGCTCCGCCTCGTGCCGCGAGGTGGAGCTGTTCCAGGCCCATGTCGTCGCGGGCGACTCGGCGGGCCTCGTTCATCAGGGTGGTTCCGATCCCGCGTCCCTGGCAGGTGGGGAGGGTCTGGACGTGGTGGAGGGTGCCCCAGTGCGAGATCAGCGCGAAGGGATCCCGGCGGACGTTGAGCCAGCCGACGAGCCGGTCGTCGAGCCGGGCGGTCAGCAGCCGACTGGTCGTGGGCGACAGGGTGTCGGTGATCGCCCTCAGCGCGGGGGCGGTGTGGCTTTCGTCGATCGGGAGGAAGGGGAAGCCCGCGGCCCCGCCGGCGTTGCTGACCTCGATCCAGCAGAGCGACAGGTCTCTGTGGAGCGCGGGAGTGACCTCGGCCGAGGACGTGTACTGCTGCAAGGAAAGGGAGTCGCTCACCCGCCGATTCTCGCACTGGCGATCGAATCGAGATGCCGCCGTACTGATGCCGCCGTACTGCCGCGCCGGCGGGCGGAGGGCGCCGGACGGGGAGAGCCGCCGGGCGGCGCAGGCCGCCCAGCGGGTCTCTCGGTCAGGCGGCGGTCTGGTGTGCGAGCTGGGCGTGGGGGTCGGCCGCGCCGGGGGTCGGTGCGGGGTCGGCGTGGACGAGGGCGGCGGTGAGTTTGGGGACCGCGTCAAGGAGGGCGAGTTCGGCCTCCACGGTGACGTCGTGCGCTTCCCGGAGGCTGAGCTGGTCGTCCACCACGATGGCGACCTCGGCCCGCAGCCTGTGGCCGATCCACCGCATCCGGAGCTCGCCGATCTCGACGACGCCCGGAACCCCGTTGAGCGCGGACTCGGCGGTGTCGACGAGTTCGGGGTCGACGGCGTCCATGATGCGGCGGAACACCTCGCGGGCGGCGTCGCGCAGGACCATCAGGATGGCCACCGTGATCAGCAGGCCCACGATCGGGTCGGCGAGCTGCCAGCCGAGCGCGGCGCCGCCGGCGCTCAGGAGCACGGCGAGCGAGGTGAATCCGTCGGTGCGGGCGTGCAGCCCGTCCGCGACCAGCGCGGCCGAGCCGATCTCCCGGCCGATCCGGATGCGGTAGCGGGCCACCCACTCGTTGCCGATGAAGCCCACCACGGCGGCGGAGGCCACCGCGGGGATGTAGTCCATGTCCTGGGGGTTGATGAGCCGGTCGATCGCGGTCCAGGCGGCGAGCGCCGCGGAGGCCGTGATGGTCAGCACGATGACGATGCCGGCCAGGTCCTCGGCACGGCCGTAGCCGTAGGTGAAGCGACGGTTGACGGCGCGACGCCCGAGGAGGAAGGCGATGCCCAGCGGTACGGCGGTCAGCGCGTCCGCGAAGTTGTGGATGGTGTCGCCGAGCAGCGCGACCGAACCGGAGATGATGACGATGAAGACCTGGAAGATCGCGGTGACACCGAGCACGACCAGCGAGATCCACAGCGCGCGCATGCCGCGGGCCGAAGACTCCAGCGCGTTGTCCATCTTGTCGGACGACTCGTGGGAGTGCGGCTTGACCAGGTGGCCCACCTGGTGCCGGAGCGACGCCAGAGGCCCCTGCTTCCCGTGGTCGTGCGGGTGCCCGTGGTCACCGTGGTCGTGGTCGTGACCGGCGTGGTCGGCGTGGCCGTCGTCATGGGCGTGCGGGTGCGGGTGCGGGTGCGGATGGGGGTGAGGGTGTGAGTGTCCGTGTTCTTCGCTCACGACGAACGCCTTTCGACGGTCCGGGCAGCCCGGAGAAGTGGACACGGGAGTGCGTCCACCTCCATTATGTGCATATGAACGCACGCATGCATCTATCAGGTGCACATGGTTCGCACCCGCGAGAGCCGGGCGCGGAGCAGTTCGCCCGCGCGGCCGAGACGCTGGCCCTGCTCGCGGACCGGACCCGGCTCACTCTGCTGCACACCCTCAACTCGGAGCCGTTCGAGGCCGGCTGGCTCTTCCGGGTCCGGATCGACGAGTCGGCCGAGCCGGCCCGGCTGATGTCGGCCGCCGAGTACGACGGCCTCACCAACGGCTGACCGACACCGACCA
>NZ_SMKI01000629.1 GCF_004348415.1 Streptomyces hainanensis
GTCCAGGAACGCGCCCCCGACTGCGGCCTGCCCGCCGCCACGAGCGCCGGCAGCGCCCTCCTCGGCGGCCGCCGCTACCAGGTCCCCGCCGACGCCACCGGCTGCTACCAGGCCGCCGGCATGCCCACCCTCGCCGTGCTCCCGACCGGCACCGGCGACGGCGACACCGTCCTCCTCGGCGCGGCCGAGCCGCTCCACAACGAGCACCTGGCCGAGTACGGCAACGCCGCCCTCACCCTCCAACTCCTCGGCAGCCGCCCCCACCTCGTCTGGTACCTGCCCACCGCCGAGGAGGCCCCGGCCGTCGAAGACCAGCGGACGCTCCTCGACCTCCTCCCCCCCGGCTGGCGCTGGGCCACCCTGCAACTCCTGATCGCCGCGCTGCTCGCCGCCCTCTGGCGCGCCCGCCGGCTCGGCCCGGTCGTCACCGAGCCGCTGCCCGTCGTCGTCCACGCCGCCGAGACCACCGAGGGCCGCGCCCGCCTCTACCACCAGGCCGGCGCCCGGGACCGCGCCGCCGACGCCCTCCGCACGGCCACCCGCGCCCGCCTCGCCCCGCTGGTCGGCGTCCCACCGTCCGCGGCCCACGCCCCCGACGCGCTGCCCGCGGCCGTCGCCGCCCACGCCGGCGAACCGGCCGCCGCCGTCCACGAGTTGCTGTTCGGACCGCCGCCGGCCGACGACCGCGACCTGGTCCGGCTCGCCGACACGCTCGACGCCCTCGAACGCCGTGTCTCCCCCCACCAGACCTCCGCAACCGACCGACCCCCCTCAATCGACCAGAAGGGTTCGACGCCGTGACCGCCCCAACCCCAGGCAGCGACACTCCGGGCTCCGACACCGGGGACCCGCGCCAGGCCCTCGAGTCCCTGCGGGCCGAGATCGGCAAGGCCGTCGTCGGCCAGAACGCCGCCGTCACCGGCCTGGTCGTCGCCCTGCTGTGCCGGGGCCACGTCCTCCTCGAAGGCGTGCCGGGCGTCGCCAAGACCCTGCTCGTCCGCACCCTGGCCACCGCGCTCGAACTCGACACCAAGCGCGTCCAGTTCACCCCCGACCTGATGCCGAGCGACGTCACCGGTTCGCTGGTCTACGACGCCCGCACCGCCGAGTTCTCGTTCCAGCCGGGACCGGTCTTCACCAACCTGCTGCTGGCCGACGAGATCAACCGCACCCCGCCCAAGACGCAGGCGTCGCTGCTGGAGGCCATGGAGGAGCGCCAGGTCTCCGTCGACGGCCTCCCCCGGCCGCTGCCGGATCCCTTCATGGTCGCGGCCACCCAGAACCCGATCGAGTACGAGGGCACCTACCCGCTCCCCGAGGCGCAGCTCGACCGCTTCCTCCTCAAGCTCAACCTCCCGCTGCCCAGCCGGGAACAGGAGATCGACGTCCTCGCCCGGCACGCCGCCGGCTTCGACCCGCGCGACCTGACCACGGCCGGCGTCCGCCCCGTCGCCGGTGCCGAGCAGCTCGCCGCCGCCCGCGCGGCGGTCGCCAAGGTCACCGTCGCCCCCGAGATCGCCGGATACGTCGTCGACCTCTGCCGCGCCACCCGCGAGTCGCCCTCGCTGGCCATCGGAGCCTCACCGCGCGGCGCCACCGCGCTGCTCGGCACCGCCCGCGCCTGGGCCTGGCTCTCCGGCCGCGACTACGTCATCCCCGACGACGTCAAGGCGCTGGCCCTGCCCACCCTCCGGCACCGGGTCAGGCTGCGCCCCGAGGCCGAGATGGAGGGCATCACCCCCGACGGCGTCATCACCGGCCTCCTCGCCCGCGTCCCGGTCCCTCGCTGATGACGCTCACCGGCCGCACCGCGCTGGTCGCCGCGTTCGGCGCCCTGGTCGCCGGCCTGCTTCCCGGCTGGACCGGGATCCTGGCCGTCGCGCTGCCGCTGCTCGCCGGCGTCCTCACCGATCTGGCGCTCGCCGCCCCGGTGCGTCCGCTGCTGCTGACCAGGAGCGGCGCGACCAGTGTCCGGCTCGGCGAGGAGGCCGCCGTCGACCTCACCGTCACCAACGCCTCCCGCCGACCGCTGCGCGCCGAGCTCCGCGACGCCTGGGCCCCGAGCGCCTGGCGGCCCGGCACCTCGTACGCCGCGTCGCGGCACCGGCTCGACGTGCCGGCCGGCGAACGGCGCCGGCTCACCACGGTCCTCGGCCCCACCCGGCGCGGCGAGCACCGCCCGGTCCGGGTCACCGTCCGCTCCCACGGCCCGCTCGGCCTCGCCGCCCGCCAGGGCGGCCACGCCGTGCCGTGGACGCTGCGGGTGCTGCCCCCCTTCACCAGCCGGAAGCACCTGCCGGCCAAGCTCTCCAGGCTCCGCGAACTCGACGGCCGCACCACGGTGTTGACGCGCGGCGAGGGCACCGAGTTCGACAGCCTCCGGGAGTACGTGCCGGGCGACGACGTCCGCTCCATCGACTGGCGCGCCACCGC
The DNA here is from genome assembly GCF_004348415.1 of Streptomyces hainanensis. Taxonomy (GTDB): domain Bacteria; phylum Actinomycetota; class Actinomycetes; order Streptomycetales; family Streptomycetaceae; genus Streptomyces; species Streptomyces hainanensis. The sequence goes on from NZ_SMKI01000629.1 coordinate 2,434, forward strand.
CCGGCAGTCCGCGGTCGCGGTCCGCACCTGGCGCCCGGAGCGCGACCGGCACCTGCTGCTGGTCCTGGACACCGGCCGCACCTCGGCCGGCCGGGTCGGCGACATCCCCCGGCTCGACGCCGCCATGGACGCGGCCCTGCTGCTGACGGCGCTGGCCTCCCAGGCCGGCGACCGCGTCGACCTGCTCGCCTTCGACCGGAGGGTCCGCGCCTCGGTTCGCGGCCGCACCGGCGGCGACCTGCTGCCCTCGGTGGTCCGCGCGCTGACGCCGCTGGAACCCGAGCTGATCGAGACCGACACCCGGGCGATGGCCACGACCGCCCTGGCCGGCGCGCCGCGCCGCTCGCTGATCGTGCTGTTCACCGGCCTCGACAGCGCCCCCGTGGAGAGCGGACTGCTGCCGGTGCTGCCTCGCCTGACCCGACGCCACACGGTCGTGGTGGCCTCGGTCGGCGACCCCAGGATCGCCGAGCTGTCCCGCTCCCGAGGCACCGTCCCCGGCGTCTACGAGGCGGCCGCCGCGGCCCGCCACGAGATCGAACGCCAGCACACCACGGAACGTCTCCGCGCCCTGGGCGTCACGGTCGTCGAAGCCTCCCCCGAACACCTGCCGCCGGCCCTCGCCGACGCCTACCTCACCCTCAAGGCCACCGGCCGGCTCTGACCCGGCCTGCTCCGAACGCGGCTGCCTCGGCGGGCGGCGGCGAGGAGAGCGAGCGCCACTCGTCCTCGAGGATGCTGAACAGCTTCGGGTGAACGACGTAGGCGAGCTCGCCCTGCCGGTGCTCGACGCTGCGGACGCGCAGTTCTCCCATGCCCACCACGGCACCCCCGTAGCGTGCCACGAAGGCGAACCTCCTCTGGGGCCTGTGGGCCCACCCCTCGACCGCCGAGAGCACGAAGGCCCGTGTCTGCTCCTCGGTGTTCGGCCCCCAGGGCTGGAAGCGGCAGGCTTCGGGGAGGCAGGCCCACGAATGAACGTCACGCCAGTCGGTGAGTTCGATCCTCCGCAGCGACACTGTTTTCGGGCCCATGAACGGATGGTGCCAGAGGATCACGAGGGCCCACAAAACAAAAAGGGCCCGTTGGTTTCCCAACGGGCCCTACATATTCAAAAATTGTCCGGCGGCGACCTACTCTCCCACACGGTCCCCCATGCAGTACCATCGGCGCTGGCAGGCTTAGCTTCCGGGTTCGGAATGTAACCGGGCGTTTCCCTACCGCCATGACCACCGGA
>NZ_SMKI01000062.1 GCF_004348415.1 Streptomyces hainanensis
CGGAACCGGTGCGTAAACGTCTCTTCCGCGTCACGGCGGAGCTCGCCGAGCTGGCCGGCTGGATGAGCTACGACATCGGGCTCCAGCCCACGGCGCAGAAGTACTTCGTGCTGGCGCTGCACGCCGCTATTCTCTCAGGGAATAGTGGCCGGCATGTCACTGGCGGCCAACGTGCTGCTCGGCCTCCTCACCACCGGGCCGCAGCACGGCTACGAACTCAAGAGGGCGTACGACGCCCGCCTGCCCAGGGCCAGACCGCTGGCGTTCGGCCAGGTCTACGGCACGCTCGGCAGGCTCCAGCGGGACGGCCTGGTGGCCGAGGCGGGTCGGGACCGCGAGGGCGGGCCCGACCGCACGCTGTTCGACATCACCGACGCCGGCCGCGCCGTGCTCGGCGACTGGCTGGACACGGTCGAACCGCCCGCCCCCCACGTGTCGAGCGCCCTGCTCGCCAAGGTCGTCGTCGCGCTGATCGCCGACGGTGACGAGCGGGCGCGCGGCTACCTGACGGCCCAACGCGCGGCCCACACCGCCCGGTTGCGGGAGCTGACCGCGCTGAAGACCGCCCCGGGGGCGTCCCTCGGCGACGTGATCGCCGCCGACCTCGCCATCGTCCACCTCGACGCCGACCTGCGCTGGTTGCGCACCACGCTGGATCGGGTCGCCGAACTGCACCGGGAGGTGCGCTGATGACACTGCTTCAGGCACGCGCCGTCGTGAAGTCCTACGGGCCGACCCCCGCGCTGCGCGGGATCGACCTCGACCTCGAAGAGGGCCGGATCCTCGCCGTGACCGGCCCGAGCGGCTGCGGAAAGTCGACACTGCTGCACTGCCTGGCCGGCATCCTGCCGCCCGACTCGGGCGAGGTGCGCTACCGCGGCCGGCGTCTCGACGAGGCGTCCGAGGCCGAGCGGTCCCGGCTGCGGCGCGGCGAGTTCGGGGTGTTGTTCCAGTTCGGCATGCTGGTCCCCGAGTTGACGGCCGCCGAGAACGTCGCGCTGCCGCTGCTGCTCGCCGGCGGCGGCCGGCGGGAGAGCCGCGCGACGGCGCTCGACTGGCTGGGCCGGCTCGGCGTCGAGGAGTTGGCCGACACCCTGCCGGGCGAGATGTCCGGCGGCCAGCAACAACGGTGCGCCGCTGCCCGCGCGCTGGTCACCGAGCCGAGCGTGCTCTTCGCCGACGAGCCGACCGGCGCCCTCGACACCCTGGTCGGCGAGCGGCTGCTCGGCCTCGTCGTCGGCCTGGCCAGGGAACGGGGCATGAGCGTGGTGCTGGTGACGCACAGCGCCACCGTCGCCGCCTACGCGGACGCGGAGTTGGTCCTGCGGGACGGCGCCGTCGACCCGAGCGGGCTCGGTATGTCCACGGGCGCCGTCCGATGAGCGCCCTGGGCGTGGCGTCGGCCGGCCGCCCCCGAGGCGGGCTGCTGGGCGTCGAGATGCGGCTGTCCTTCCTGGCCCGGCTGGCGCTCGCCGGCACCAGGACCGACGTGCTGCGCGTGCTTCTCACCGGGGCCAGCGCCGCGCTGGCCACGGTGGCCCTGCTGGCCGCCGCCACGGTGCTGGCCATCGCGGCGCCGCCCGACGGCGCCGTCGAGAACGCCGGGTACACCAGCGCGCTGCTGCGCGAACCCGGGCTGCGGCCGGGCGTCGCCGTCACCCTGTTGCTGATGACGATCCCGGTGCTGGCGCTCGCCGGGCAGTGCGCCCGGATCGGCGCACCGGCCAGGGACCGGCGGCTCGCGGCGATCCGGCTGGCCGGCGGCACGCCGCGCCAGGCCGTCGCGGTCGCCGTCGCCGAGACCGGCGGCGCCGCCCTGCTCGGCGCCCTGGCCGGCTCCGCGATCCAGCTGGCCGCCCGGGAGCTGCTCCACCGCCCCGACGCGGACGGCCGGTTGACGCTGCCGACCGACGTGACGGTGCCGCCGCTCGGCTACGCGATCATCGTCCTCGGTGTGCCGCTGCTCGCGATGCCGGCCGCGGCCCTGCTGCTGCGCCGGGTCAGCGTCTCCCCCCTCGGCGTGCGCCGCCGCGTCTCCCGGCCGGCCCCAGGACCTTGGCCCGGCGTGCTGATCCTCCTCGGACTCGGCGGCTACCTGGCCCTGCTGCCCGCCGTCGGGCGTGGCGGCGCCACCGACTGGGTGCCGGCGGTGGTGCTCGGCGGCTCACTGCTGACGACGCTCGGCGTGGTCCTCGGCGTGGGCTGGATCTCGGCGACCACCGGCCGGCTGCTGCACAGGTTCGCCAGGCGGCCGGCGACGCTGCTGGCCGCGCGCGACCTGATGGCCGACCCCTGGCACGGCAGCCGCACGCTCTCCGCCCTGCTGGCCGCCCTCGTCATCGGCGCCGGCGCCCAGTCGGCGCGCGCCCACTTCATCGCCCAGGACGAGGCGTACGACGGGGCCAACCGCGTCTACGCGGAACTGACCGGCCGCTCCGAGGAGTTCATGACCTTCGACGCCGCCTTCTACATCGGCGCCACGGACATGATCGGCCTGGCCATCCTCGTCAGCCTGGCCCTGGCCACCGGCGGCCTGCTGGTGGCGCTCCTGGAGCGGGTGTTCTCGCAACGCCGCACCCACAGCGCGCTGTTGGCTGCCGGGGTGCCGCGCGGGGTACTGGCCGGGGCGGTCGCCTGGCGGGTGCTGGCGCCGGCGCTGCCGGCCATCGCGCTGGCCCTGAGCGCCGGCACGGTGCTGGGGCGGGGCTTCTTCGGCACCGAGGTCTCCTCGGGCCGGACCTGGGTCGAACTCTGCGACGGCCCGGCCGCCGCCTGCGCCGACCCGGAGGGCGCCGCCGAACCCCCGCGCCTCACCTCGGAGGAACTGCCGGAGGTGGTACGGGCGATCGACGTCCCCTTCGTCGAACTCGGCCTATTGGGCGCGGGTGCCGCGGCACTCGTCGTCGGCACGGTCGTCGTCGCGACGCTCTGCCTGCGGCGCGGGGCCACGCCAACGGAGCTGCGAAGCGCCTGACCGGCGCGGGCTTCCCGACGAGCGCCTGCCCCACGGGGCGCGCAGGCGGGGCGGGGGTTTACCAGGGGGCGTGCCAGTGGCCGGTGGTGGCACGCCACAGTGCGGTGAAGGCGGCGCTGGCGCGGTCGTTGTAGTCGTCCGTCGGCAGGGTGCCGAGCAGGTCGAGCACCGCGCTCAGGTGGCCACGGTCGGCGGCCTGGTCGATCAGCTCCCGGGTCGGGTGCTTGCGTCTGGCGCGCGGCGTGGTGAGCAGTTCGGCGTGTGCCTTGGCGAGGGCGGCGATGTCCTCCTCGGTCGGGGTGGGTGGCAGGGAGCGCCGTGGGGCGCCGTCGGCGATCGCCTGGGCCCGCTCGTACTTCTCTTCGGGTATGTACCAGGCGCCGCCGACCCAGGCGCGGAGCAGGTCGGGGCGGCCGAGCTCGACCAGCGCGTCGATCAGGCTCGACGGCCGGTCGTGGCGCGGGACCCACGCCTCCATGAACTCCTCGGCCAGGTCGAGCCGATCGGTGGTCACCAGGCACAGCAGCCATGGTTCGACATAGATCCCGTTGGGCTGCCTGGTCTCCTTCCCGCAGGAGGTCCACAGCGACCTGGCCTCCGCCTCCCGCCCGCACTCGGCGAGCGCCCAGATGACCGCCAGGCGGTGCTCCCACGCGTTGACCTCGGTCTCGATGGCTCCCTTGGCCCGCGCGAACCAGGCGTCGGCGGCGGCCTCGTCGCCCAACGCGTGGTGGGCGCCGGCCACCGAGGCGGCGACCTGGGCGGCGCGGTAGCCACCGAGCGCCGCCTCCACGCCCTCCTCGGCGACGGCGAACACGGCCCGCGCCTCCTCGGGCCGCCCCCCGCGCGCCAGGAGCAACGCGGCCTGGGCGGCGGCGAGCACGCGCCATTCGGTGTCGGAGATGAGCGGAAGCAGCGCCGTGACGCCGTCCGGCTCCCCGCGCCGCGCCCGGAGCCTGACCACGTCGCGGAGCTGCTCGTTCACCACGAAGTCCCACTGGCCGCGCAGCGAGGAGACGGCGTCCCGCGCCGCCGAGAACAGGTCGTCAAGCGTCGCGGTGTTGGGCGGCGGCCACGCCCCCTGCCAGGAGGTGGTCGACTGTCCGGCGTCGAGCCGCTCGACGCACTCCCGGACGACGAAGCCGGTGACGTCGTCCGGGAGCCGGTCGGCGGCGGCCCGTATGTCGGGCACGATCTCCAGCCCGCCCCACCGCACCGGCCAGGCGAAGCGCCGGTCGACCGACCAGGCGAGCACGGCGTCCAATTCCTCCGCCCGGTTCGGCGGCGCGATGACCACCCCACTCTCGAAGGCCGCGCACCAGGTGTGGTCGTCCAGCGCGAACTCGACCCCGAGGTCGTCGTGCGGGTACTCGTACGCGATGAGCCGCGGGGCCGCCGGTTCGCGGAGGAAGGTGAAGTCGCCCAACACCTCCCGGGTCGCCGGCCGTTCGAAGGTCACCCTGGTCGGCTCCACGGAGACCCGCGCCCCGGCCGAGCCGTCACCGGTCCCGGCCGTCTCCTCCTCGTCCTCGGTGGCCCAGGCGACCCGCCGGTCGGCGAGGTCGATGACGAACTCCCGCCCCCGCTCGGGGTCGTACGCGGACAACCGGGTGCCGTCCCGCGACCAGCTCGCCCCGCCGTCCAGCCACAGCTCACCGCGCTCGCCGCCGCCCCCCTCGGGGAGGGCGTCGGGCAACAGGTACGGGTGGCCGGCCGCCGCGTGGTTGGGCAGCCAGGACAGGTGGCCGGCCTCCAGCGGGATCACGCAGCCCTTGAGCGCGCAGGGGGATCCGGTCGAGACGAACGCGCGCCGCCCGTCCGGGGCCAGCGCCCAGTCCGGGGGCCGGCTGGCGCCGTCCGTCACCGAGGCGCTCGCCAGCGGGTGGCCGTACCTCCCGAAGGGGTCGAACACCCCGACCTGGTTGGTGCTGTAGGCGAGCCCGACGCGGGTGCCGTCCGCCGACCACTGGATGACGTCGTCGTAGTCGGGCCAGCCGACGCCCCCCGACACGCCGCTCAGCACGTTGACGCAGCGGCCGCTGGCGACCTCCCAGATCCCCAACGCGCCGCCGAGGTGGTAGTCGTCGCCGACCCAGCTCCCGGTGGCGAGATACCGGCCGCACGGGCTGAAGGCGTGGGACGTGATCTCCGTGGCGTGACCGTACGGGTGCACCAACCGGGTGCCGCCGAGGCCACGGAGCCGCTCGGTGGCGAGGGCGTGCGCCTCGGTGACGCCGTGCGCGCGCTCCAACTCCAGCAGCGCGGCCCGGAGCGGCGACAGGTCCCGCTCGGCGACGAAAGCGGACCAGTCGGCCCGCTGGAGCAGGCCCAGCAGCGTGGCCGGGTCCCCAGCCGATGCGAGCGACCCGTGATCCGCGAAGGCGCCGCCCCGGCCCGGCTCGGTGTCGGCGGGCCCGCTGCCCGACCGGAGCACGGCCCGCAACGCCGTCGAGTCGTACACCGGGACACCGCGTAAGGCGGCTTCCCCGATCCTGCGCCCCTCGACGTCGTACGCGGCGAAGACCAGATCCGTCTTCTGGGAAAGCGCCCCCGACACCCGCGCGCCCAACGCCACGAGCCCCGCCTTGGCCTTCGCCTGGGGCAACTTGTGAAACCGCCCCATCAACACGACGTTCTTTCCTCGTAGATCCATGCCCACACCGTAGGCACGCGCTCTGACAGCCCGGCCCGGAGGCTCGGACCTCACCTGGCACCATGGCCGTATGCGCCACCACCTTTCCGGCATTCCGGAGCTGACAGAGCAGCCCGCCGTCGCGGTGGTGATCGACGTGATGCGCGCGTTCACCGTGACCGCCTGGGCCTTCGCGCGGGGCGCCGAACGGATCGCGCTCGCCGCGTCGGACGACGAGGCGCTGGCCCTCAGGCGTCTCCACCCGGAGTGGCTGGCCGTGAAGGACGGCGCCCCCGCGCCCGGCTTCGACGCCGTCAACTCCCCCGCGATGATGGCCGAACGGGATCTCACCGGCCGGACGCTGGTGTTGCGGACGACCGCCGGGACGGTCGGAGCACGGGCCGTGGCGGACACCCCGCTCGTGCTGTGCGCGAGCTTCGCCGTGGCGGACGCGACGGCCCGTTTCCTGCGGGCCCGCGAGGTGCGAGAGGCCACCTTCGTCGTCACCGGCGACGAAGGGCGCGCCGAGGAGGACCGCGCCTGCGCCGAGTACATCGCGCGTCGCGTCGACGACGAAGGTGTCGACGCGGCCCCCTATCTGGCCCGCGCCCGCGCCTCCGACGCGGCGGCCGACCTCACGAACGGCGTGCGACGCGGCGTGCACCCCGACGATGTCGCGTTCTGCCTGGACGCCGACCGGTTCCCGTTCGCGATGGTCGCCGGCCGGGAGGACGGGCTGCTGGTGCTGCGGCCCGTGCCTACCGCCGCCTAGGACGGCTCGGGGGCCGGCAGGAAGAGCGCGGCGATCCTGCCCGCCGGGCTGTCGCGCCCGATCTCCCGCTCGAACCTGGCCCGCACCTCCGGATCGAGCGAACACCCCGGCCGATGCTGAAGGTTGGCGAGGGCGACGACCGCCTGGCTGTGCAGGAGCCCCGTGCCGTCCCGGTCGAGGACCCCGCACAACTCCTCGACCACCCACGGCTCGTCGTCGCCGAGCCGGCCGAGCACGGCCACCGCCGCCACGGCGGCCTCGTCGGTGCCGGTCAGCGCCGAACGAGCCTCGCCCAGCAGCTCCGCCCGCCGTCCCGGCTCCGCGTAGCTCAGCGCCTCCAGGGCGTACAGCGCGAGCCCCCGCGCGCGGCCCCGCAGGCTCGGCAGCAGTTGCCTCAGCTTCGGCCAGGCGTCCGGCAGCCGCGACACGTACTGCCGAACCGCGTCCTCCATCGTGTCCATGGCCGCGTCGGCGCGGAGCAGTGCCGTCAGCGTCTCGAACGTGAGGTGCCGGGCGCGCGACAGGTGCCACGCCGCCAGCGGGGCGGTCTCCGGCGCGTCGAGCCGGGCGAACAGGTCCTCGGCCACCTCCGCGTCGAGGCGCAGCCTCGGGCAGAGCGGACACTGGCACCGGCCGACCGCGACGGTGAGCCTGGCCCGCTCCTGCTCCGTCAGCTTCTCGACGGGCGTGTGGGCGTCGTCGCCGAACAGCCCGTCCTCGGCCACCGACCACAGGCTGCCGCGCAGCCCGACGAACCTGTCCGGGCCGTCGAGCACCGCCGACAGGTCGGGACGCGCGCTGGTGACGGTCAGGCCCCGCGCCTTGGCCGCCACCACGACGCGGTCCCACTCGGTGGCGAGGGCCAGGTCGAACCAGTGGTACCAGAGGTGCGAGGACCGGGAGCAGCAGCCGCCCGGATTGTCGAACCACCAGCCGAAGTAGCCGTCCGTCACCCCCTCTTCGCTGCCGCTGACGCACTCCATGCGGTAGTCGTCCGCGCCCGGATAGGGCTCGTCGTCCACGTAGTGGTGGATGAAGTCGTAGACGATGCCCGAGATCGCGTCGTGCAGTGCGGCCCGGTCGCCATCGCCGGTGAGGTCGAGTGAAATGCCTATCGCTGACATGTCGTCAGACAGTAGGCGGCCGCACTGACAACGCGGCGGGGCCGGTGCGGAGCCGCCACAACCTCCCCGATGACCCACCGTGCGGCAACGAAACCAGCTGGTTACCGACAGTCCACTCCGTCACGCTGGAGCGACCCCCGACCAACGGAACGTGATGGAGGTCGACCGCGATGACGCACGCCACCCCGCCCGACGAGCCCCCGCCGGACACGGAACCGCAGGACACGACGCCCGAGACCCCGCTGGACGAGCTGCGCGCCCGGGTGCGGCAGGTCAACGCGGAGAGCGAGGCCAACTTCGACCTCAAGAGCGGCGGTTGGTGGTGAGCCGCGCCCCCGCCCGGGTGGACACCGTCGAGACCCACCCGGCCGCCATCCTGCGCGGCGATGTCGTCACGGTCGGCGGCCGGCCGCTGGTCGTCGTGGCGAAGACCCCACTCGACGGCGGCGCGGTCCGCCTCCACTTCGTCTCCGGCGAACGGCTCGCGATCCACCGGAGCACCACGCTCCGCGTGCTCCGCGCCGACCCGCCGGGACTGCGCCCCCGCTCCTTCTGGGAGGAGGCGGCCGCCACCCGGACGACGGCCTCCCGCGCCGAGATCTGGGCCCCCGTCATCGCCGGCTGCGCCCTCGTCGTCGCACTCGCCGCGCTCCTGACCCTCGGGTGACCGCCCCGGCGATCCCACCGCTGGAATGCCTCGACGCTCGACAGCTGATGGCCATCGCCTGCACCCGCTGCGGCGCCCGACTCGGCGCGACGGGACGGAAGTTCGGCGAACCGGTGACCGACCGCTGGGGCCACGCCTTCCAGCTCTGGGTCTGCGCGCCGGCCTGCCCGTCGATCAGGCGGGCTGGCGCCGCTGCTCGTGCCGGTGTTGCTCGGGAAGGTGGCTCGCCGGGTGGGCCCACAGCAGCACGTTCGCCGGCCGCCCCTCGCACTGCCCCGCGTCCAGGGCGAGACGGAGTTCGGGGAGATGGAAGAACGTCTTGTCGTTGGCCCGGGAGTAGCCGGTGAGCGTCAGCTTCGCACCGGGAATCCGCCAGGTCTTCCACTGCCGGAACGGGTGCCCGAGCTCCAACCGGTCGGGATGCGGCGTCGCGATCACCTTCGGAGCCTAGGCACAACCGGCCGCTTCCGCAGTCGAGTTACGCGCCCCCCTTCGCACGGAAATTCGCATTTGGAATATCTTGCCGGATATCTGCGGCCGGTGGCAGGTTTGATGATCAGCTACCGCCCTCGCCGGGGGGCGAACCCCAAGAGCAACAGAAGGGCCTCCACATGCCACAGCGAAAGCCGATCTCCGGACGACCGAGCGTGTCCCCGCGCCGCATGCTGAGAATCGAGGTGGCGCGGCTGCGGGAGGAGAGCGGCCTCTCGCTACGGCAGTTGGCCGAGAAGGTCGGCTTCGACCACACCCAACTCGGCCGCGTCGAAAGTGGGAAGAGCCTCGGCGGCCCCGAACTCATCGAGGCGCTCGACACGTTCTACGGCGCGACGCCGCACCTGATGATCCTGTGGGAACTGGCACTGGCGAGGGGCAAGATCCGGGACAAATACCAGCGGGTTCTGGAGCTGGAAGCCCAGTCCGCCGTCATCGAGCGATATGTGACCGCATTGATCCCGGGCCTTTTCCAGACCGAGGCATACGCACGCGCGTTGCTGTTCTCCACCCCACACGGGCCGGAGGACATCCCGGAGTTGGAGGAGCAACTCGACGCTCGACTTGGCCGACAGGAGTTGCTGCGCCGTAGGCCCGCTCCGCAGGTTCGCGTGGTCATCGACGAGGCGGCGCTACGGCGCCCGCTGCACAATCCAGCCGAGTGGCGTGAACAGCTGGCGCGACTCGTGGAGTTGGCGGCGGAGCCGCACGTGATGGTTCAGGTGCTGCCGTTCGCGGCGGGTCCGCACGACCTTTACGGCGAAGCGCTGGGGCTGCTGCGTTCACCTGACGGTGGCGTTGTGGCGTGGCTTGAAGGTGCCAAGAGTGGGGAGCTGTTCGATGTCGCGGAGGAGGTCGAACACTTGCGACTGTCTTACGATGCGGTCAGGGCTATGGCCCTCTCGCCGCGAGATTCCGTGGCGTTCGTCGAGCAGTTGATGGAGACCCTGCCATGCGATCCACCGGAGTCGATCTGAACACCGCCGCTTGGCGCAAGTCCAGCTACAGCGACGGCGGCATGGACAACTGCGTGGAGGTCGCCGACGGATACGCCGGCGCCCTCCCCGTCCGCGACAGCAAGCAGCCCGCCGGACCCACCCTCGTCTTCCCGGCCCACGGCTGGAACCACTTCATCACCCAGCTTCAGGACGGCCGCCTGTGAGCGGCCTCCGCAACGCCGTCTGGCGCAAGTCCAGCTACAGCGACGGAGGCGTGAACAACTGCCTGGAGGTCGCCGACGGATACCCCGGCGTCCTCCCCGTCCGCGACAGCAAGCAACCCGCCGGCCCAGCCCTCGCCTTCCCTACCGACGGCTGGACCCACTTCATCACCCACCTCCGCAGTTCCTAGGGCCTGTCTGACAATTCCGGTCTGATCAGCGAGATTCGGCTGAGCTGGCAATCCGGAGGTGCGCCGATCGGCTGGGGGGACTGGGCAGTGGCTACGAACGGCGGGCCAGTAGATGGGCGTCGAGGAAGCCCCGATCAGAGGATGGATCGTGGAGCAGCCGGGCGAAGGGATCGAGCCCAGCATCGCCCAGCAGTTCGGCGAGGCGATCCACCGGCCAGCTGTAGGCGGGCGCCACCTTGTGGTCGAACCGGACCGGTTCTTGTCCGTCAGTCCCGAAGAAGGAGACCAGGAGCAGACCGTCCGGTGCCAGGACGCGTACCTGTTCGGCGAGCAGCTCCGGTAGTTCTCCCGGAGGGGTGTGGATCATCGAGTAGTGGGCCAGTACGCCGCCGAGCGCGCCGTCCTCGATCGGCAGGGATTCCATCCGCGCCTCTTGGAAGCGCAGCGCCGGATGGGCCTTCCGGGCGTGGTCGACCATGCCGGGGGCAAGGTCTAGTCCGAAGGCGTCCAGGCCGAGTTCGTGCAGCATGGCTGTCAGATGTCCGGGCCCGCACCCGACGTCCGCTGTCCGCAGGTTGCCCGTCGCGCGCACCAGTTCGGCGAAGGTGCCGATCATGGCCCGGGAGAAAGGCTGTGTCTCCAGCCGGTTTGCGAACAGCGATGCGTACAGCTCGACGACACCGTCGTAGGCCGTCCTGGTCTCGTCCTGATGATTCGCCACGGGCAGGACTCTATAGCCGGTCTGATAATTGATCTTGTGGCAGGTCGAGGTGAGTTGACGGATGCGGCATGGAGGCGGATAGAGCCCCTTTTGCCTCAGATGGACGGACGGGGCCGTCCGTGGCGTGATCACCGGCAGGTGGTCAACGGGGTGCTGTGGCGGCTGCGGACCGGGGCTCCGTGGCGGGATCTCCCCGACCGGTTCGGGCCGTGGCAGACCGCCTACGAGCGGTCGCCCGCTGGGAGGCGGACGGCACCTGGGCACGGTTGCTAGAGCACGTTCAGGTCCGCGATGACGCGGTGGGCCGGGTGGAATGGACCGTCTCCGTCGACTCCACCATCAACCGAGTCCACCAGCACGCAGTCGGCGCCCGCAAAAAGGGGATGCGAACGGGGACGAACTGGAAGATTTGGGGCGCTCGCAGGCGCGCCAGGCCCTCGGCCGCTCCCGAGGCGGACTGACCGAACGATGCTTCGCCCGCCTCAAGCAGTTCCGCGCGATCGCGACCCGGTTCGACAAGTTCGGCGACCGCTGCCGTGCCGGAGTTGTCCTGGCTTCCTTGATCCTCTGGCTCCGCGAGTCCACGGGTAATCATTTGTCAGACAGGCCCTAGGGGACCAGCAGGATCTTGCCGACGACGCTCCGCGACTCGATGGCCGCGTGGGCCTCGGCGGCGCTTTCCAGGGGGAGGCGTTGGGCGATCAGCGGGCGGATTCGGCCGGCGGCCGCCTCCGTCAGGGCCCTGGCGGTGATCTCCTTGAGCACGTCAGGCGCGAACTGCACCTGTTCGATGCCGGAGAGCCGGATGCCGCGGCGCTCCAGCTCCGCCGGGTCGTGCACGGAGAACCCGCCGCTCGGTGCCCCGTACGAGACGACGGCCGCGCCGTCGGCCGCGGCCGGCAGGACGCTCGCGCCGAGTTCACCGCCCACGCCCTCGAAGATCACGTCGGCGCGGAGGCCGTCGAGCCATCCGGGTTCCGCGTAGTCGACGACGACGTCGGCGCCCAACTCGCGTACGGCGTCCAGCTTGCGCTCGCCTCGCGCGGCGCCCGTGACGTGGGCGCCCGCCGCCTTCGCCAGTTGGACCAGCAGGCTGCTGGCGCCGCCGGCGGCGGGGAGGATCAGGACCGACTGGCCGGCCCGCACCTCGGCGTTGCCGAACAGGCCGAGGGCGGTCGGACCGTCGTGCATCAGCGCGGCGGCCGTCTCCGCGTCCAGGCCCTCGGGCAGCGCGATGAGCGCGTCGGCCGGGGCCAGGGCCTGCTCGGCGTAGCTGCCGCCGGAACGAATGTGCGCGGCGACCGCGCGGTCGGTCCAGGACGGGTCCACGCCCGCGCCGATCGCGGCGACGACGCCGACGACCGCGCCGCCAGGCACGTATGGCGGGACCACGCCCCACATGTCGGCGTTCCAGCCCGCCCGGATCTGTGTCTCGACGAAGATCGTGTCCGCGGCGGCGACCCGGATCACCACCTCTCCCGGCCCGGGAACGGGGTCCGGCAGTTCCGCCGCCTCGATCACCTCGGGTCCGCCGAATCTCGTCACCTGTGCCACGCGCATCGCTCTGCTCTCCCACGTCAGCTGTACCTGGGAGAAGCCTCCGACCTCAAGCACGGTTGAGGTCAAGGCCACGCCGCGGGCGCCGGCGGCCGGCCTCGACGGAGCGTGGAATCGGTGTGCGATGATCACCGAATCCGAAGAGCAGGTGGGGAGTTCATGGAGAGTGGGAGACGCCGCGGCCTTCTCGCGACCGCGAGTGTCATGGCCGCGCTGATTCTGAGCGGCTGCGGCGGTGACGCCGAACCGGACGAGAACGCCACCGCGGACGAGCCGGAGCAGTCGGCTCCCGCCGACGGGCCCGAGCTGGCGAGCCTCGACCCGGCGGAGTTGCTCCAGCTGTCCGACGAGGCGCTGCGCGGCGCGGAGTCGTACACCTCCTCCGCCAGGTCCGAGGTGGACGGCGCTCGCGGCACCTTCATGGACCTCATGTTCGTCGGCGCCGAGCGGTGCGACGCATCGGTGGCCACCGTCAACGGCAACGTCGGCGTGATCCGCGAGGCCGACGACCTGTGGGTGCAACTGGACCGCATGTCGCTGGAGGCGGTGTTCGACGAGGCCACCGTGGAGCTGTTGGCCAACCACCACCTGCACGGCCCGCTCGACGATCCGGGCCTGGCGGAGTACGCCGCGATGTGCGAGCGAGGCGGCCTACCGGAGCCCGTGCTCGACGGCCAGCCGGCGGAGGACGGCTACGAGACGACCCTCCTGACGGTCGAGGACGGCGGCGAACACCACGGAACGCCGGTGGTGGCCGTGCGGCGGGAGGAGTCGGGCGGCACGGGCGAGGGCCCCGCCTCGGTGACGACCACCCTGCTGATAGCCGCCGAGGGCGAGCCCTATCCGCTGCTGCTCACCGGGGAGATGGAGTTCGACTTCGGCACGATGGTGAACACCACCGAGTACTCCCGCTTCGGCGACGAACTGCCCTTCCGCGTACCGCCGGAGACCGCCACGGTGGACGTCTCCGAGCTCGGCGACGCGCTCCCCCCGCGGTGACCGACCGTCCCCGGCCGGCGGGGGCCGGCCGGGGGTGGGGTCAGATCTGGTTCTCGCCGCCGTCGACGTACACGTTGGCGCCGAGGACGTAGCTGCTCTGCCCGGAGGCGAGGAACGCCACGACCGAGGCGACCTCCTCCGGGCGTCCCACCCGGCCCATCGGCACGCCCGCGGCGAGGTCCGCCCTGGCGGCGGCCACGTTCTCCTCGCCGAACAGCCCCACGATCGCGGGGGTGTCGATCGGCCCCGGCGAGACCGCGTTGACCCGGACGCCGCGGCCCTTGAGTTCGTTGGCCCAGGTCCGCGTGAAGGACCGGAGGGCGGCCTTGGACGCCGCGTACGTGCCGAACGCCTCCACGCCGTCGTCGGCGCGCACCGAGGAGTTGATGATCACCGAGGCGCCGTCGTTGAGCAGCGGCAGCGCCTTCTGCACGGTGAACAGCGTGCCCCGCACGTTGACGCCGAAGGTCTGGTCGAAGTGGTCCTCGGTCACCTGCTCCAGCGTCGCGAACGAGGCGGCCGCCGCGTTCGCGAACAGCACGTCCAGGCCCCGGCCCCGGGCGCGGACCGCGTCGTACAGCCGGTCCAGGTCGTCGAGGTTCGCGATGTCACCCACCACCGCGGTGGCGTCCGCCGCGCCGATGAGCTCGACGGCCGCGTCCAGTTCGGTCTTGCGCCGGCCGGTGACGAAGACGTGCGCGCCCTCGGCCACCAGCCGGACCGCGGTGGCCAGGCCGATGCCCGTGCTGCCTCCGGTGACGACGGCGGTCTTGCCTTCGAGCAGTCCCATGGGAACACCCCTCACGTCATTTCGGTACCGCTCGGTACCGAAATCCACTGTAGCACTTCCGTACCGATCGGTGCGGAAGTAGTAGAGTTGCTGGCATGGACACGCACCGGCAGGCACCGATCGGCCGACCGAGAGGCTTCGACGCCGACGAAGCCCTCGAACGCGCCATGCGGGTCTTCTGGGACAAGGGCTACGAGGGCGCCAGCCTCACCGACCTGACCGCCGCCATGGGCATCAGCCGAACCAGCATGTACGCGGCGTTCGGCAACAAGGAGGAGCTGTTCCGCAAGGCCCTGGCGCGCTACGCCGAGGGCCCCGCCTCGTACGGGGCCCGGGCGCTGCGGGAGCCGACCGCCCGGCAGGTGGCCACCGCGTTCCTCAACGGCTCGGTCCTGACCACCACCCAGTCGGGCTGCCCCGCCGGATGCCTCGGCGTCCAGGGCTCCCTCGCCACCGGCGTCCCGGGACGGGGCGCCCACGACGCCCTCGTCGCCTGGCGCGGCGACGCCGTGTCGGACCTCCGCGACCGGTTCCAACAGGCCGTCCGCGAGGGCGACCTGCCTCCGGACGCCGATCCCGACCTGCTCGCCCGCTATCTCGCGACCGTGTCGAACGGCATCGCCGTCCAGGCCGCCAGCGGCGCCACCCGCGACGAGTTGCAGCGGGTGGCCGACATGGCGCTGCGGACCTGGCCGCGCGCCTGACGACCACCGGCCTCCGTTAGACCAGCACCGGTCCCGGGAGCGTGGCGAGCGGGTTCGGGAAGGGGAGGTAGCGCGGCTCGGTGGCGCCGGCTTCGAGCCAGCCGGAGAGCAGGTTGGCCTTGCCGGGGACGGTCGGCGCGTTGAGCAGCGCCGACGCCTCCGGCAGGTCGTGGTGGAGGGCGGCGAACCGCTCGAACTCCCGCCGCGCGGCCGGCCACAGCGCGTCGGCGTCGTGGGGGAAGCGGTCGGCGAGGGCGCCCGCGACCTCGGCGAGGTTGTTGACGAGGAGGCAGTACACCAGGCGGCGCCACGCGTCGGCGCGGGACAGTTGGGGGATCACCCGGGAGCCCTCGGCGTCGCGGAACACGGCCTGGACGGGGGTGCCGGCGGCGTCGACCGCGATCAGCGTGTTCTGGAGGTGGCACTCGACGACCACGCCGTGCCGGGCGTACGCCTCCAGCAGGGGTGGCACGACGCGGGCCAGGTAGGCCGACCACCAGGGCAGCGGGTCGGCGAGCCGGTCGAGGGGGTTGCCGTCGAAGCCCTCGGCGAGGGCGGCGGTCAGCACGGCCCTGGTACCGGGGAGCAGATGGGCGCCGAGGCCGTCGCGGACGAGGACCGGGAACGTCTCGTCCAGGCCGCGCACCGTGCGGTGGCCGCGCTCGTGCAGCCAGGCGGCCGGGCCGTCCAGCGTCCGGAAGGCGGCCGCTACCAGGGGGTCGTTGTGCCGGGCCTGCCGCAGCTCGTCCCGCCACAGCCGGCGGACGTCGTTGGTGATCCGCACGTCCAGGCTGAACTTCAGGAACAGGTCGTCGGCGGGCACGTGCACGGTGCGGACCGAGGCCGTGGCGCGGGCCTGCCAGGGCGTGCTGCCGAGGCGGACGAGTCGGCCGTCGGCGAAGGCCGCCAGGACCGCCGGTATCCGGCGGGTGAGGGCGAGTTGCCAGGGGTGGGCCGGCAGCAGGCGGTAGCCGGGCGGGGCCTCGCCGAGGGCGTCGAGGGCGCTGGTGTCGCCGTCCTCGATCACCGCGTCCTCGCGGACGCCGAGCAGCGTGAGCGGAAAGCGGGCGTACGCCTCCGGCGCGTAGCGCAGCCAGTCGGCGGGTGGGGCGGTGCCCCTGGACTTGGGCGCCGGGTGGAACGGGTGGCCCATGACCAGGGCCTGCTCGGAGCGGAGCCATGGATCGTCGGGCGGGACGGCGCGGGCGCGGGCGGCGAGCAGGGCCTCGACGGCGGCGCGGCTGGCGGCCATCTCGGCGGCGAGGGAGTCGTTGGGGCGACCGGTGGTGGCGCGCATCTCCTCGACGGCGAGGTCGACGAGCCCGGCGTGGTCGAGGCGGCGCCAGGTGCCGGCCGTCCACAACTCGGGCCTGGTGGGCCGGTGGCCGCCGCGCACGCGCAGCAGCCGGCCGCTGACCCGCAGGCGGTACACGGCCCGCCCGGCGACCGGCTCCCCGGTCCGTTCTCCGGCGCGGTCTCCGGCGCGATCTCCGGCCGGCGAGGCGGCCTCTCTGAGCAGACAGTTGAGCAGCGGCGAGACCGCCAGTGCGTCGGCCACCCGGGCGAAGGCATTCATCGAACACCAGTATGTGTGTGGTGTGGCGGAACTTGGTAGGACGGATCCGTGAGTCGTACCACCGCTGAACTGGGCATCGCCGAGGAGCTGGCCGCCGTGCGCCCGCGGACGCTGGACGGGTATCTCGCCGCCCTGCCGGGGGCCCGGGCCGCCGTGCTGGCGCGGCTGTGGCGCGGTCTGGTCCACGAGCCGCTGCCGTGGGTCACGGGGCGCGAGGCGGGACGTGACGGCGTGACGCTGCGGCTGGCGGACGGGCGGCGGCTGCGCGGCCCGCACGTCGACCCGTGGGCGACGGGGACGGCGGTCCCCGCGCTGGAGCTCGGCGGCGTCCCGCACGACCGTCCGGCGGAGCTGCTGACCGCCCTCGCCGTGCCGGGCGGCGCCGGCTACGCCGTCGAACTCGACCACAGCGTCGCGTCGTTGGCGCTGTCCCGGACGGCCCGCCGGCCGGCGGGCCCGCCGGCCGCGCCCTGGGAGTGGGAGCAGCTGTCGACGGACGGCCACCCGTACCACCCGGGCTGCCGGTCGCGGCCCGGTTTCTCGGCGGCCGAGCAGCTGGCCTACGCGCCGGAGCACCGGCCGGTGGTCCCGCTGCGGCTGACGCCCGTCGTCGGCGGCCCGGTCCGGGGCGAGTGGCCGGCCGAACTCCGGGACGGGGACGCCGTGTTGGTTCCGGTCCACCCGTGGCAGGCCGCACACGTGCTGGCGGCGCGGACGTTCCGTCCCGGCCCGGACGCGCATCCGCTGCTGTCCCTGCGGACGCTCGACCTCGGCGACGGCCGGCACGTCAAGACCGCGCTGAGCGCCCGACTGACGTCGGCGGTACGGGACATCTCCGCCTACTCGATCGACCACGCGCTGGCCACCTCGGAGACCCTGCGGCGGGTCGCCGACTCGGACCGGCTGGCCGGCCGGCTGCACATCGCCGGCACCCTGGCGGCGGCCGGCGACGGCACCCCGGAGCTGGCGGCGATGCTGCGCGAGTCGCCGCACGTCCACGCGGACGCGGACGCCGGGGAACGAGTGGTGCCGGTGGCCGCGCTGCCCGCGCTGCTGGCGCCGTACCCGCCGCGCGCACGGCTCGACCGGGTCGTCGGGTTCGCACGGCTGGCCGTGGGCGTCTGCCTCGACCTGCTGGAGACCGGGGTGGCGCTGGAGGCGCACGGGCAGAACCTGCTGGCCGTCGTCGACGCGGCGGGGTGGGCCCGGCGGCTCGTCTACCGCGACCTCGCCGACATCCGGGTCAGCCCGGCCCGGCTCGCCCGGCACGGCTTCCCGCCGCCGAGGCTGACCGGCCGGCTGCTGGACGACGACCCGGCGGCGCTGCGCCGCAAGGCCCTCGGCTGCCTGGTCGCGGGCGCGCTCGGCCCGCTGGCCGGCGACGCGGCGACCCTGGGCACGGCGCTCGCGGCGGCCACCGAGGGCCGCGCGCCGACGGCCGACCTGCGGGCGCTGCGCGCCGAGCCGCTGCCGGCGAAGGCGCTGACGCTGATGCGGCTCGAACCGGGCGGCGCCGTCCGCTGGGCGTGGCTCCCCAACCCGCTGGCTGGCTAGGCGTGTTGGCCCTGGGCTCAGGCGAGGGCGGCGACCAGCAGGGCGAAGGCGGCGACGATAACGGCGACGCGGACGTAGTGGAAGCGGTCCCAGCGGTTCATCTGCTGCTTCCAGTCGGCCGGCCGGTTCTCGGGTGTCCACGTCTTGCCCCGGTTGTTGATCGGGACCAGCAGCAGGACCGACATGATCACGCTGACGATCAGCAGCGCACCGGCGGTGACGACGAGGCCGGTGCCTTCGTGGTGCCGTCCGGCGATGGCCCAGACCGCGACGAGGACGAGCGAGCCGATGTACCAGAACGGCATCACGGCGCCGAGCATCCGGCCCCCGTGGGCGCGGCCGAGTTGGCCGCTGTCGTCGGGGAGTGCGTCGAGGATCCGGTTGATGACGAAGGCGACGGAGAACTCCACCCCCACCATCAGGCCGACGACCACGGTGGTGACGACCTGAAGCGCGTCGAGCATGGTGACCCCTCCTGGAATCTAGCATTGATAGCCGATGTGGCAACGCTAGATTACTGCGGCTCGATTGTCTAGCAGTGCTAGGGTCGCCGCATGTCGGTACAGGAACGCAAGGAGCGCGAACGGGCGGGCCGCGAACGTCTCATCGTGGCGACGGCCCGCGAACTCGCCGAGCAGCAGGGCTGGGACGCGGTCACCACCCGCCGGCTCGCCGAACGCATCGAGTACAGCCAACCCGTCCTCTACAGCCACTTCCGCGGCAAGCGGGAGATCATCGGCGCCGTCGCCCTCGAAGGCGCCGCCGAGATGGCCACGGCGGTGCGGGGCGCGGCTGCCGGCGCGAACGGCGCGCGCGACCGCGTCGCCGCCCTGGCCCGCGCCTACCTTGACTTCGCCGAACGCAACCCGGCGGTCTACGACGCCATGTTCCAGCTCGACGGCGGCCTGGCGTTCGCGCACGAGGACACCCCGGCCCCCCTGAAGGACGCCTTCGCCGCCCTGCTGGAGAACCTCGCCGAGGTCGCCGGGGACGGCGTCCACCCGGCGCTCTTCACCGAGCTGTTCTGGGCGGCCCTGCACGGGCTGGCGACGCTGACCCGGGCGGGACGGCTACCGCCCGAGGACACCGAGCGGAGGTTGGAACTGCTGGTGGACCGGCTCGCCGTGGTCTGACACACCGCCCCGGCGCGTCACGTCACGTTCGCGGGGCGGGCGGTGTCTTCATGTCGAACCGCACGCGTCATCGCAAGGAGGACACCATGTCGGCGGACCCGTTCGTCACCCACCGCAGTCTGCTCTTCACGGTCGCCTACGAGCTGCTCGGCTCGGCGGCCGACGCGGAGGACGTGGTGCAGGAGTCCTGGCTCCGGTGGGCCGACGTCGACCGGGCCCAGGTGCGCGACCCGCGCGCCTACCTGGTCAGGACCGTCACCCGGCAGGCGCTCAACCGGCTGCGCACGCTGTCGCGCCGGCGCGAGGAGTACGTCGGCGAGTGGCTGCCCGAACCGCTCCTGACCAGCCCGGACGTCGCCGAGGACGTCGAGTTGGCGGAGAGCGTGTCGATCGCGATGCTGACCGTGCTGGAGACGCTGGGGCCGGCGGAGCGGGCGGTGTTCGTGCTGCGGGAGGTCTTCGACCTGCCGTACGGCGAGATCGCCGAGGCCGTCGGCAAGTCCCCCGAGGCGGTACGGCAGATCGCGCGGCGGGCCCGCGGCCACGTGGCGGCCCGCCGGCCGCGGGTCTCGGTGAGCCGGACGGAGCAACAGGCCGTCGTGGAACGGTTCCTGGCCGCGCTGCGCACCGGGCGGCTGGGCGAGCTGATGGAGATCATGGCCCCCGACGTGGTGCTCATCGCCGACGGCGGCGGGATCGCGGCCGCCGTGCTGACCCCGCTGCACGGCATCGAGTCGGTGGCGGCGTTCCTCGAACGGGCACAGCGGGCCGCGCGGGAATCGACCACCGTGTGGCTCAACGGCGCGCCCGCGGCCCGGATCGAGGTCGACGGCGAACCGGCCGCGGTGAGCCTGGAGGTGGTGGAGGGGCGGGTCACGCGGATCTATGTGATGCGGAACCCGCGGAAGCTGACGCGGCTGACCCAACCGGCGGAACTGGCCCGGTAGTTCCGGGTCAGCGCCACGCGTGGCGGATCGTCAGCCGGCCGAACCCCATCACGCCGGTGATCCGGATCCTCGGCCCGCCGGGGCGGGACGGCTGCCGGGGCTGGTAGCGGATGTCCTTGTAGCCGCTCCGCACTTCGTCGGCCTCGACGATCGCGTCGCGCGGCACGATGATCTTCGCCCTGCCGGTGCCGAGCTGCAACTCGATGTCGACCAGCGGCTGTTCGAGGACCGCCCGGGACAGGTCCAGGTGCACGTTGCCGTACGCCGACTCGACCTTGAGCACCCGGGGCACCCGCCACGCGCCGCGCCGCCTGATCCGCCCGGCGGCCGCGCCGATGGTGGCCGTGCCGCCCTCGCTCGCCGCCGGGAGCGACGCGACCGCCTGCGCGAGGTCGTCGCCCGACGCGGCGGCGAGCGCCTGGTCGAGGCGCCGGTCCATCTCCTCGTGCGAGATGTGCCCTTCGGCGTACGCCTCGCGCAGGCGGACCACCGCCGCTTCGCGGTCGTCTTCGAGTGGTGTCACGGGGCCAACTCTAGAGCCGGTCGCCGTCAGCTGTGCGGGCCGTGCCGGCCCAGGGTCTGCACGGGGGCGGCGCCGGGGCGGGTCCACTGCGGGACGGGGCGGCTGGTCGGGCCCCAGGTGGCGTTCCCTTCCGCGTCCGAGCGCCAGTACCAGCACGGCTCGTTCCCCTCCGGCCAGCCCTCGGGCTTGTCCTCCCACGCCTCGCCGCGGCCGTAGGGCGTCCTGTCGAGCAGGGCGAAGGACCCGTTGAGCGGCTCGGTGCCGCGGCCGGTGGTGGAGTAGGTGAGGAACGCGCGGTCGCCGTCGCGCAGGAAGCTGGTGAGGTAACCCATCGCGCCGCCGACCGGCTCCTCCACGTCGCGCACCGAGTACCAGGGCTGGGTGTAGCCCATGAACGCGACGAAGGACGCCACCTCCTCCCATCGGCCCGTGGTCAGGATGGCGACCGAGACGCCGCGGGCGTTGGGGTAGACCGCGTCCCTCAGGTGCCAGGCCGTGGTGGTGCACCCCTCGCACTGCCCCTGGTGCGGCGCGCCGTCGTACCACATGTGCTTGTAGACCACGAGCTCGTCGCGCCCCTGGAACAGGCCGAGGAACGGGACGGGACCGTCGGGCCCGACGACCTCGACCGTCCCGTCGAACTCGACCATCGGCAGCCGCCGGCGGGCCGCGGCGAGGGCGTCGCCCTCACGGGTGTGGGCCTTCTCGCGGACCAGCAGCTCGTCGCGGGCGGCCTGCCAGGTCGCCGGATCGACGACTGGCGGCCGGCCGGGCCTGGTGGGCGTGCCTGTCATGGGGATCCTCCCGGGGGTGTCCGACGAACGGTCAGCAGGGCAGACTCGGCATCCGGCCGGAACTCATCGACAGGGGTGACCTGGGTGGAGCAGCGTGGCGTCACGCGGATGACCGACGGGGCGCGGGTGCGGTGGACTGTGTTCGGGGACGCGGGCGGCGGCCAGCCGCCGGTGGTCCTGCTCCACGGCGGCCCCGGCCTGCCGGACTACCTGGGCGACGTCGCCCGGATGGTCGCGGACGTCGTACCCGGGCCCGTCTATCGGTATGACCAGCGTGGCACCGGCGGATCCCCGTGGCGGGGCCGCCACTCGCTGGCCCGGCACGTCGACGACCTGGTTGAGCTGCTCGACGCGTGGGGCGCGCCGGAGGCCGTGCCGGAGGCCGTGTTGATCGGCCACTCCTACGGCACCGACCTGGCGAGCCGGTTCTGCCTGCGGCACCCCGACCGGGTCGCCGCGATGCTGCTGATGTGCGGGCCGTTCGTCGGCGACTGGCGCGCCGCCTACCGGGCGGAGCGGGACCGCCGCATGTCGGCGGCCCAGCGCGACCGCCGCCGGGTTCTCGGGGACGTGCCACCGACACGGCGCACGGAGGAGCAGGAGGTCGAACTCCTGACGCTCTCCTGGTTCACCGACCACGCCGATCCCGGGCGGGGGTGGGAGTTGGCGGCCCGGGCCGCCGGGGTCCGGCGCCCGATCAACTGGGCCATGAACGGCGAACTCGGCGCGGACGGGCGCGAGGACCCGCTCGACGGTCACCTCGCCGCCCTGCGGGCGCGCCTGCCGGCGCGGACGGAGCTCCTCGCGGGGAGCGACGACCCGCGCCCGGTGTCGGCGCTCGCGTCGCTCGCGGGCCGGCTCGGGCTTCCGCTGACGCGGATCGAGGGTGCGGGGCACGAGCCGTGGCTGGAGCGGCCGGACGTGGTGCGGGCGTGCCTGCGTCGGTTCTTGGGGGGTGTTCCCCCCACCCACCC
>NZ_SMKI01000630.1 GCF_004348415.1 Streptomyces hainanensis
GCGTCCGAGTTCGGACGCGCCCCGCTCCGTCGTCCGCACCGGGTCCCCGACCGACAGCGTGCCGGGGCCGGCGACCGCGAACTTGGCGCCGAAGGCCACCCCGCCCGCGGCGGCCCGGCGGTAGGCGGCCAGGGTGCGCAGCGGCTCGGGGCCGGCGCGGTCGCCGGTCGTCTGGTCGACGAGGGTGACCGCGCAGCGGATGGCGAGCTTGGCGTACCGGAGGGTGGCGTCGCCGATCTTCAGCGTGCGGGCACGGTCCTCGGTGTGCGGCGCCGCCCAGCCGTCGACCACGACGTTGGCGCGGAAGCGGTCGATCGGCACCGGGCGGCCGCCGCGCGCGGCGACGCGGGCGTTGAGGTGGTCGAGGGACGCGAGCGAGAGCAGGTGCACCGCGCAGCTGTCGGCGAACCCCGAGGTGCCGGGGGCGAGGCCGTCGGTGACCCGGTCGTGCTCGGGTGGCACCCGGACCAGGCGGCTGGGCGCGCCGAGCGCGGTGGAGAGCCAGTCGGCCGCCTCGGGGCCCTGGTCGATCCCGTGGAACGGGCTGTCGAACAGGGTGACCGGGCGACGGGGTCCGATGGCGTCGGTCGCGCACACGAGCGGGGGCAGTCCGGCCGCGCGCAGCGTGAGGCGGGTGCCGTCGGCGCTCGGTACCGGGTGGATCCGGGCGAGCCCGGGGTCGCGGCGCTGGCTGCGGAACCGGCCCTCCGCGTCGACGACCATGAAGGCGCGGTCGTGGGCGAGGCCCGCCGGGGTCAGCACGGCGCGGTCCAGGGACACCCCGGCGCAGCCCTTGATCGGATACGTCGTCAACCGCACGACCCTGGCCATGTGTCGTCTCCCTCGTCGGCCTACCATGATGCCGTCATGGACAGCGCTGATTTCCGTAGTTTCGTGGCCCTCGGCGACTCGTTCACCGAGGGGATGTCCGATGCCCTGCCGGACGGCACGTACCGGGGCTGGGCGGACCTGCTCGCGCTGCGGCTCGCCGGGCGGCGGGCCGGGTTCAGGTACGCCAACCTGGCGGTGCGCGGCAAGCTGATCGACCAGATCGCGCGGGACCAGGTGCCGGTGGCCGCGGCGATGGGCGCCGACCTGGTGACGCTGGTCGGCGGGCTGAACGACGTGCTGCGGCCGCGGTGCGACATGCCCGCGGTGTGCGACGCGTTGGAGCGGTCGGTGGCGACGCTGGCGCCGGCCTGCGGGACGCTGGTGCTGATGCGCAGCCCGGGGCGGCGCGGCCCGTGGCTGGGGCGCTACCGGGGCCGGATGGAGCAGTTGTTCTCCTTCGTCGACGGGCTGGCCGAGCGGCACGGCGCGGTGGTGGTCGACCTGTACGCGTCGCGGGCGCTCGGCGATCCGCGGCTGTGGGCGGACGACCGGCTGCACCTGACCCCGGAGGGCCACCGGCGGGTGGCCGAGGCCGTCTGGCAGGGGCTCGGCCACCCGCCGGCCTTCGACTGGGACGAGCCGCTGCCTGCCCTGTTGCCGCCCGGCTGGGCGGCGCGGCGGAGCGCCGACCTCCGCTTCACCCGGGTGCATCTGCTGCCCTGGATCGGGCGCCGGCTGACGGGCCGCTCCTCGGGGGACGGGCTGGCGCCCAAGCGCCCCGAGCTGGCGCCGCTGGCCTGGGAGGACCAGCCGACCGAGCCGGCGAGCGGCCCGTAGAATCCGGTGGCGTGACTGACAAGCCCCGCATTCCGAACGTCCTGGCCACCCGCTATGCCTCCGTCGAACTGGCGCGGCTGTGGTCCCCCGAGCACAAGGTGGTGTTGGAGCGCCGGCTGTGGCTGGCGGTGCTCCGGGCGCTCGAGGAGCTCGGCGTGCCGGTGGCGCCGGGTGCGGTGGCCGACTACGAGCGGGTGGTCGAGTCCGTGGACCTGGCCTCGATCGCGGAGCGGGAGCGGGTCACCCGGCACGACGTGAAGGCGCGCATCGAGGAGTTCAACGCGCTGGCCGGGCACGAGCAGGTGCACAAGGGCATGACGTCCCGGGACCTGACGGAGAACGTCGAGCAGTTGCAGATCCGGCTCTCGCTCGAACTGGTGCGGGACCGCTCGGTGGCGCTGCTGGCGCGGCTCGGGCGGCTCGCGGGCGAGTACGCCGAGCTGGTGATGGCCGGGCGTTCCCACAACGTGCCGGCGCAGGCCACCACGTTGGGGAAGCGTTTCGCCACCGCCGCCGACGAGGCGCTGGTGGCGTTCGGGCGCCTGGAGGAGCTGCTGGCGCGGTATCCGCTGCGCGGGGTGAAGGGGCCGGTGGGCACCTCGCAGGACATGCTCGACCTGCTGGGCGGGGACGAGCGGAAGCTGGCCGAGCTGGAGGGGCGGATCGCGGGCCACCTGGGCTTCGGTCAGGTGCTGACCTCGGTGGGCCAGGTGTACCCGCGGTCGCTCGACTACGAGGTGACCACGGCCCTGGCGCAGCTGGCGGCGGCGCCGTCCTCGCTGGCCAAGACGATCCGGCTGATGGCCGGTCAGGAGCTGGTGACCGAGGGGTTCCAGCCGGGTCAGGTCGGCTCCTCCGCGATGCCGCACAAGATGAACACCCGGTCCTGCGAGCGGGTCAACGGCCTGGCGGTGATCCTGCGCGGCCACGCGTCGATGACGGGTGAGCTGGCCGGGGACCAGTGGAACGAGGGGGACGTCTCCTGCTCGGTGGTGCGCCGGGTGGCGTTGCCCGACGCGTTCTTCGCGTTCGACGGTCTGGTGGAGACGTTCCTGACGGTGCTCGACGAGTTCGGCGCCTTCCGGCCGGTGGTGGCGCGCGAGCTGGACCGGTACCTGCCGTTCCTGGCCACGACCAAGGTGCTGATGGCGGCGGTCAGGGCCGGGGTGGGCCGGGAGACGGCGCACGAGGTGATCAAGGAGCACGCGGTGGCGTCGGCGCTGGCGATGCGCGGGGGCGCGGAGCGCAACGAGCTCCTCGACCGGCTCGCGGCGGACGAGCGGATTCCGCTCGACCGGGCCGGGCTCGACGCCCTGATGGCGGACCGGCTGTCGTTCACCGGTGCCGCGGCGAGCCAGGTGGCCGGCGTGGTGGCGCGGGTGGAGGACGTCGTCAAGCGCTATCCGGCGGCGGCCGGGTACCGGCCGGGCGCCATCCTGTAGCGCGTCGCCGGGTCGGCGGTGGCCGGCCGACGGCGTAGGTTGGTGCCGGCGTGCGGGGACTGACGTGGTCGGAGGCGGCGTGGGTGGGCTACTCGGCGGGGACCCTTCGCTGTTGCGCAGGATCAACTCGGCGGTGGTGCTCAAGGCGCTGCGGGACGCGCAGCCGTCCTGTTCGCTGACGGACCTGGCCCGGGTGACGGGGCTCTCCCGGCCCACCGTCGAGGGGGTCCTCGACGGGTTGGCCCAGGCGGGGCTGGTCACGGAGACGGACGCGCCCGAGCCGGGCGGCGCGCGCCGGCTCGGGCGCCCGGCGCGCCGGTTCCGGTTCCGTGCCGAGTCGGGGCGGGTGTTGGGCGTCGAGGTGGGGCCGCGACGGGTGTCCGCGGTGTTGGGCGACCTGCTGGGACGGCGGCTCGCCCGAGCCGGTTCGGACGGCGCGCTCACGGCCAACATCCTGGCCAGCATGAGCCACCTCGCGCTGCAACAGCGCCAGCCGGAGCAGGCGGCGAGGCTCGCGCGCGCTGGACGAAGTGAAGTC
>NZ_SMKI01000631.1 GCF_004348415.1 Streptomyces hainanensis
CGGTCGCGGTGCTGGGGGTGGCCGCCAACAGCTTGCGGGTGTAGGGGTGTCGGGCGGTCTCGATGGTGAGGTCGGCGGCCGTGGTCCGTTCGACGATGCGGCCGTCCTTCATCACCAGCACGCGGTCGCAGAGCGCCCGCACGACGGCCAGGTCGTGCGAGATGAAGAGGATGGCGGTGTCGAACTCGCGGTTGATCCGCTTGAGTTCCCGCAGGATCTCGGCCTGCACGGTGACGTCGAGGGCGGTGGTGGGCTCGTCGGCGACGAGCAGCTTCGGGGTGGTGGCGATGGCCGAGGCGATCATGGCGCGCTGGCGCATGCCGCCGGAGAGCTCGTGGGGGTGTTGGCGGAGGCGGAGTTCGGGCTGGGTCATCCGGACCGCGCGCAGGGCGTCGAGGATCCGGGCGCGGGCCTCGTCGCGGCCGGCGCGGGCGTGGGTGCGGAGCACCTCGGTGAGTTGGGTGCCCAGCCGGAGGGCGGGGTTGAAGGTGGTGCCCGGGTCCTGGTAGACGAGGCCCATGGCGAGGGCCAGGTCGCGGTCACCGACCCGGCCGAGCAGGTCGAGGTCGCCGAGCCGCAGCCGCGCGGCCTCGGCGGTGAGCCCCTCGGGCAGCAGGCGGGCCAGGGTCATGGCGGTCAGGGACTTGCCGGATCCCGACTCGCCGACGAGGCCGACGATCTCGCCGGGGGCGATCCGCAGCGAGACGTGGTCGACGAGGGTGTGTCCCGCGCTGTTGGTGATGACGAGGTCGTCGACCTCGACCAGGGCCGCGTCGGCGCCGATCTCCCCGGCGTCCCCGGCGTTCCCGGTGTCCCCGGCGTCCTGCGCGGTGCCGGACCTGACCAGCGTCGCCGCGCGGGTCCTGGTGCCGGTGCGGGGGTCGGCCGCGGCGGCGAGGCCGTCGCCGATCAGGGTGGCGGCGACGCCGGTGACCACGATGAGCAGGGTGGGGCCGACCATCTGCCAGGGGCGGCCGGCGAGTACCGACGGCAGGGCCTCGTTGAGCAGCTTGCCGAAGTCGTAGTCGGGCGACTGGACTCCGAGTCCGACGAAGGACAGCGCGGAGAGGGCCGTGAGCGCCTGGGCGAACGCGGAGGCGGTGAGCACGAGCAGCGGCTCGGCCATGTTGGGGATGACGTGCCGGGTGGCGACGCGGTGTCCCGGCACGCCCATCAGCCGGGCGGTGGCGACGAAGTCGCGGCGGGAGATCTGGGCGGCGAGGTTGGCGGTCAGGCGGGCGAAGTAGGGGACGCCGGCCAGGCCGATGGCGGTGATGGCCGAGCCGGTGCCGGGTTCGAGGATCGCGGCGACGACCAGCGCGAGGAGCAGGGCGGGGAAGGCGACGAGGGTGTCGATGGCGCGCAGGCCGAGGGTGCGTGTCCGGCGCGGGGCCAGCCACACGGCCGTGCCGATGACGACGCCGCCGACGACGGAGATCGCGGTGGCGCCGATCGTCATCAGCAGGGTGAGGCGGGTGGCGACCAGGCTGCGGGCGAGCACGTCGTGGCCGGCCGCGTCGGTGCCGAACCAGTGGGCGGCCGACGGCTGGGCGGCGCTCTCGCCGAGGGTGGCGGCGCGCTCGTCGAGCAGGATCGGGGCGAGGAGCCCGGCCGCGACGACGGCCGCCATCAGGGCGAGGCCGATGACGAGGCCCGGGGTCCAGGCGAAGCGCCGGGGCGTGCCCGCCGTCGGGCGGTGCGGTGTGGCGGGGGCGGTGACCGTCTCAGTCGCCATGAGCGCCTCCCAGGTTGCGGGAGTCGACGAGCCCGAGCAGCACGTCGACGACCAGGTGGACGAGGGCGGCGATCATGCCGATGACCAGGACCATGCCCTGGATGACGGGGTAGTCGCGGTCGAGGATCGCCTTGATGATGCCGGAGCCGAGGCCGGGCAGCGCGAACACGTTCTCGATGATCAGGGCGCCGCCGAGCATGCCGGAGAGGATGAGTCCGCTGAGGGTGAGCGTGCTGGTGAGCAGGTTGGGCAGCGCGTACTTGAGGTGCAGGGTGCCGGGCCGCAGCCGCCAGCCGCGCGCGGTGCGCATGTGGTCGTGTCCCAGCACGACGGCGGTCTCGCGGCGGACGACCCGGGCCATGGTGCAGGCGGGGCCGACGGCCAGGGCGGCGACGGGCAGGATCAGGGAGAGGTTGGGGTCGCCGGGCGAGAAGGCGGGCGGCAGCAGCGGGAGGACCCCGATGCCGGAGGCGAGGAGGACGACGAGGAACGTCGCCATCACGTAGCCGGGCACCGAGTCGAGGAAGCCGGTGAGGGCGCCGAACGAGGTGTCGAGCCAGCGGCGGCGGCCGCCGCGGGTGGCGATGGCCACCGCCATGCCCACGGGCACGGCGACCACCAGGACCACGACGATTCCCCAGAAGGCGACGATCGCGGTGAAGGGGAGGCGGTTGCCGATGATGGTCTCCACCGGCTGGCGGTACTGGAACGAGTCGCCGAGGTCGCCGGTGAGGACGCCGCCGGCGTAGTCGAGGAACTGGCTGAGGACCGGGCGGTCGAGGCCGAGGGTGGTGCGCAGGGCGGCGATGTCCTCGCTGGTGGCGTCGGGTCCGGCGAGGGCCACGGCGGGGTCGCCCGGGATGAGCTGCACGATCAGGAACGACAGCACGAGCAGGACGAGGAAGACGGCGGCCAGGCCGATGAGCCGGTCCCTGGCGAAGAGGAGCCAGGGGCGGGCGCCCGGGCGGGCGGCGCGGCCGGTCGGCATGGCGCCTGGCGCGGTGCCGGGCGCGGTGCTGGGTGCGGTGGTGGTCATGGCGCGGGCTCCGGGTCAGCCGACGACGCGGATGGTCGCGGGGTCGATGTAGTCGCCGAGGGCGCGGATCGAGACGCCGGCGGCGGCGACGGACGCCTCGGCGAGGCCGGCGAGCGGGGCGGCGTCGACTCGCTGGAGGAAGGACTCCTGGGCTCGCCCGAGTGCCGCGCAGCGCGCGTCGGGGTCGGTGGTGCTCATCGCCTCGCGCAGCGCGTCGTAGCCCTCCTCGTTGACGGCGCCGGTCTTGTTGCGCCCGCCGTCCTCGGTGGGCGGCCCCATGACGCGCAGCAGGGAGGAGGGCAGGGAGCCGACGACGTTGAAGTCGGCCTGGATGGTGACGTCCCAGTCGTCGCCCCCGCCGCTGGTGATCTCGGACCACTGCGCGTTGTCGAGGTTGCGCAGTTCGATGTCGGCGCCGGCGTTGCGCAGCACCTCGGCGGCGTACTCGTTGCCCTGGTCGACGCCGACGGTGCCGACGAAGCGGATGGTGACGCCGTCGAGCAGCTCGCCGGCGGCTTCGGGGTCGTGGCCGGGGAGCAGGGCGGCGTCCGTGTTGGCGCAGGGCAGCGCCGCGGAGCCGACCGAGGTGAGGACCTGGCCGCGGCCGTGGGTGACGACCTGGGTGAACCCCTCGGGGTCCAGGGCCTGGGCGACGGCGCGCCGCAGTTCCGGGGCGTCGGCGAAGACGGAGCCCGGGCGCTCGTTGAACAGCAGGTAGGTGCCGAGCGCGTTGACCATGTCGACCGAGAAGGAGTCGTTGTTCTCGAACCGGCCGATGTTCTCGTCGGGGAAGCTGGCGATGTCCAGCGCGCCGGAGAGCAGCTGGGTGGCCCTGGTCGACGGGTCGGCGTAGGGGGTGAACACCAGGGTGGCGG